>NZ_JBEXYD010000057.1:44166-49683 GCF_040630735.1 Kitasatospora sp. NPDC005748
AGCTCGAAGGCGTCCAGGTCAAGCTGGCCGTTCGCTCGGGCGAGGCCGGCCGTCTGTTCGGTTCGGTGACCCAGGCCGACGTCGTGGAGGCCATCAAGGCCGCCGGCGGCCCGGCCGTGGACAAGCGCGCCGTCGCGATCGCCTCGCCGATCAAGACCGTGGGCACCCACAAGGTCTCGGTCAAGCTGCACTCCGACGTCCAGGCCAACCTCGACGTCGCCGTCGTCGCTGCCTGAGCTCCGTAGCTGTGGCCCGAGGGCCGGTCACCCCTTCGGGGGGTGGCCGGCCCTCGGTCGTTCCCGGGGCCCGGCGCCGCACCGGGGCCCGGGCTCAGGCCCGCACCGGGGCCCTGGCTCAGGCCCGCACCGCGCCGGTGACCAGCCACTTGCCGCTCAGGGCTCGCCGGGCCAGGAACGCCGCGCGGACCAGCATGAACAGGTTCATCGCCCACCAGAGCCCGGCCAGTCCGGCGCCGAGGGCCGGCACCGCGAGGGCCACCGGGGCGAAGACCGCCAGCGTGGCCAGCATGGCCCAGGCCAGGTACGGGCCGTCGCCGGCGCCCATCAGCACCCCGTCCAGGACGTAGACCAGGCCGGAGACCGGCTGGCAGAGGGCGAGCAGCAGCAGCACGGTGTTCAGCTGGGCCTGCACCGCCGGGTCGGGCGTGAACAGCGGGACGTACAGCGGCCGGGCCGCCACCACCAGCAGGCCGAGCAGCAGTCCGGAGCCGATGCCCCACTCGATCATCCGCCGGGTGGCCGCCCGCGCCCCGGCGACGTCCGCGGCGCCCAGGTGGCGGCCGATGATCGCCTGCCCGGCGATGGCGATGGCGTCCAGGGCGAAGGCGATGAAGAGGAAGACCGTCATGGCGACCTGGTGCGCGGCTATCGCGTCGTCGCCGAGCCCGGCGGCGACCGCGGTGGCGATCATCAGGA
Organism: Kitasatospora sp. NPDC005748; assembly: GCF_040630735.1. NCBI lineage: Bacteria > Bacillati > Actinomycetota > Actinomycetes > Kitasatosporales > Streptomycetaceae > Kitasatospora > Kitasatospora sp. NPDC005748. The sequence goes on from NZ_JBEXYD010000057.1 coordinate 45,102, forward strand.
TGGCGCGCAGGCTCAGCGTGCGGACCATCAGCGGTCCGCCGGCCCGGGCGCAGGCCCGGATGCCCGCCGCGTCCGGCCGCAGCGAGGCGCGCTCCCGGCGGGCCCCGCGGACCACCACGACCAGGTAGGCGGCGGCCATCCCGGTCTGGGCCAGCACGGTGCCCCAGGCGGAGCCGGCCACCCCCAGCCCGGCGCCGTACACCAGGCCGACGTTCAGGCCGATGTTGGCGGCGAAGCCCGCGACCGCCACCAGCAGCGGGGTGCGGGTGTCCTGGAGGCCGCGCAGCACGCCCGTGGCGGCCATCACCATCAGCATCGCGGGGATGCCGAGCGCGCTGATCCGCAGATACGTCACGGCGTAGGGCGCGGCGGTGGCCGAGGCGCCCAGCAGGTCGGCCGCCCAGGGCGCCAGCAGCACGGCCAGGGCGACCACGCCGAGCGACAGCGCGAGGGCGAGCCAGATGCCGTCGATGCCCTGCTGGATGGCGGCCCGGCGGTCGCCGGCGCCGATCCGGCGGGCGACCGCGGCGGTGGTGGCGTAGGCGAGGAAGACGAAGACCCCGGTGGCGGTGGTGAGCGCGGCCGAGGCGACACCCACACCGGCCAGCTGGGGGGTGCCGAGGTGGCCCACGATGGCCGAGTCGGCCAGCAGGAACAGCGGCTCGGCGACCAGGGCGCCGAAGGCCGGGACGGCCAGGGCGAGGATCTCCCTGTCGTGCCGGCGGCGGTCGGTGGTGGGGGCGGTCATGGGGTCAAGGCTACTCATCCACAGGTAATGACCGCCAGCCGGTTTGGAGTGTTACTCGAAATCCTGGGCGACGAGTCCGCGGTGCTGTGTGTCCACGGCCACTCGGCTGCGTGTGAAGAATTTCTCATGCACAGCCCTCGAACGAGGTAATCCCAGGTCATCAGGTTGACAGCGGATCGATGGTCCGGTTATCCACAGGGCTTTCCACAGGGGCGTCCACAGGTTTGCGGTACTTCTCCACAGCCTCCGGCCGCTCGTCCACACCCCCTGTGGATAACCGCCTTGGCTGAAGGGCTTCCGGCGCCTTAGCGTGGGCTCTCCGCCCGACACTCCCACCCGCCCCGGCGTCCGATTTGTCGGTGCGGTGGAGGTAGAAAGAGGGGCGCGGCTCCGCTCCACCCAGCCACCGGCAAGGCCCGCTCCAACTCGCACCACTCGCTGATCGGGGAACACGCGTGACCGGCCCCCAGTACGACGACCACGACGCCCCGCCGCCGGAGGAGGACTGGCAGACCGCGGACGACCCGTTCCCGGTCGGTGCCTTCGCCGACGCTCCCTTCCCGGACGGTCCCGGCGACCGGCTGCCGGTCGCGCGCGGGCGCGGTTCGGGCTCCGGCTCCGGTTCCGGCGGCTTCCAGAAGGGCGGCAAGGGCTCGGGCGGCTTCCAGCGCGACGGCGGCAAGCGGCGCCAGGACGACGAGGACGAGCGCTCCGCGGCCGACGGCTTCGAGCGGGTGCCCCCGCAGGACCTCGCCGCCGAGCAGTCCGTCCTCGGCGGCATGCTGCTGTCCAAGGACGCCATCGCCGACGTGGTCGAGGTGCTGAAGCCGGCCGACTACTACCGGCCCGCGCACGAGCTGATCCACGGCGCCATCCTCGACCTCTACGCCCGCGGGGAGCCGGCCGACCCGATCACCGTGGCCGGCGAGCTGACCAAGCGCGGCGAGCTCGTCCGGGTCGGCGGCCCCGGCTACCTGCACACCCTGGTCAACTCCGTCCCGACCGCCGCCAACGCCGAGTACTACGCCGAGATCGTCCACGAGCGGGCGGTGCTGCGCCGGCTGGTCGAGGCCGGCACCCGGATCGCGGGCATGGGCTACGCCGCCGAGGGCGACGTCGACGAGATCGTCAACGCGGCCCAGGCGGAGATCTACGCCGTCACCGAGCAGCGGACCAACGAGGACTACGCGCCGCTCTCCGACATCATGGAGGGCGCCCTCGACGAGATCGAGGCGATCGGCTCCCGCAACGGCCAGATGTCCGGCGTCCCGACCGGCTTCGCCGACTTCGACCAGCTCACCAACGGCCTGCACCCCGGCCAGATGATCGTCATCGCGGCCCGTCCGGCCATGGGTAAGGCCCTGGCGCTGGACACGCCGCTGCCGACCCCGGACGGCTGGACCACCATGGGAGAGGTCCGGACGGGTGACCTCCTCCTCGATGCCGCGGGGCTGCCGACGCGGGTGGTCGCCGCCACCGAGGTCATGACGGGCCGCCCGTGCTTCGAGGTGGTGTTCGACGACGGTACCTCCGTGATCGCCGACGCCGACCACCAGTGGCTGACCGAGACCCGGGCCTCCCGCAGGTCGGCACGGGCCGCGCGGGCGGAGGTCAGGACGACCAAGGAGATCGCCGCGACGGTTCGCTGCCTTACGGCGGACCGCCGTGCCAACCACTCCGTCCGCAACACCGCGGCACTGGACCTTCCGGAGCGTGACCTGCCCGTACCGCCGTACACGCTGGGGGCCTGGCTGGGTGACGGCCACAGCGACGCCGCGAGGATCACCTCGGCCGACCCGGAGATCATCCGCCGCATCGAGGAGGAGGGCTTCGAGGCACGGCAGGTGGGCGGCACGTCGCTGACCTACGCGCTGAGGTTCGCGGTGGCGCGGCCGGTGGCCGCCGAGCGGGTCTGCGTCGTCTGCGGCGCCGCCTTCATGCCCAAGCTCGCCCAGGTGCGGACCTGCGGAAGGTCGTGCGGCGGGCGGGCGCGGCTGGTCTCGGCGCCCGTTCCGGCACCCACCTGCGTGGACTGTGGCCGGGCGTGCGTCTCGGGCGCCGCCGAACCGCGGTGCTCGGGCTGCACCCGGAGCCACGGCAGCCTGCTCGTGGCGCTACGGGGCCTCGGGGTCCTGGGCGACAAGCACATCCCCGCGGAGTACCTGCGTGGTTCCATCGCCCAGCGCCGGGCGCTGCTGGCCGGGCTCCTCGACACGGACGGAACGGTCAACCGAACGGGCTCGGTGCAGTTCGCCGTCACCAACCGGGTACTGGCCGAGAGCTTCCGGGAACTCGTGGTCGGCCTCGGCTACCGCTGCGGGGTGGCCACCAAGCGGGTCAAGGGGCGCTCCGAGGACTCGTCCACGGCCTACATCGTCACCTTCACGCCGGAGGACGAGGTCTTCGGGCTGGAGCGGAAGCGGATCACGCACTCCGACCGCAGGCGCCCCGGTACGGCGCGGCTGAGGCAGCGCTTCATCGTCGAGGTGCGCGAGACGGACAGCGTCCCCGTCCGGTGCGTCGAGGTCGACAACCCGGACCACCTGTACCTGGCGACCCGGGCCATGGTGCCGACGCACAACTCCACCCTGGCGCTGGACTTCGCGCGGGCCTGCTCGATCCAGCACAAGTTGCCGAGCGTGATCTTCTCGCTCGAAATGGGGCGCAACGAGATCGCCATGCGTCTGCTCTCGGCGGAGGCCCGGGTGGCGCTGCACCACATGCGCTCGGGGAACATGACGGACGACGACTGGACGCGGGTCGCCCGGCGGATGCCGGACGTCAGTGAGGCGCCGCTGTTCATCGACGACTCGCCGAACCTGTCGATGATGGAGATCCGCGCCAAGTGCCGCCGGCTCAAGCAGCGCAACGACATCAAGCTGGTCGTCATCGACTACCTCCAGCTGATGCAGTCCGGCGGCTCCCGCCGGGCCGAGAACCGCCAGCAGGAGGTCTCGGACATGTCGCGAAACCTCAAGCTGCTGGCCAAGGAGCTGGAGGTGCCGGTGATCGCGCTCTCCCAGCTGAACCGTGGTCCCGAACAGCGCACCGACAAGCGGCCGATGGTCTCGGACCTGCGTGAGTCCGGCTCGATCGAGCAGGACGCCGACATGGTCATCCTGCTCCACCGCGAGGACGCCTACGAGAAGGAGTCCCCGCGCGCCGGCGAGGCCGACCTGATCGTCGCCAAGCACCGTAACGGTCCGACCGCCACCATCACGGTGGCCTTCCAGGGCCACTACTCGCGCTTCGTCGACATGACGCGGGACTGACCGCGCCGTTGTGTAGGGTCTCAAATTTCGTGTCGGAATCTCATGGTCGGTGTCGGATCGAAGTCGGATCCGACACCAGGCTGAGATTCGCAGGTCGCTGCCGTACCTCGTTCGAGTGAGTGTTGCCGGTGTGCTCCCGTCAGCGTGTTGGGCGGGAGCATCGTGCTGCCGAGGGGCAACTCCAACTCGGGAGTGGGGATGGAAGCGACTGTCAGCTTTCGTGGGCGCGGTAGCGGGATTGAGGAGTGTTCCTGGGCGTCCGTCGCACCGGCGTCGCTGCAGACGGCTCATCCGTGGCGGACGTTCCGCTGGTACAGGAACCAGAAGCACTACTCGGGCACCTACTGGTCGGCGACGATGGGCGATCACGTGATCTACGAGTCACGGCTTGAGTTGTCGCGTCTGCTCTTCGCCGATTTTGATCCGTCCGTACGCGCCATCGTGGCCCAGCCCTTTCTGCTGCAGACGGTGCTAGGGCCTGTGTGATGTTGTGATCAATCTTCGGGTTCTGCCCCTGCTCCAGGGCAGAACCCGGTAGGAATGTTGGCTGTGACGCGCAGAC
>NZ_JBEXYD010000058.1:0-48552 GCF_040630735.1 Kitasatospora sp. NPDC005748
TCTCGTTCCAGGTGGACCACATCGACGAGAGCCTCAGCCGGGGCTGGAGCGTGCTGATCCTCGGCCGGGCCCAGTACGTCGAGGACCCCGACGAGATCGCCCGGCTCAAGGAGCTGCCGGGGAGCACCCCCTGGGCCGGCGGCGGCCGCGACCTGTGGGTGCGCGTCCGCCCGGACGAGACCAACGGCCGCCGGATCACCTCCGGATAGGGCCGCCACGCCGCTGCCACCGACCGGGAGGCGATCCGGTCGTGCCCGGTCCGGGCGGCTGCGGTAGCGTCCTCGGCCCATGGGAACCCGTACAGAGCCCGAGATGATCGCCGTCCCCCCGGGCCGGGCCGTCCTGTCGGACCGGCGGACACGGCGTAGCTGGGAGGTCGGGCTCGCGCCCTACCTGCTCACGCCCCACCCGGTCACCCAGGCGCTCTACACCGAGGTCACCGGGCTGCGTCCGAGCGCCGCCCAGGGGGCCGGGTTACCCGTCGAGAGCGTCTCCTGGGGGGACGCCGTCCGGTTCTGCAACGCGCTGTCGCGGCGCGACGGGTACGCCCCGGTCTACCGGTTGCGGGCCGACGGCTTCCGGGCCGACGGCGAGGACGTCGAGTGGGACGCCGCCGCAAACGGGTACCGGCTGCCGACCGAGGCCGAGTGGGAATACGCCTGCCGCGCCGGCACCACCGGGCCGCGGTACGGCCCGCTCGACGAAGTCGCCTGGTACCGGGGGAACTCGGACGAGCGGATCCGGGAGGTGGGCGGCAGGCGGCCCAATCCGTGGGGCTTCCACGACATGCTCGGCAACGTCTGGGAGTGGTGCTGGGACGTCTACGACGCCGAGGTCTACGGCACCTACCGGGTGCTGCGCGGCGGCGGCTGGTTCGACGAGCACTGGAGCTGCCGGGCCTCCGTGCGACGCCGCAGCCACCCGACCTTCCGGGTCGACGACATAGGGTTCCGGATCGCGCGCTCGGTGCTGCGCTGACCGCCCGGTGACGCCGCCGGGGGCCGGCCGCGGGGCCGGGGACGCAGGTCGGGGGAGGGGCGGTGACGGCCGGGGCGGGCGGTGGCCGGGACAATGGGGGCGACAATCCCCCGGAAGTACAGAGAAAGCGAACCCCCACATGGATCTCGGCGTGCGCTGGAAGCTGCACGGTGACGGGCGTACGCCCGCACCGGGAGCGGTCGTCGCTCCGGACGAACGGCTCTCCTGGCCCCGGACGGCGGGGCTCGGCGCCCAGCACGTGGTGGCCATGTTCGGCGCGAGCTTCGTGGCCCCCGTGCTGATGGGGCTCGACCCCAATCTGGCGATCATGATGTCCGGCGTCTCGACCGTCATCTTCCTGCTGGCGACCCGCGGTCGGGTGCCCAGCTACCTCGGCTGCTCGCTGTCCTTCGTCGGCGTGGCCGCGGTGATCAGGGCGCAGGGCGGTACCAGCGCGACGGTCACCGGCGCGGTGTTCGTGGTGGGCGGGGCGCTGTTCCTGGTGGGCCTCGCCGTCCAGCGGTTCGGGGCGCGGATCATCCACGCCGCGATGCCGCCGATCGTCACCGGCGCCGTCGTCATGCTGATCGGCTTCAACCTCGCGCCCGTCACCGCCTCGACGTACTGGCCCCAGGACCAGTGGACGGCGCTGCTGGTGATGCTGTTCACCGGGCTGGCCGTGGTCTGCCTGCGCGGGTTCTGGTCGCGCGTGGCGATCTTCCTCGGGCTGGTCTTCGGGTACGGGATCTCCTGGCTGTTCGACCGGGTCTTCGGGCGGATCCACTCGGCGGACGCGAGCGGGCACCTGACGGACCACTGGCGCCTGGACCTCTCTGGCGTCGGCCGGGCGGACTGGGTCGGCCTGCCCGACTTCCACGGCCCGACCTTCCAGTGGTCGGCGATCCTGGTGGCGCTGCCCGTGGTGATCGCGCTGGTCGCGGAGAACGCGGGGCACGTCAAGGCGGTGGGCGAGATGACCGGCCGGAACCTGGACGACAAGCTGGGTACCGCGATCTCCGCGGACGGCGTCGGCTCGATGCTCTCCACCGTGCTCGGCGGCCCGCCGAACACCACGTACTCGGAGAACATCGGCGTCATGGCCGCCACCCGCGTCTACTCCACCGCCGCCTACTGGGCCGCGGCCGGCTTCGCGCTGCTGTTCGGCATCTGCCCGAAGTTCGGCGCCGTGGTGGCCGCGATCCCCGGTGGGGTGCTCGGCGGCATCACCGTCATCCTGTACGGCATGATCGGGCTGCTCGGCGCGCAGATCTGGACCAACGCGGGGGTGGACCTGCGCAATCCGCTGAACCTGGTGCCGGCCGCCGCGGGCATCATCATCGGCATCGGCAACGTCACCATGAAGTTCACCGACACCTTCAGCCTGAGCGGCATCGCGCTGGGCACCCTGGTCGTCATCACCGGCTACCACGTGCTGCGGGCGCTGGCCCCCGCACACCTGAAGACCCAGGAGCCGCTGCTGGACGAGGGCACCTCGTCCTACGACGCGGGCGCCGGGGATGGGGGCGGGGCTCTGCCGCACACCCGGTAGCGGGCCGGCCACTGCGGCGCGCCCGCGCGGACGGGCGCGCCGCAGTGGCCCCGGCAGGCGGCGGACCTGCCCGAAAGGGCCACGACCGGCCGGACCGCTTGGACAACGCTCCGTCAGGTGGTCAGATGGTCGGATCGCTCCATGCGTCCGGGCCGCCCCCACGGCCGGACGGCCTCCGTTCTCCGCCACTCATCCACCCGGGAGAGGCATGTCCCTTCTGTCCCAGCACCGCAAGACCGCCGTCGGCGCCGCGGCCCTCACCGTGCTCGCGCTCTCCTGCGGCTCGGCCGCCGCCAGCAGCCCGGCCGCCGCGGCGGGCAAGGTCCTCTGGACCCCGAGCACCGCCAAGGGCCCGTCCTCGTTCACCGGAGTCCAGTGCGCGGCGGGCAACTTCGGCGTCGTCAAGGACGCGGCGAAGGGCAGTGTGTGGCGGGCCTTCCAGGCCGCGGGCGAGGAGCGCTGCGAGACGCTCGGCCCCGACCTGAAGGAAAGGGACACCTTCTACCTCGGCTGGTCGTCCAAGGTGGACATCAAGGACGCGAACAGCCGGTACGTCTTCCAGCTGAAGTGCTCGCCGAGCACCGGCACCGCGAACCACCCGATCGAGATCGACGCGACGACCGGACGGATCCGCCTCCAGGAGTGGGACACCGAGCACGTCGCGCACCAGCTGTGGACCGCGCCGACCACCAACGACCAGTGGCACTCCTACGCGCTGAAGATCCGTCTCGGCCGCACCGACGGCACCATCGACTTCTGGTTCGACGGCGTGAAGCAGACGTTCACCACCGGCTCGGGCACCTTCAAGGGCACCACCTGGGACGGCACCCGCAACTACCTGAAGTGGGGCTCCTACCACCCGTCCTCGGGGGACGCCACGAACACCTTCACCAGCCCGGTCATGGCGACCACGCTGGAGGCGGCCACCGCGGGTTCGTGAGGACCCGGTGGTCCGGGCCCGGGCGGCAGCAGGCCTGCCGCCCGGGCCCGGACCGTCACAGCCGCTCGGGGACGGGGTTGCCGACCGCCTCGATGGCGCGGCGGAGCGGGACCTTCGTCAGCAGGGCGAAGCCGATCACGAAGAACACCAGCAGCGAGATGATCGCCGAGCGGTAGCTGCCGGTGATCTGGTAGGCGAGGCCGAAGACCAGCGGGCCCATCCAGCTGGTGCCGCGGTCGCTGACCTTGTAGAGGCTGAAGTACTCCGCCTCCCGGCCCGCCGGTATGAGGTGGGAGAACAGCGAGCGGGAGAGTGCCTGGCTGCCGCCGAGCACCAGGCCGATCATGCACGCCAGGACGAAGAACCAGGCGGGCTGGTGGGCGGGCATGACGTATCCGAGGGCGAGGGTGACCACCCAGCCGACCAGCGAGCCGAGGACGGTCCGCTTGGCACCGTACCGGCGGGCGATCCGGCCGAGCAGCAGCGCGCCGCCGATCGCGACGATCTGGACCAGGAGCACGGCGGCGACCAATGAGGTCTGGTCCATGCCGAGCTCCTCGCTGCCGTAGAGCGAGGCCTGGGAGACGACGGTCTGGATGCCGTCGTTGTAGCAGAGGAAGGCGCCCAGGTAGAGCAGGGTGAGCGGGTGCTCGCGCATGCCGCGCAGCGTGCGGGCGAGTTCGCGCAGGCTCCCGGCGGTGGGCCGGTCGTCGGGTGCGGCCGCGGCGCGCTCGGGCGCCGCGCCGGCCCGGGACGGCAGCCGCAGCATCGGGACGATGGTGAACAGCGCCCACCACAGGCCGGCCGAGGCCAGGCAGATCCGCACGGCGGTGCCGGAGGACAGGCCGAGCGCGTCGTGGCCCTCGAACAGCGCGAGGTTGGCGACCAGCAGCAGGCCGCCGCCGGCGTACCCGTACGCCCAGCCCTTGGAGGAGACGGTGTCGCGTTCGTCGGGGGTGGCCAGGGCCGGCAGGTAGGCGTAGGAGAGCGCGACCGACACCGCGTACGCGATGTTGGCGACCACCAGCAGCGCGCCGCCGAGCAGGTAGCGGTCGCCGTCGAGGAAGAACATCCCCATCGTGGCGACCGCGCCGACGTAGGCGGCGCCGCACATCAGCTCCTTGTGCCGCCCGGTGCGGTCCGCGACCGTCCCGGTCAGCAGCATCGCCGCCACCGAGATCAGCACGGAGAAGGAGACCGTGTAGGGGAAGAACGATCCGGCGCGGATCGAGAGGCCGAGCGGGTGCACGTCGCCGGCCGCGTCGGCGGCGTTCTTGGCCACCGAGGTCAGGTACGGCCCGAGGAACACCGTCAGGACGGTGGCCGAGAAGGCGGCGTTCGCCCAGTCGTTGATGTACCAGCCGAACTGCATCCGGCGCAGGGCCCGGTCGTCGGTGGTGACCGCCTGGCGGTCCGGAAGGTGGGCCGTGGTGCTCATGAGGCTCCTGTCACCGTGCTGGAGCCGGTGCTGCCGTCGGTCCAGCAGCCGCGCTCGCCGAGGACGTCCCGCAGGACGTCGATGCGATCGGCCATGATGCCATCCACCCCGAGGTCGAGGAGAGCCCCGATCCGTGTGGGGTCGTCCACCGTCCAGACGTGCACCGGCAGGCCGAGCCGGTGGGCGGCGCGGACGAAGGCGCGGTCGACGACCAGCACGCCCCGGTGCCGCTCCGGCACCTGCGCGCACACCCCGGCGAACGGCGCCCCGGGGCCCCGCAGCAGCGGCCCGGCCAGCGAGCGCAGCCGCAGCCGGGCCACCTCGCGGGGGCCGAGCGAGGTGGCCAGCCGGGGACCGGCGGCGGCGCGGACGGCCGAGAGGCGGCTGTCGGAGAAGCCGCCGACGCAGACCCGGTCCCAGGAGTTCGTCCGGCGGACCGCCCCGACCAGCGGTCCGACGGCCGCCATCGCCTTGACGTCGACGTTGAAGCGGGCCTCCGGGAACGCGCCGAGCAGGTCCTCCAGCAGCGGTACCGGTTCGGTGCCGCCGATCCGGGCCTGCCTGACGGTCTCCCAGGGCAGGTCGGCCACCGCGCCGGTGCGGTCGGTGACGCGGTCCAGGCGGGAGTCGTGGAAGGCCACCAGGACGCCGTCGGCGGTGGCGTGCACATCCGTTTCGAGGTAGCGGTACCCGAGGGCCACGGCGGCCTCGAAGGCCGCGAGCGAGTTCTCCGGACGGCCGAGGTCACCGCCCCGGTGTGCGAAGGCCAGCGGCCCCGGCTGGTCGAGGAAGGGGTGCATGTCGTGCTCCGAGCTCGCTGGGAGGGGCCCGTCGGTCCGGCGCCGCCGGCGCTCGGGCCCGTGCGCGTTACAGTATTACGCACCCTGTCAAGCAGTAATGCCCGCTGGCGTGGTGGGCGGGCCGGGTACCGCTCAGCCGCGCACCCGGCGGGCCCGGAGGTACTCGCGGCCGAGCAGGCGGAGGGCGGCGGGCCTGGGCGGTGCGGCCGAACGGCGCAGCAGGGCCGGGACGTCGGCGCGGGCGGCGGCGCTGGTCAGTTCGTCCAGGCCGATCATGCAGCGGACCATCGGCCGGTGGGCGGGCGGGACGAGGGCGATCAGGGCGGGGCCCTCGGCGAGGGTGCGGTCGACCAGATCGAGCTGTTCGGTGACCAGCGCCCGGACGGCCGGGAGGTTCTCGCCCCGCTCCAGATCGGCGCGGGTCACCCCGTGCCGGGCCAGGGTCAGCTCGGGGATCGTCAGACGGCCGTCGGCGAGGTCCTCGGCGAGGTCGCTGACGAAGTCCAGCCGCTGGCCGGCGTCGATGAAGGTGCGGCAGGCGCTGCGGTAGGCGGTCTGGTCACCGTCCGGGCCGAGCAGGGTGGCGACGACCATGAACGCGGGCAACGAGTAGGCGTCCAGGTAGCGCTGGTAGTCGGCCTCGGTGGCGAAGCCGGTGAAGTCGAGGTCGGCGACGGCTCCGGCGAGGTGCTCCAGCGCGCGGTCGCGCAGGGCGGGGTGCGCGGCGACGGTGTTCAGCAGCGGCCGCAGCTCGGGGTCGTCGGTCCGGCCGGCGGCGAGGCTGTCGGCGACCTCCCGTTCCCAGCGCGCGTACGCCGCCTTCCGGCCGTCCAGCGGGCCGCTGTCGAGCAGGGTGTCGGTGCGGTGCATGTAGGCGGTGGCCGCGATGACGTGCGGCACGAGCCGGGCGGGCAGCAGGAGCCGGGCGGCCAGGACGGCCTCCGGCTTGTACCGCGTCACCTGCCGGCGCTGCCGGCCGTAGTCCTCGCGCAGCCCGGGGTCGGTCACCCCGGCCGCGTCCAGTGCCCTGTCCCAGCCGCCCACGTGTCGCCCTCTTCCTTGATCGCCGACCCGCCGAGCCTAGAGGGTTCCGGCACCCGGGGCCCGCGGCAGGGAGCGGCTCGCTACGGCGCGGAAGCCGGGGTGCGCCGAAGCCGCCGGCTTCGAGGCCGGACGGGGACGCAAGATCCTGGTGAGCCCATCACGCCGAATGCCGGCCCCGTTCTGACCGCCTGGAAGCCCCGGAGGCCCCGGAGGGCCCGTCAGACCGCGTGGTCCACGGCGGTGGGGCCGCCCCGGGGGAAGGCAGGGTCAGCACGGCCTACGCCCGACCCGCCGACCGGTTCACCTGCCCGGGAAAGTGGTTTGTCGGGTGCGGCGTCCGGTGGGTAGCGTCGCCGTCCATGAGGCAGACCCCGATCCTGCGCACCGAGCGGCTGCTCCTCGACCGCTACGTCCCCGAGGACGAGGAGGCCTTCGTGGCCCTGTTCCAGGACGTGCGGGTGTCGCGGTGGATGGGCGACGGCCCCGCCTCCGAGGAGGAGGAGGACCGGGCCCTGTTCGGGCGGATCTTCACCAAGGTCTACGCGCAGGACCTCTTCGACGTCTGGGCCGTCCGCCGGGACGGCGCGTTGATCGGGCACGCCGAGATCAAGCCGACCGACGCGGTCGGGGGCCACGAGATCGTCTACGCGCTGGCTCCGGCGGCGTGGGGGTCCGGCCTGGGCACGGAGTTGGCCCGGGCCCTCGTGGGCCACGGCTTCGGCACCCTCGGGCTGCCCGAGGTGCACGCCACGGTGGCCGCGCCGAACAGCGCCTCGCTGACCCTGCTGACCAGGATCGGCTTCGCACACGTCCGGGACATCCAGGAGGACGACGGCAGCACCACCCGCGTGCTGACCGCCCGCCCGGCTGTCGGACCGGAGTCCGGCCGCCGGTGAGGCCGGACGGGCCGCTGTCCCGTCGAAAACGCCTGGGAGCCCGGCGCCTCCCGCGCGTAGGGTGCCCCGGTGGAGATCACCTACCGACGTTCCCTGCCCGACCGGCCCGCCGAGACGGACGCGCTGGTCGCCTTCCTCGGCGGCCACGAGTGGCCGTTCCACAGCACCGCCCGGGTCCACGCCGACCAGGCTCGCCGGTGGGTGGCGGACGGCCTGTTCGACGGTCCGCGGACCCGGACGTTCTGGATCACCGCCGACGGCCGGGACGTCGGCCTGATCCGCCTGGAGGACCTGGGCGACGAGACCCCGGTGTTCGACCTGAGGCTCGCCGCACCGCACCGCGGCCAGGGTCTCGGCAGCCGGGCACTGGACTGGCTGACGCGCTATCTGTTCGACGAGTTCCCGCAGGTGAACCGTGTCGAGGGAACCACCCGCCGGGACAACCTGGCCATGCGTCGCACGTTCCTGCGCTGCGGCTACGTCAAGGAGGCGCACTACCGGGAGGCCTGGCCCGCGGGCGACGGCCCGGCTCACGACAGCGTCGGGTACGCCGTCCTGCGCCGTGACTGGCTCGCGGGCACCGCCACACCGGTGCGGTGGGACGACGAACCGGACCTCACCCGCCCGCGGTCATGACCGGCCCCCCGGCTGAAGCCGTCGGAGCGTCAACTCAGTGGTGCGGTGGGCGCTTTGCCATCGAATGCGAACGCGAGGGCGGCTCGGTGGAGCACGGACGACGGGGGCGGGTCCGACTCGCCGGGGCCCGCACGTACTCCAGGCTCCGGATTCACAGTGGCGCGACCGTGCCGGCTTCTCACCGGTCTTCCACACACCGTCGTCTTCAGTTGTCGCAGGGACGGCACCGTGTCGCGGGAGCGCCGCCAAGGGCGTTGCGGGGGTGCACGCGCTCGGCCTGCCCCCGGCGGTCTTCTGGCGGCTCGACGTCCGTCCGCTGTCGGTCACCGAACTGTCCGGGCGCGCGGGGCGGTGGAACCTGCGCTGCGGCCGGGACCGCGGGTAGGGCCGGGCGCCGACGGCGGGCCGGCCCGGGGCGCCGCTCACATGTGGGCGCTGATCCGGCCGCCGGTGCTGAGCACGATGTACACGCCGTTGGCGACGGCGCCGTCGTCCTGCTGGTTGGCCTCCAGGGTGCCGACCTCCTCGTTCCCCATGCCGAGGATCTGCGCGCGGTAGTGCAGCTCGCCGACCTTGGTGACCTTCGCCGTCCAGCCGCCCGCGAGCTTGAAGGTGCCCGGCCCCTGCTGCGCGCCGCCCATCCAGGAGTGGACCTGGCCGTCCATCGAGAGCACGACGAACATGTCGTTGGCGTCCAGCCCGGTGTCGCTGTTGTTCGTCTCCAGCGTGGCCAGGACCGAGCCGCGGCTGACGATCTTGGCGCGGTAGTTCTGGTTGCCGAGGTCCTGGATCTCGGCGGTGCTGCCGTCCACCAGGGTCTGGGTGTGGCCGGGCGACGTCGCCTTGGGCGGTACGGCCGGCGGGGTGGTCGGGCGCGCGGTGGGCGTGGCGGTCGGCTTCGCGGTGCCGGGCGCGGTGCTCGGTGCGGTGCTCGGCGCGGCGGTGCCGGTCGAGCCGGGGGTACCGGTCGGTGCGGGCGTCCCGGTCGCGCCGGGCGCCCCCGTCGCGGCGGTGGTCGGCGCGGCGGTGCCGGCGGCGGTGCCGGGGGAGGAGGAGCAGGCCGTCGCGGCGGATACCAGCAGGGCGGTGGTCAGGACCGTGCCGGCCAGCGAGCGGACGGCGGACGCGCGGCGGGTCGTCTTGAGGGACATGCGGGTTCTCCCGTGCAAGTAAGGGTGAGGACGGGCACGTTGTCCGCCCCCTCCCTGGTGGGGACCGGGCTGCGGCGGTGCTGTGCATGATCGAAGGTAGTACGAACAGTCGACGGAATGGATCATTCCGTGTCACCGGACTGCTACGGGCGCCGCCCGCCCGGTGGGGCTCGGCGAGGTCGCCCTCACCGCCTACGGCAGCTACGCCTCCTCGCCCGCCGTCCGGCAGAACGACAGCCCCCGCTACGACAGCGGGCGCTACGAGCCCTGACCCGTGCCACCCGAGCCCCGCGGGCGCGGTGGACGGTGCCCGGCGCCGCCCACCGCGTCCCCTCGGCCGTGACCACTCAGAGCGGCCCGCCGTCCGCGCGCGGTACGCGCGGGCCGCGAAACGGCAGCGTCCGGCTCAGGACGAGGTTGGTGGTCGTGCTTCCCAGCTGGGCCAGCGCGTCCACGACCTCTTCCAGATGGCCCATCGACGTGGTCGCCACCTTCAGGACGTAGCAGTCGTCCCCGGTGGTGCGCAGGCACTCCAGGATCTCCGGACGCTCGCCGACCAGCCGGCGCAGCGGCTCGTGCCGCGTCCCCGGCCCCGGGTACTTCAGCCGGACGACCGCCAGCACCGGATGCCCCGTCCGCTCCAGGTCCACCTCGGCGCGGTAGCCGGTGATCACCCCGGCCGTCTCCAGTCGCCGGACCCGTTCCGTCGTCGCCGACGCGCTCAGGTTCACCCGGCGGGCCAGCTCCGTGAAGGGCAGCCGGCCGTCCTGCTGGAGCTCGGTCAGGATGGCCCAGTCCGTCGCGTCGAGAGTCTCGGTCATCCGCTCAGATTACCGGTGAATCCACGGCCGGAGCTCCCCTGAACAGGCAGGAATCCCTTCTGACGGCCGGTCCGGCCTGGCTAGCCTGTGCGGTGTGAAGATCGGAATCAACGTCCCCAACTTCGGCCCGGGCACCGACCCGGGAGTCCTGCGCGACTGGGCCCGGACGGTGGAAGACCTGGGCTTCGACCTGCTGATGGTCTCGGACCACGTGGCCATCACGCCCGATGTCGCCGAGCGCTACCCCGCCCCCTTCTACGAGCCGTTCACCACGCTGTCCTGGCTGGCCGGTGTCACCGGCCGGGTCCGGCTCGGCACGACCGTCCTCATCGCCCCGTACCGGCACCCGCTGCTCGTCGCCCGGATGGCGGCCAACCTGAACGAGCTGAGCGGCGGCCGGCTGGTCCTCGGCGTGGGGGTGGGCTGGGCCCGGCAGGAGTTCGCCGCCCTCGGGGTCCCGTTCGAGCGGCGGGGGCGGCTGACCGACGCCCACCTGGCGGACCTCAGGGCGGCCTGGGCGGACACCGCCTCCTACGGGACCGCGCGCATCCCGCTCTGGGTCGGCGGCAACAGCGAGGCGGGCCTGCGCCGCGCGGTGCGGTTCGCGGACGCCTGGCACCCGCTGCGCTGCACCCTGCCGATGCTGCGCGGATCCGTGGCCCGGCTGGGGGAGCTCGCCGCCGAAGAGCGGCGCCCCGTCCCCGCCTTCGCCCCCCGGATCGCGCTCCGGCTCACCGCGGAGCCGGTCACCGCACCGGAGCGGCTCGCCGGCGAGGGCACGATCGAGCAGGTCATGGCCGACCTCGACCGGCTCCGGCTGCTGGGCGCCGACACCGTCGTCCTCGACCCCTACCACGGCGACCCGCGCGAGACCCGCCGTCCGCAGGCGGCCTGGCAGGCACTCGCCACCGTGGCCGCGCACATCCAGCCCCCTCTCACCCCTACGGAGCAGTCATGACCGTCCCCGACGACCACACCCTCCTCCGGCGGGCGATCGCGCTCGCGGCCGAGGCCCGCGCGAGCGGCAACCCGCCGTTCGGATCGCTGCTGGCCGGCCCGGACGGCGCGGTGCTCGCGGAGGAGCGGAACACGACCCGCACCGAGCGGGACATCACCGCGCACCCCGAACTGAAGCTGGCGCGCTGGGCCGCACGGGAGTTGGACGCGGCCACGGCGGCGGCGACCACGATGTACACCAGCTGCCAGCCGTGTTCCATGTGCGAGGCGGCCGTCCAGCAGGCGGGGCTGCGGCGGGTCGTGTTCGCCCTGTCGAACGATCAGCTCCTGGGCATCCGGCCGGGCAGCGGCCGGCCGCCCGTCCCGCAGGAGGGCCCGGCCCTGTACGACGAGGTGCGGGCGGTGGTCGCGGGCTACTACCACTGACCGTCAGGACCGCGGCCCGGCGGCCCTGGTGGGCCCGGGCCGGTGTCCCAAGGCGGTGCGGGCCCGGGTGGTGCACTGGTCCCGGGACACAGGCAGGACCACGGCCTCATGCCCTCGCCCCGGCGGATTCCTACCGTGGGAGCACGCGGTGGGGCGCTCGGCCCGGGAGACCGGAGAGCGCCCCGCGCGGAGCGGGCCGGGAGCCTTCCGGTCCGTCGCTTCTCCAGCGGACTACGGGAGGTCCCAGATGAGTTGGAACCAATTCACGCTCTCCTCGGCCGGCAGCGCGTCGGTGTCGAGCAGGGTCGCCGCGGTCTCCCGGATCCCCGGGAGCATGGAGCTCTGGTGGGTCGCCCAGGACGGCTCGGTCCAGGGCGCGTACTGGTACGACGGGTCGCCGTGGCGGCGCTACGAGCTGGCGCCGGCCGGCAGCGCCTCCGTCAACGGCGGCATCGCGGCCGTCTCCCGGATCCCCGGGAGCATGGAGGTCTTCTTCGTCGGCGCCAACGGGTCGGTGCAGGACCGGTACTGGTACGAGGGCGCGGCCTGGCAGGGCTTCGAGCTGTCGGGCCCCGGCAGCGCCGCCCCCACCGGCGGGATCGCGGCGGTGTCGCGGATCCCGGGCAGCATGGAGGTCTTCTTCGTCGGCGCCAACGGCTCCGTCCAGGACCGGTACTGGTACGAGGGCGCGGCCTGGCAGGGCTTCGAGCTGTCGGGCCCCGGCAGCGCCGCCCCCACCGGCGGGATCGCGGCGGTGTCGCGGATCCCGGGCAGCATGGAGGTCTTCTTCGTCGGCGCCAACGGGTCGGTGCAGGACCGGTACTGGTACGAGGGCGCCGCTTGGCAGGGCTTCGAGCTGTCGGGCCCCGGCAGCGCCGCCCCCACCGGCGGCGTCGCGGCGGTGTCGCGGATCCCCGGGAGCATGGAGGTCTTCTTCGTCGGCGCCAACGGGTCGGTGCAGGACCGGTACTGGTACGAGGGCGCCGCCTGGCAGGGCTTCGAGCTCTCGGGCCCCGGCAGCGCCTCCACCCACACCGGCATCGCGGCGGTCTCGCGGATCCCCGGGAGCATGGAGGTGTGGTTCGTCGGCGCCAACAACTCGGTGCAGGACCGGTACTGGTACGAGGGAGCCACCTGGCAGGGCTTCGAGCCGGCCCCGGCCGGCAGCGCCTCGATCACCAGCGGGGTCGCGGCCGTCTCGCGGATCCCCGGGAGCATGGAGCTGTGGTTCGTCGGCGGCGACGCCTCCGTCCGGGACCACTTCTGGTACGACACGTCGAGCAAGAACTTCGACCAGGACGTCACGACCGACATCGCCGTCGGAGGCTCGGCGCACGTCGTGATGCGGCAGGACGGGTTCTACTCGTTCACCACGCACGCCCACGACAGCGGCTTCGACAACATCGACTACACCATCTCGGCCGCCGTCATGACGCCGGACGGCACGGTGTTCACCTTCCAGCACTCCGGCCACACCGAGGGGACCGTCGCCGGACTGCCCTTCGGCACCCCGGACCGCAACGACGACTTCACCTTCGTCGGCAACAACCCGCAGATCACCGCCAAGTGGGACGGCATCCTCAGCGGCACCTTCAAGGCCACCCTGGACGGCACCGACACCCTCGCGGCCGGCGTCACGGGAGCCCTGGGCGACCTGGTGAAGGCGATCGTCTCCGCGGCGGGCAAGGCCGCGGCCGAGGCGGTGATCAAGCTCGTCGCCTGAGTGTCCCGACCGCCCCGACCGGGCGGCGCCGGCCCGGCTCCCGAGGGGGGAGCCGGGCCCGTGCCCCGCGTTCCGCGCCCCGGTGCCTTCCGCTCAGCGCCGGACGGCGGACGCCCCTCCGGCGGCGTCGACCACGAGCAGCGTGCCCACCCGTCTGGCGGCGGCCGCCCGCTGGGCGGCGGGCAGGTCGGTGCCGGTGACCAGGACGTCGACCTGGTCCAGGGTGCCGAAGACGGCCAGCCCGCCGCCGCTCCACCTGGAGCGGTCGGCGACGAGCACCACCCGGCGGGCGGCGTGCAGGAAGGCCCGCTGGGTGGCCGCCTCGGTGAGGTCGGCGAGGGTCAGGTCGCCCCGGCGGGTGATCCCGCGGCAGTCGAGGAGGAGCAGGTCCAGCCGGGTCGAGCGGACGGCCTGGTCGGCGATCGGGCCCACCAGGGCGCCGGAGGCCGTCCGGAGGCCGCCGGTGAGCGTGACGGCGGCGGTCGGGGCCACCCCGGGCGGACCGGCGGGGTGGGTGAAGACCCGGGCGATCCGGAGGGAGTTGGTGACGACCGCCAGGTGGTCCACGGCGGTCAGGTGCCGGGCGACGGCGTAGGTCGCCGGGCCGGCGCCGAGGCCGACGACGTCGCCCGGCCGGACCAGCGCGGCGGCGGCCCGGGCGATCACGTCGAGGTTCGGCAGCGGCCCGGTGTCCGGCGGAACCCGGCGTCCGCCCCCGCCCCGGGCGGCCTCGGAGCGGACGGCTCCACCGCGGGTCCGGTGCAGCAGGCCCTGCTCGGCGAGCGCGCACAGGTCACGCCGGACGGTGGCGGCGGAGACGCCGAACTCGTGGGCGAGCTGGTCGGTGACGGCGGTGCCGTGCTCCCGCACACTGGTGTGGATCAGCCGGCGGCGCTGTTCCGCCAGGAGGGTCGCCGGCGGCCGGGTGTCCTGAATCATGTCGTGGGCCTCCTGGTGCACGCGTGGCGGTGGGCACCGCCGTCGTCCTCGCCGGTATGCGGACGCCGGTCCGGCTCCGGCCCCGCAGGCTGCCGCCCGCGCGGCCGGAGCCCCGGCGGACCAGCCCTAGTTGACGGACCAGATCTGCCGGGCCGACCCGGTGTCCGGCTGCTGGGTCACCAGGGCGCCGTTGGCGGTGCCGGCGGTGGTGAGGAGCAGGCCGCTCGCCTTCGAGGCGACGGTGTAGCCGCCGCTCACCGGGGTGAGGATCCAGCGCTGGTTGGTCGCGCCCGTGCAGGCCCACTGGATGATCGGGTTGCCGGCCGCGGTGGAGCCGCCGCTGTCGTCCAGGCAGAGCGCGGACTCGCGGTTGGTGAGCCGGTAGCTGCCGTCGGACTGCCGGGCGAAGGTCCAGCTCTGGTTGGTGCCGCCGTTGGCGGTCCAGGTGACGAGCTGGGTGCCCTGGGTCTTGGAGTGGTCGGGGACGTCGAGCGCCTTGCCTCCGGTGGTGAGCGTGTGGATCCCGTCGAGTGAGCCGCCGGTGTCACCGCTGGCGGTCAGGGTCAGCACCTGGTCGGCCGCGGTGGCGCCGCCGCCGACGGGGTTGCCGGTGGTGTCGGTCCAGCTGCGGGTGGGCGTGGTGCCGGTCAGCGCGCCTGCGGCGGACGTCATGCCGAGCACCAGTCCGCTGTAGCGGTTGACCAGCCGGAAGGCGCCGGTCGACGCGCCCGCCGCGGTCTTGCCGGGGATGACGAACCACTGCTGGCCGACGGCGGGCCCGCCCGGTCCGGCCGCGGTGACGGTCGGCGCCGTCCCCCAGGCGCGGCCGGCCTTGCCGGTGGAACCGACGCCCAGCAGGCCGCCGGTGGCGGAGTTGACGACCCGGTAGGCGCCGTCCCCGGTGGGGGCGAAGCTCCACGACTCCAGGCCCGATCCGCCGGCGGCGGCCGTCGAGGTGGTCGCCTGGCTGCCGGAGACCTGGGCGAGCACCCGGCCGGTTCCGTTGGCGATCCGGTAGGTCTTGGCCGGGTCGACGGGCGCGGGCGCGGGGGACGAGGAGGTGATGCCGAGGTTGACGTACTCGCCGGAGGCGCCCGCCGAGCAGCCGAACGCGCAGTAGGCACGGAAGTTCTTGCCGACGATCGTCGAGTTCGTCCGGTTCGCGCTGTCGACGAACCAGCGGTACCACGAGGCGGTGTGGTAACTGCCGGTGTCGCCGATCGGGAACCACTTCTGGGTCGCGAGGTCGTCGGTCGCGTAGAGGTACTGCGGTGAGGTGCCGTCCTGGTTGACCGCCTGGGGCTCACCGATGTACAGGCCGAGGTAGGCGTTGTAGGTGATGTCCATGACGAAGAGCGGCGAGGTCGGCGGCATCTTCCCGGCGGCGATCTGCTGGGCCGCGGTGCCGGTGTTCGCCGGGTCGTACTCCTTGGCGACGGGGGTGTACCCCGTGCTGCTGGCCGCGTCGACCGGGACCATGTTGCTCTCCCGGCCGCCGACGCCGGGCTGCGACCACGCGCCGTCGTACCACTTCTGCCAGGAGCCGGGCGCCATCTTGGCGGACATCGGCGCCCGGGCGACGTGTTCGTAGAACGCCTTCCAGCTGCCGCCCTTGTCGACGATCCGCGAGCCGTAGTAGACGTAGAAGTAGCCGGAGGCGGTGTCCACGAAGAGCCGCGGGTCACCGTCGCCGTAGTCGTAGGTCTGGTTCGGGAAGGCGGCGGTGTCACCGCGTACGGTGCTGTACGGCGAGGTGATGACGTGGTTCCTGATGGTCCACGTCCGGCCCTGGTCGGTCGAGACCGTGTAGTCGATCGCGTCGAAGTGCAGGCCGTCCCCGAAGGGCTGCGGGGTGAACTCGTTGTGCACCAGGCCGTACCAGTCGCCGGTGTCCGGGTCGACCCAGACCCCGGTGAGGTCGCAGTAGTTCTTCTGGGCGTAGCCGGAGCCGCTCGGCGCGAAGCTCGACTCCCGGCCGGTGGGGCTGTTGTTGCAGCGCCAGGTCGTGTTGTTGTTCGCGTCCTGCGGGTTGGCGGGGTTCACCGCGTCGCTGATCGCGGCGGACCTGGTGGCGGAGTCGAAGTCCGCGCCGGTGAAGAACTCCCACTCACGCGGGTCGGTGGCCCCGTACAGCGCCGCGGACTGCTGGAAGTAGAAGGTGCCGTCCTTGTCGGTGTACGGGGCCGCCGTGGTGTCGGTCGGGGTGGGGTAGCGGCCGGTGGAGCCGACGCTGACGGTGTAGCCGGTGACGGCGGGGGCCGCCGACGCGGGTGGGGCCGCGAGGGCGCCGCCGGCCAGGGTGAGGGTGGCGGCCGTGAGGGTGGCCACGAGGGTTCTGGGAAGGGATGGCACGAGCACTCCTTCGGGGGTGGGGGCGTACTGCGGTGCGCGGACCCGGGGTCGGTCCGCGACCGCGGCGGCCACGGAGGGAGGGCCGCCGCGGCTCCGCCCCGCCGGGGCGGGGCGGAGGTCGGGGGGTCAGGTCTGCGACATCCGGAAGTCGTAGACCGGCGGGACCGGCGTCCCGGGGTGGACGGCGAGCCAGAGGGTGTCCAGTGAGTCCTCGCCCTCGCGCATGTTGTCGACCTGGATGCCCTCGGCGAGCAGCCGGCGCACCCGGTCCTGGTCGCCCAGGGCGTGCGCCGCCCTCGCCTCGGCGAGGCGGATCCGGCCGTGCCGGCGGGCGCTCCCGGTCAGGCCCTCGACGACGGCCAGGGCCTGCCGGTGGCGGCCGGCCGCGGCCAGGGCGTCGAGGAACTCGACGGTGAGCTCCAGGAGGTCCGGGCGCAGCCGGACCGCCTGGGCCAGCAGGTCGGCCGACTCCTCGGGGGAGTCGGTGAGGAACGCCAGGGCGCGCAGCGCCCACGGGGTCGGCCGTTCGGCGACGGAGCGCTTCCAGGCGGTGCGGGCGGCGTCGTCCTCGCCCTCGGACAGGTACACGAGAGCGAGCTGGTGGAGCACGTGCCAGTCCGGTTCGGCGGCCTCCAGCCGTTCGCGCCAGTGGCCTCCGGTGACCGGGGCGGCCGGCGGGTCGCAGAGCGGCAGCCGGCCGGTGGCCAGCAGCTCGGCCCACGGTCGCTGTTCGGCCCGCGCGTCACCGAACGGCCGGGCGGCCGAGGCGGGCAGGGCGCCGGCCGCGATCTCCAGCGCTCCCCAGCCGGACCCCTCGCCGAGCAGTTCCGTCGGTTCGCCGAACTCCGCCACCCGGGACAGCGCGTCCTCCAGGCGGCCGGGCGGGACGAGGGCGGCCAGCGCGGCCGCGGCGGCCGAGCGGGCCGTCCCCCAGTCGCCGTGCGCGGCGGCCGGGTCGACTTCCAGCAGCCCGTAGGCCTCGACCCAGGACCAGCTCTCGCCGGCCGGCATCGGCAGGTGCTCCAGCTGGGTCCTGGCCAGGCCGGCCTGGATCTCCAGGTAGGGCGCGTCGGGACCGGAGAGCCACTCCTGCCAGTGCGCGCCGCCGGTGGCGGTGCCCCAGTGGAAGAGCTTGCGGCCGCGCAGCCGGTCGGTGGAGGCCTGCACCAGGCCGGCGCCGGTGCCGTCCAGGGCGGTGATCCACCGGCGCTCGGCGTCCGGGATGTCCAGGAAGTAGTCCGCCGCGCGGGGCAGCCGGCCGGGGTAGCTGCGGTCGGCCCCGTCGTACGCGGGGAACGGGACGTGCCGCAGGTCGGCGGTGTAGTCGAAGTGGAAGGCATGGTCGGCGGGGCCGACCACCCTGGTTTGCCCGGTCTCGGGGACGGCGATGTTGGACCACCAGTAGACCGGGACCTCGGCGTCGTTCGGGTTCTGGACGGAGACGTGGACGTACAGCACCGGCGAGCCGGCCGGCAGCCAGGCATCGATCTGCAGCACCAGCCGCCGCAGCCGTTCGAACTCGTACATCCGCAGCACCGGCGTGCCGTCCGCGGTGGTGGTCCGGACGGCGTGCAGCGGCTCGCAGGTGAGCGGCCAGTGCCCGGTGGTGCCGAGGTTCCACTCCACCCCGCCGGCGATCCAGGCGTCCCGCAGGGCGAGGTTGGCGGGCTGCAGGACGGGGTTGCGGTGCAGCAGTTCGCGGCCGGAGGGGCGGTGCACCAGGGACCAGAGCCGGCCGCCGTAGCCGAGCAGGAAGGTGGCGGTGAGGTGCTCGTTCTCCAGGACGACGGTGGGCAGTTCACGCGTGGTGCGGGAGCGGTCGTAGCGGTCCTGCCGGGTGTAGGGCAGCAGGGTGTGCGGGCGGCCGTAGCCGAGGTTGCGGCGCATCTCGGGGTCGGTGGCCCCGGCGTCGTCGGCGGTGCGGGCGGGCAGTCCGCGCAGGATCGGGAGGCAGCCGGCGGCCGGGTCGGCCGCGCCCTCGATCCGCAGCAGGCCGGTGCGCAGGGTGGAGGTCATTTGCCGATCCCCACCGTCATGCCCTGGATGATCCGGGTGCCCAGCCAGGAGAAGAGGGCGAGCATCGGTGCGAGGATGAGGCAGACGCCGGCGAACATGGTCCCCCAGTCCATTCCGTTGAGCTGCTCGGTGGCGACGAAGTTCGCCAGCGCGACCGGCAGCGTGATCTTGTCCTCGCCGTGGTTGAGCACCAGGGCGAAGAGGGTCTCGTTCCAGGCCCCGATGACCTGGAGCAGGAAGGCGGTGATGAGTCCGCCCCGGGCGACCGGGACGATCACCTGGAGGAAGGTCCGCAGCGGCCCGGCCCCGTCAAGGGTGGCGGCCTCCTCCAGGACGGCCGGGACCCCGCTGAAGAAGCCGGTCAGCAGGTAGACGGTGAACGGCATCGCCAGGCCCACGTAGACCAGGCCGAGGCCGAGCAGGCTGTCCGTCAGGTTCACCTGGGCCAGGCCGATGAAGAGCGGCACGACCAGGACCTGCCCGGGGACGCCGAGTCCCATGGCGAAGGTCATGGTCAGCACCGAGGAGGTGCGGGTGCGGCGCCGCGCCAGCATGTAGGCGGCGGGTGCGGCCAGGGCGACGGCCGCCACCGAGGAGAGCGCGGCGACGAGCACGCTGTTGAGCGCGGCCCGGCCGAAGCCGCCGTCGTCCAGCGCGCGCCCGTAGTTGTCCGGGTGCGGGTCGGTGGGCAGGCCGAAGGGGTGGGCGAAGATGTCGGTGCTGCCGCGCAGCGAGGTCAGGAAGACCCACAGGATGAGCAGCAGGTCGACGGCGACGACGACCCACACCACGCCTCTGGCGATCCGCATCGCAGGCCCCGCGGCTCTGTGCTTGGTACGCACGGGAGTTGCCTTTCTGAGGGGGTCAGTATTCGACGGCGGCGCGGCGCATCAGCCGGCGCAGCGCCAACGTGATCACCCCGACCATCACCAGGCTGACCAGGGCGGCGGCGGTGGCCATGCCGAGCTGCGGCGCCGAGGTCTGCGGGAACGCCTCGGCGTAGACGTACATCGCGGTGTTCCAGGTGTCGACCGGGGGCTGGCTGGAGTTGCTGCCGCCGTACATCAGGATCAGTTCGAAGATCTTCACCGAGCTGACCGTCCAGAGCACGGCGCAGACCGAGATCACGTCCCAGGCGAGCGGCAGGGTGATGTGCCGGAACCGGCGGAAGGCGCTGGCGCCGTCCAACTCGGCCGCCTCGTAGAGGTATTCGGGGATCTGGTCGACCGCCGCCATGATGATCGCGGTGTAGTAGCCGGTGGCCGTCCAGACCAGGGTGGCGACGATCATCGGGAAGAGGTTGTCGGTGGCGAGCCACTTGGGCGGGGTCGCGGTGCCGAGCCAGTGCAGCACGGTGTTGACCGGCCCGTCGGGGGAGAACAGGAAGCCGGCCGCGATGCCGAACACCATCGCGTTCACCAGGCACGGGAAGAAGAGCACCGAGCGGGCGAACAGCCGGGCCCGCATCTCGCGCAGGACCAGGGTGAGCGCCAGGCTGATCGCGAAGGTGATCGCGCCGCCGACGAAGAGGATCTCCAACGTGTTGACCAGGGAGGTCCGGAACGCCGCGTCCTCGAAGAGGATCCGGTAGTTCCGCAGGCCGCGCCAGTGCTTGGCGCCCATGCCGTCCCACTTGTAGAGGCTGGTCCAGGCGGCGTAGCCGATCGGGACCAGGAACAGCACGCCGTAGACGAGCAGCGCGGGACCGACGAACGGCCAGAAGATGCGCCGGTGCTGGCGTTCCAGCGGTGAGGTGCCGGCGTTCACCGGCTGCGCGCGCCCGCCGCCGCGCACGGCGGGCGGGTCCTGGAGTGCGGTGGCCATCGTCGCCTCAGCCCTGGCTCTTCCAGAAGGAGGCCTGGTCGGACTTCATCTTCGCGACGAACTGCTCGGCGGAGGTCTTGCCGTGCCAGAGGTCGAGGAAGTTCTGGTTGAAGACCTTGGTGGGGTAGTCGCCGGCCACGCCGTCGTAGGTGAGGCGGACGGGTGCGGCGTCCAGCGCCTTCTGGATGTCGGTGAGCGCGGCCGGGGCGGGGATGTCGGAGCGCGGCGTGATGTTCCCGGCCTCGGTGGAGATCCCGGTGAGGGTCTTCTTCTGCAGGAAGTAGGCGATGAACCTCTTGGCCGCGGCGGAGTGCTCGGCCTTCTTCGGTATCGCGAAGCCGAACATCATCGAGTCCGCGTTGACGGCGCCGGGCGGCAGCATCGCGCCCATCTTCCAGTCCGCGGGGAGCTGCTTGGCCACCTCGTCGGTGACCCAGCTGCCGTCCGGGTAGAACGCGGCCTTGCCGGCGGCCCAGTTGGTCTCCTGGGCGGGGAACTTGGTGGCGTCGTAGCCGCTGATCAGGTGGCCGCCCTTCACCAGTTGCTCGGTCTGCCTGGCGGCGGTGAGCACGGCCGGGGCGTCCCAGCTCGCGCCGGACGGGTCGGAGCTCAGCGCGTTGAAGCCGACCCCGCCGGCGGACAGCAGGTAGTCCAGGATCAGGCCGTTCTCCCAGGCGAGTTCACCGTCGGAGGCCAGACAGGCCCGGCCCCTGGCCTTGAGCGCGTCGCAGACCTTGAGGAAGTCGGCCCAGCTCGCCGGCGGGCTCGGCATGGCGGCGGCGATGTCGGGGTCGGCCGTGTTGTAGAAGAGGGCGCCCGAGGAGATCTCGTACGGGATCACGTAGTGGTTCCTGCCGTCCGGGTCCTTGGGCAGGGCGTCCAGGTACTTCGCGGGGACGACGTCGGACACCTTCCTGCCTTCGCCGGGCACCTCCATGCCGAGGACGTCGGACAGGTCGAGCGCCTGGCCGGCCTGGGCGGTCGCCCCGTAGACGCCGTCGGCGCCCTGGTCCCACAGGTCGGGGGCCTGGTTGGTGGCGATCGCCGGGCCGATCTTCTTCTTGACGTCGCGTCCGGCCCAGGTGATGTCGACCGTGATGCCGGTGTCGGTCTGGAACTGGTCGATCGCCGCCTTGATCACCTTGGCCTGGGCCTCGTCGGCCCGCCACATCGACCAGTAGGCGAAGCTGCCGGACGAGCCGCCGGCCGTGCTCTCGGAGCCGCTGCCGCAGGCGGTGGCGGTCAGGGCCAGCACCGCCACGGTGGCGGTGCCGAGGACCCGGGTGGTGGTCGAGGTTCTGCCCATCGTGTGATTCCTCTCCAGGGGACAAGCGGTGGAGGGGGCCTGGGGGGAAGGCCGCACCCTCGGGCTTGTTAGTTCGGCTAGTGTCTGAACTAAGGTGGGTATTGTCAAGGTCCAGCGCAGGCAAGGCCGTTATTCCGATCGCCGCGACAACTACCATGGGCGCCGTCGGCACCCTCGGGAACAGGAGAGACAGTGCAGGAAGCACGGGGCAGTGGCACCACCGGGGCCGCCGGCATCATGGCGGGCTACCCCGACGCCGCCGACAAGGGGTCCATGCGCCGCAACAACCTGGGCCTGGTGCTGCGCCTGCTGAGGGAGAGCGGCGAGCAGTCGCGCACCCGGATCGCCGCCGTCGCCGGGCTGCCGAAGGCCACCGTCTCGGTGCTGGTCACCGAGCTGATCCAGCGCGGCCTGGTCCGCGAGGGCGAGCTGGACCGGGCGGGCGCGGTGGGCCGCCCGCACCGCATGGTCACGCTCGACGGACGCTGGGTCTGCGGGGTCGGCGCCGAGCTGGGCGTCGATCACATCACCGTGCTGGCAGTGGATCTGAGCGGCACCGTCGTCCACGAGCGCCGGCGCGGGATCGACCTGCCGGAGCTGAGCCCGCAGGAGACGCTGCACGAGGTCGCGGGGATGGTCCGCGCCTGTCTGCGCGAGATCGGCGCCCGGGGGATGAGCGCGGCGGGCGTCACCCTGGTCACCCAGGGCGAGGTCGACGCCGGGTCGGGCACCGTCCTGGTGGCCACCAACTTCGGCTGGCGCGACGTGCCGGCCGCCGCCGAACTGCGCGCGCGGCTCGGCCCGGCCGCCCCGCCCGTTCTGCTCGCGAACGACGCCGAGTCCGGGGCGCTGGCCGAGTACCTCCGCGCGGCCGCCGACGACGTCCGCGAACTGGTCTACGTCACCGGCGGGATCGGCGTCGGCGGCGCCAGCCTCTCCGGCGGCAAGCTGCTGCGCGGCTCCGAGATCGGGCACATGCACGTCGACCGCCGGGAGCGCCCCTGCGCCTGCGGCCGGACGGGCTGCTGGGAGACCGCGGTGGGCCTGCAGGCCTTCCTGGACGCGGCTGCCGACCGCACCGACCGGGTGCACGACCGGTCGGTCGACCTCGCGCAGCGCCTGGACGAGCTGCTGGCGCGGGCGGACCGGGGCGAGCAGCGGACGCTGGCGGCGCTGGCCCTGATCGCGGACGACCTGGCCCTCGGGCTGGGCATCCTGGTGGACGTGCTGAACCCGCCGAGGATCGTCCTCGGCGGGTACTTCGCGGTCTTCGGCCGCTATCTGGTCGACGCCGTGCAGCGGGTGCTCGACGAGCGCCGGATCAGGCCCACCGCCGAGCGCGTCGTGGTGGCCGCCTCCACCCTCGGGCTCTCCAACGCGGCCCAGGGCGGGGCGTATCTGACCCTGGAGGGCATCTTCCTCGACCCGACGAGCGCGCCGGAGCGCCGGGTGGAGGCGGGCGCCTGAGGAGGCCGGGGGGGGGAAGCACGCCGAGGGGCCGCGACGGCCCGTCCGGCCGTCGCGGCCCTGTCCGGTGCGCCCTCCCGCGCCCTCCTGCCGTCCACGGGGTCCACGGGCCGGGCCGGCCGCCGTCCGTCAGCCGCTGGAGACCGGGACGCCGCCCCGGTCCGCCGCGCCGACGGTCGTCAGGAGCTGGGCGGTGGTGTCGGTGACGGCCTCGCGGCCGGCCGCGAGGTAGTGGCGCGGGTCCACGCCGTTGGGGTCGCCGCGCAGGTGGGACCGGATCGCGCCGGTCATGGCGATGCTCAGGGCGGTGCCGATGTTGACCTTGCTGATGCCGACCCGGATCGCGCGCTGGAGTTCCGGGTCGCTGACGCCGGAGGAGCCGTGCAGGACCAGGGGGAGGTCCAGGGCGTGGTGCAGCGCGGCGAGCAGGGTGTGGTCGATCGTCGCGTCGCGGGTGGTCATGGCGTGCGAGCTGCCGACGGCGACGGCGAGCGCGTCGATGCCGGTCTCGGCCACGAAGCGCCGGGCCTCGTCGGGATCGGTGCGGGCCCCGGGGGCGTGGGCGCTCAGCGGCCCGGTGCCGTCCTTGCCGCCCACCTCGCCGAGTTCGGCCTCCAGCCAGAGGCCGTTGGCGTGGGCCCAGTCGGCGGCCCGGCGGGTGGCGGCGACGTTCTCCCCGTAGGACAGGTGCGCGGCGTCGAACATGGCGGAGCTGAATCCGCAGTCCGCGGCCTCGCGGAGCAGCGCCTCGCTCTTCACATGGTCGAGGTGCAGTGCCACCCGGGCGCCGCTGCGGCGCGCGGCGCTGACGGCGGCCGCGGCTATCGGGTGCGGGCGGCCGCCGTGGAACTTCACGGCGTTCTCGCTCACCTGGAGGATGACCGGCTCCCCGGTGGCCTCGGCGGCGGCGACGACGGCCTCGATGTGTTCCAGGGTGATGACGTTGAACGCGGCGACGGCGCCGCGCCGGGCGGCGGCTTCGGCGACCAGTTCGCCCGTGGTGCTGAGAGGCATGGCGGACCCTTCTCGGGGTGAGGGTGGGCGGTCAGGCCGGGACGACCTGGACCTGGGGGAGCAGACGCCGGTAGCCGTCGCGGTCGAACATGCCGGCGTAGCGGGCCTGGACGGTGGCGGCCGACAGCGCGACGGCCCGGGTCAGCGCGACCGGCAGCGGGGCGTGCTCGGCGAGGCCGACGGCGAGGGCGGCCACCACGGAGTCCCCGGCTCCGGTGGGGTTGCCGCTGATGCCGGCGTCCGCCGGGAGGAAGGCCCGCCAGGCCCCGGCCGGGTCGACGGCCAGCAGCCCGTCCGGTCCGAGGGAGGCGACGACCGTTCCGGCGCCCGCCCGCACGAGCGCCCGGGCGGCCGTCGGCGGATCGGCCGTCCCGGTGGCGTCCCGCAGTTCGGCGGCGTTCGGTTTGATGATCGTCGGCCGGGCGTCTAGGGCTTCGGTGAGCGCCGGGCCGGCGGCGTCGAGGATCACCGGGACGCCCCGGTCGCGGGCGAGCCGCACCAACTCGGCGTAGCCGCCGGGCGGAACGCCCCGGGGCAGGCTGCCGGACAGCACCAGGGCCCGGGCGGCCGGCACCAGGCTCGCCACCCCCGCGCGGAGCGCGGTCCACTGGAGCGCGGACAGCTCCGGCCCGGGTTCGTTGAGCATCGTGGCGTCGCCGTCGTGCACGACGGCGATCGTCCGTCGGGTCGCCGCTCCGGTGAGCGGGATCGTCAGATGGACGATCCCCGACCGGTCGAGGTCGGCCTTGACGGCGCTGCCCGCGGTCCCGCCGAGCGGCAGGACCGCCGTGGTCCGCCGCCCCAGGGCGTGCAGCACCCGGGCCACGTTGACGCCCTTGCCGCCGGCCTGCTCGTGGACGGTCTCCACGCGGTGGCTCTCGTGCGGCCGCAGCGCGGCGAGGGTGTAGGTGATGTCGAGCGCCGGGTTGGGCGTGACGGTCACGATCACGACGGTTGCCTCCCTGCCGCTGCGGTACGCCCGGCCGCGGGGACCTGGACGGTGGGGGTCACGCGTCGGCGAGGATCACGGAGCGCGTCAGGTTGCGCGGCTGGTCGGGGTCGAGGCCCCTGGCCGCCGCGACGGCGACGGCGAGGCGGTGCACGCGGACCAGCTCGGCCAGCGGGTCGAGCCGGCCCTCGATCCAGTGGGCACCGGTCGAGTCGACCTGCTCGGCGAGGCCGACCGGGGCGTCGCCGAGCATCCAGGTGGCGGTGGACGGCGCGGCGATGCTGATCGGGCCGTGGCGGTACTCCATGGCCGGGTACGACTCGGTCCAGGCGAGGGCCGCCTCGCGCATCTTCAGCGCGGCCTCGTTGGCCAGGCCGACCGTCCAGCCGCGCCCCAGGAAGGTGAACTGGCCGCACTCGACCAGGCCGGCCGGCAGGGGCTCCGCCAGGGCGCGGCGGGCGTCCTCCTCCACCGCCTCGGTGTGCAGGCCCAGGTGCGCGCGCAGGAACGTCAGCGCGGTGGTGGCGAAGCGCGTCTGCACGACCGACCGCTCGTCGGCGAAGTCCAGGACGACGACGTCGTCCGCGGCCGACATGACGGGCGTGTTCGGATCCGCCGTGATCGCACTGGTCCGGACCTTTCCGCGCAGGCCGTCGAGCAGTTCCAGCACCTCGGTCGTGGTGCCGGAGCGGGTGAGTGCGATCACGCGGTCGTAGGAGCGGCCGGTCGGGAACTCGGACGCGGCGAACGCGTCGGTCACGCCCTGGCCGCCGGACTCGCGCAGGGCGGCGTACGCCTGGCCCATGAAGTACGACGTCCCGCACCCGACGACGGCGACCCGCTCGCCCGCGCCGGGCAGGGCGGGGTGGCCGGCCGCGGCCAGTGCCGCCGCGCGCGCCCAGCACTGCGGCTGGTCGGCGATCTCTGCCTCTACGTGCGTCATTGCTGACCCCTTTCAAGATCATCTGATGAAAGCTGAGCTAGATGATGCACATTTAAGCATCTTCAAGCATTTGATACCAGGGTGGTGCGGCCCGATGCCGACTTTGAAGTGCGCATGCAGAAGTTCCCTCGCGATCCGCCCCCGACCGCCCGTCCATCGGATCAACGCCGCTGCATTGCGCGTGAGCTGGGGCGATCGCCCGTGCGTGGAGCGGGGAACGATCGCCGAACGATGCCGTTCGCCGCCTCGGAAGGCGTGATCGTCCATGAGTCAAGAGTGAGAGTTTGCGACAGTATTGATCGCAGATTCACCTGAGGTCCGGGCGCGCGCCTGCGGGCCCCACGGAGCCGCGCCGGGTCCTGCCGGACGAGCGGCGCGGGCGGGGGCGGGGCGGGGGCCGGTACGGCGGCCCGGTCAGTGACGGTCGGGAGCGCCCAGCGCTGTTCCCAGCCGGTCCACCGTGTCCCAGGCGTGCAGCCCGGCGCCGAGGCAGCCCGCCTCGTCGCCCAGCGCGGCGGCCACCAGGCGGGGGCGCCGGTGGAACGTCAGTCTCCGGTCGAGGCCGGCCCGCAGCGGGTCCAGCAGCAGGCCGTCCGACTCGGCGAGCCCGCCGCCGAGGACGACGACCTCGGGGGCGAGCAGCGTCACGGCGGTGGTGAGCGCGGTCGCCAGCCCGTGGACGGCGCGCTGCCAGACGGCCAGGGCGGCCTCGTCCCCCTCGGTGAGCAGGGCGGCGACCTCGGCGGCGCCGTGGACGGGCCGGCCGGTGCGGGCGCTGTAGGCCGCGGCGATGCCCGCCGCGGAGGCGATGGTCTCCAGGCAGCCCCGGGCGCCGCAGGGGCACGGCCGGCCGTCCGGTTCGACGACGAGGTGGCCGAGCTCGCCCGCGTAGCCGCCGGCGGTCAGCAGCCGGCCGTCGTGGACGATCGCGGCCGAGATGCCGGTGCCGATCGCGACGAACAGCGCGTCCCGGGCGCCCCGCGCGGCGCCCAGCCGGACCTCCGCCAGGCCGCCGGCCCGTACGTCGTGGCCCAGCGTGACCGGCAGTCCGGTGCGTTCTTCGAGCAGGGCGGCCAGCGGCAGGTCGCGCCAGCCGAGGTTGGCGGCGTAGACGGCCACGGCCCGCTCGGCGTCGACGATGCCGGGGACGACCACCCCGGCCTGGCGGACGGTGAGGCCGAGGTCCGCGGCCTGGCCGGCGAGGGACCGCAGGGCCGCCGTGACGGCGTCGACGACGGCCTCGGGCCCGGCCGCCCGGGGCGTGCGGCGCCGCTCGGTGAGCAGGACGCCCGACCGCCGGTCGACCAGCGCCCCCTTCATCCCGGTGCCGCCCACGTCCAGGGCGATGACGCACTCGTCGGGCCGGGCGTGCTCAGCCATCGCGCGCCTCCGATGCGACGGGGTGACGGGCTCTCGTACTGCTCTCGGGCACGGTGGGCTCCCTGGTGCTCGGGGGGTGGTCACAGCGGCCTGCCGACCGCCGGTCCTCGACGGTCGGCGCGGGTGCGGGCCGGCGGGCTACTTCACGGATCCGGCGGTCAGTCCGGAGACGACCTGGCGCTCGATGAAGGCGAAGAGCACCACGACCGGGAGGATGGCGACGATCGACCCGGCGAACAGGAAGTTCCACTGCACCGTGTAGTTGCCGACGAAGCTGTTGATGCCGACGGTGAGCGGCTGGCTGTCGGGCACGGTGGACAGGGTCAGGCCCATGACGAACTCGTTCCAGGCCGCGATGAAGGTGAAGATCACGGCGGTGACGACCCCGGGCAGCGCGAGCGGGAGCGTGACGCGCAGGAGCGCCCTGAACCGGCTCAGACCGTCGATCATGGCCGCCTCCTCCAGCGCCACCGGGATGGAGCCGATGTAGGCGCTGAGGATCCAGATCGCGAACGCCAGGTTGAAGGCGGCGTTGCAGAGGATCAGCGTCCAGACCGAGTTGAGCATGTCCAGCTGGTAGAACTCGCGGTAGAGGCCCACCAGGAGCGACGTCGGCTGGAACATCTGGGTGACCAGCACGAGCAGCAGGAAGAGCTTGCGTCCGCGGAAGGTCATCCGGGCCGTGTAGTACGCGGCGGGCAGCGCCACCAGCAGGACCAGCACGGTGGACCCGCCGGCCACGAGCAGGGTGACGCGCAGGTTCGAGCCGAGGTTGGACTCGCGCCAGACGTCGACGAAGTTGGACCAGGCGAAGTGCTCCGGGAGGTAGGTGTTGTCGCGCAGCTCGTCGGCCGGGCGCAGCGCGGTGATCACCATCTGCGCGTAGGGCAGCAGGAAGACGGCGGCCAGCAGCCAGGCGGTGGCCGCGACGACCACGGTCCGGGGGCGGAGGCGCCGGCCGGCCGGCGGCACGGCCGGGGCGGCGGGCCGGCGCCGGCGCTGCGCGGTACGGGGCTCGGTGAGGGTCTGCTGGGTCATCGGTTCTCCTCCTCGTTCCAGCGGCTGACCTTGAGGAAGAGCAGCACCATGACGACGACCAGGGCGAAGTTGACGACGGACATGGCCGCGCTCTCGCCGATGTCGGTGTTCTTCAGCTGGTACATGAAGACGGTGGTGGTGGCGGTGTCGCTGCTCGGCCCGCCCTGCGTCATGCCCCAGATGATGGGGAAGGAGTTGAAGACGTTGATCAGGTTGATGACGACACCGACGAGGAAGGCCGGGCGCAGCAGCGGCAGGGTGATCAGGCGGTAGGTGCGCCAGGTGCCGGCGCCGTCGACCTCCGCCGCCTCGTAGAGCTCCGCGGGTACGGTCTGCAGACCGGCGAGCAGGGTGTAGGTGGTGAAGGGGAGCGAGACGAAGATCGCCACGAACACCATCCACGGCCAGGCGGTGGACGGGTCGCCGAGCCAGTCCTTGGGGCCGTCGATGATCCCGAGGTCGACCATCGCGGTGTTGAGGACGCCGGCGGTCTGGTTGAGCATCCACTTGAAGCCGATGGCGGTCATCAGGACGGACGCCGCCCAGGGCGCGATCAGCGCCCAGCGGGTGAGGCGGCGGCCGGGGAACTGCTGGTTGAACAGCTGGGCGAGGGCCAGTGAGGCGACCATGGTGATGCTGACGACGACCACGGTCCAGACGACGGTGGCGGTCAGGACGTGTCCGAGGTCGGTCTCGTCGAAGAGCTTGCGGTACTTGTCGAAGCCGGCCGAGCCGCGGACGAAGCCGCTGGTGCTGATCCGCTGGAACGAGGTGTGGACCATCTCGTAGACGGGCCACAGGACGACGGCGATGATCAGCAGGACGGCGGGGCCGATCCAGGGGAGCGGGCCGAGGCGGTCGAGGCCGCGTCGGCGGGAGGCCTTCGGGCCGGGGGCCGGCCCGGCCGCCTTGGTGCGGGAGGGGTTGAGGGACACCGGAGGCGCCTTCCGTGCGCGTGCGGCCTGGGTGCCGCACGGAGCGGGACGGTGGTGGTGCGGGGGCGGCGGGGTGGAGTAAGGGCGGTCCGCCGCCCCCGCGGTCGGGGGGCCGGGGCGCCTACTTGGTGTCGGCGGCCGCGGCTTCGGCCTTCTTCTGCAGGTCGCCCAGCACCTTGGCCGGGTCCTCCTTGACGGCGGTGCCGATGGTCTTCTTCATCTCGGCGGAGACGGTGTCCCAGCTGGTCTTGCCGAGCGGGTAGAACTTGGCCTGCGGGAGCAGCGCGAAGAACGGCTCCAGGTCCTTGTGCTTGCCGCTGGCCGTCATCTCGGTCAGGGTGTCCTGGGTGACGGGCATGAGGTTGTAGAGCTCGTCGAACTTCAGCGTGTTCTCCTTGGAGTACGCGAAGTCCAGGAACTGCTTGATCTGCTCCTTGTGGCCGTTCTTCTTGAAGGCCATCGTCCAGTCGGCCACGCCGAGGGTGGACTTGAGCGCGCCGTCCTTGCCGGGGATCGGCGCGACGCCGTAGTCGACCTTGCCGTCGGCGGCCATCTGGATCAGGGACGGGTGGCCGTTGAGCATGGCGGCCTTGCCCGCGGCGAAGTCCGCGAAGGCGGTCTTGCGGTCGGTGGTGGCCGGGTTGGCGTAGGTCAGGCCGGGGTCGACCAGGTTGGTCTTCAGCCACTTGAAGGTGTCCACGTTGGCCGCGCTGTTGAGCGTGTAGTTGCCCGAATCGTCGGTGATGGCACCGCCGTTGCCGAACTCCCACATCGCGCTCTCGCCCTGGGCCTCCTCCGGGCCGAGGGGGAGCGCGTACGGGGTGACGCCGGGGACCTTGGCCTTGATCAGCTCGGCGTCCTTCTTGACGTCGTCCCAGCTCTTGGGGGCCTCGGTGATGCCGGCCTGGGTGAACAGGGCCTTGTTGTAGAAGAACGCGCGGGCCGAGGAGACGAACGGTATGCCGTACTGGACGCCGTTGACCTCGCCGGCCGAGGCGAAGGTGGAGATGAGGTTGGCCTTGGTGGCCATCGAGATGACGTCGTCGGCCTTGTAGAGCAGGTCGTCCGTGACCTTGTCGGCGTACCCGCCGGTCTGCAGGATGTCGGGCTCGTTGCCGCTCTGGATCATCGTCTTGACCTGCTTGTCGATGTCGTTCCAGTTCACGACCTGGACATCGATCCTGATCTTGGGGTTGGCGGCCTGGAAGCGCTGGGCGACGTCGTCCCAGTAGGCCTTGGAGCTGTTGCTCGCCTTGTCCCCGTAGTCGGCCGCCACCAGCTTGAGGGTGACCGTGCCGTCCGCTGACGCGCTGTCGCCGCCGCTGCTGCCGCAGGCGGTGAGGGCGAGCGCGCCGACCGTACAGGCGGACAGGAGCGTGAGCGCGCGGTTCTTCATGGGAGACCTCCTCTGGCCCCGGGGGCGATGCCGGGTGCCGGACGTGTTCTTCGAGCCACGGAACGTCGCATCCGGGCTTCTGGGAGGACCGTCGTCAGACCTGCTCGACCGACGGAGAGACTGCGACTTGCTGCGCGAATATGCGCAAATCTAGCAGGAATGAATCATCTTGTGGCGTCTTCTGATGGCTCAGTGTTCATCAGCCGTTCGAGCCGGTCCAGCCCTGTTGCCGGACCGTTGTCAATGCGACACCCACTATCGACCCTTGACGTGTCCTTGCGATACACCCCGTGACGAAACAGCTGCACTGCGCGCCCATGCTCGGAAATCGGCCTGAAGAATCACAATCAATCACGCCAAGCGGCCCCGCGTCGTCGTCGCCGGGAGGGGCCGCGACGGCGCGTCCGCCCGGTGCCGGAACCGTCGGTCCGAGGCCCCCCGGCGGCGGCCGCCCGTCATACCGGCCAGGGGGCGGGCGCCGTAGACTTCGCGGCGATCGGAAGATCGGCACGGGGAACATCGGGGGACGCTGGTGGAGCTGCGGGACATCGAGATCTTTCTGGCGCTGGCCGAGGAACTGCACTTCGGCCGGACCGCCGAGCGGCTGCACATCTCCCCGGCCCGGGTCAGCCAGGCGATCAGGAAGCAGGAGCGCAGCGTCGGGGCGATGCTGTTCGAGCGCACCAGCCGGACGGTGCGGCTGACCGAGGTCGGCCGGCAGCTGCGGGACGACCTGCGGCCGTGCTACCAGGGCCTCCAGGACTCGCTGGAGCGCGCGCGGATGGCCGCCCAGGGGGTGAGCGGGCGGCTGCGGGTCCTGATGATGCCGTTCAACGTCGGCGACCTGCACGTCTACTGGAAGACGTTCCGCAAGCGCCACCCGCAGTGGGAGCTGCAGGTCCGGCTGTCGGTCCTGGACGACCCGTTCGGCAAGCTGCGCGACGGCGAATGCGACGTCTTCGTCGCCTGGCTCCCCGTCGAGGAGCCCGATCTGACCGTCGGCCCCACCCTGTTCACCGACCCGCGCATCCTCGCCGTGGCGGCGGACCACCCGCTCGGCGGCCGGTCGTCGGTCCGGCTCGAGAACCTCGCCGACTTCCCGCAGGGCAGCGGCCGGATCGGACTGGACTACTGGGAGGAGGGGTACCTGCCCTTCACCACCCCCAAGGGCCGCCCGATCGAGCGCGCGTACCAGGTGACGCACTCCTCCGAACTGATCGACCTGGTCGCCATGGGCGACATCGTCCAGCCCTTCCCGAGCCACGTCACCCGGTACTGGGGCATGCCCGACGTCCGCTGGCTGCCGATCACCGACCTCGCCCCGCTCTCCTTCGCCCTCGTGTGGCGCAACGAGGCGGAGGACGACGCGATCCGCGCCCTCGCCGCCACCGTC
Organism: Kitasatospora sp. NPDC005748; assembly: GCF_040630735.1. Classification (NCBI taxonomy): domain Bacteria; kingdom Bacillati; phylum Actinomycetota; class Actinomycetes; order Kitasatosporales; family Streptomycetaceae; genus Kitasatospora; species Kitasatospora sp. NPDC005748. The sequence goes on from NZ_JBEXYD010000058.1 coordinate 32,312, forward strand.
CGCGACCTCGGCGTGTTCGCCTTCTAGGGTCCACCCGGCGGACCGGTCGGGCGGGTGGTCCGCCGGATGCCCGGAGCGCCTCGGGGCGCCTCGGGGCGCTGAGAACCGGGCGACGTACTCGGCGAACGCCGGACGCTTTCCCGGGGTCCGCGTCACGCCGTCCGCCTCATGCCGTCCGCCTCACGCCGTCCGCAGCGGGGCCGCTCGCCCGACCGGATCGTGAAGCCGGGGGTTAACGATCGTTGCGAGAATCGCCGTTGTTCGCTCCCGGCACGGCGACCAGGCTGGACGGCATGAACATCACGTCCACCACCGTGGCGCTGGTGGTCGGTGACCCGGCCGCCTCCAGCCGTTTCTTCACCGAGCACCTCGGATTCCGTGAAGTCCTGCGCACGGACGGCTTCGTCCAGCTCGAACGGGACGACGCCGCCACGGACATCACCCTGGTCCTGTCGGACTTCGCGGTGGCACCGAACCCGCCGCTCGACGGCTACGTGTCGTTCACCGTCACCGGCATCGCGGAGGAGGCGGCCCGCCTGGTAGCGGCAGGGGTGAAGGTGACCGCGCCGCTGACCCTGCAGCCGTGGGGCGCGTGGACGTTCGGGGTGCTCGACCCCAACGGCATCGACGTCCAGCTCGCGGAGTGGAGCGAGCCCGGGGGAGCGGCCCGGTCCTCCGGCGTCCGCACGGGCGAGGGGGGCCGGCCGTGACCGACGTCCGTCCGTCGCCGGTCGTCGAAGGGCCCGCCCCCGCCCTGCTGGACCCCGCCGTCGGTCCGCGGGCGCCCGGTGGCGACCGGAAGGCCCTGGGGGGAGGCGACTTCGGGGTGGTCGCCGACACGGTGTTCGGCCTGTTCGTCCCCGCGCCGCGGACGGAGCCGCCCCGGTGCGGATCCTGCCGGCCCTGACCGCCGGACGCTGCGCGCCCCCGTCGGCCCCGTCGCCCTCGGGCCCCCCGTCGCTCCCGCGGCGACGGGGTGTGGTCCGCGGGCCCGCCGCCGTCGGGCGCGCGGGCGGCGTCAGCCCGCCGTCGGGGAGCCGTCGTCGGGGAGCGGCTGCTCGGACCAGATGACCTTGCCGCTCGGCGTGTACCGGGTGCCCCAGCGGTGGGCGAGCTGGGCGATCAGGAAGATGCCCCGGCCGCCCTCGTCGGTGGCGGCGGCCCAGCGGAGGTGCGGCGCGGTGCTGCTCCCGTCGGATGGAGCGCGCCTGCAGCACCATCGCCGTCACCGCGGCGGCGACCAGCAGCAGCACGATCACGATCTCGGTCAGGAACACCCGGCCGGCCAGGCTCCGGACGGTCAGCAGCGCCCGCACTCGGAGGGTGCGCCGCGGCCGCGACGCGTCGAGGACCAGCGGTGGCGTCTGATCACCCCCCATCCATAGCGTTCGCCGATATGTCCCGCAACTCCCGGTCCGTCCCGGACGGGAGGGCCACCCGGGACCTGCGGACGCCTCCGGGTGACCGCCGACGACTGCGCCGCCCGTCGGCGGTCCGCCCGTTCCGGCCCCCCGGGAGCCCTTGCGTGCAACTTTCGGCTCATCCACAATGATGTGATCTGATCGCAGAGCCCGCGAGTGCTGCACAAGAGTGCAGATCTGCCGCGCCCAGCGCCCTCCCGGGGCCGCCCTGCTCCTCGCCGCACGATCGCCGCAAGAGAGGCTCCATGGACCACGCGAACGCTGCCCACGGCCCGGCGGGCGCCGCATGACCGCTACCCGTACCTCCCTGTCCGGGGCTCGCCTGGTGACCGCCACCGGCACCGTCGACGGCGGACGCCTCACGGTCGAAGGAGCCCTGATCACCGGGTTCGGGGGCACTCCCGAGCCCGGTGACGTGGATCTGACCGGCTACCTGGTCGTGCCCGGCTTCGTCGACCTGCACGTCCACGGCGGCGGCGGCGCCTCGTACACCTCCGCCGACGGCGAGGAGGTGATGGCCGCCGCGCGGTTCCACCGCCTGCACGGGACCACCACCACCGTCGCCAGCACCGTCACCGCCGAGCTGGACGAGCTCTGCCACCAGGCTGCCGTGCTCGCCGAACTCACCCAGGACGGCGTACTGGCCGGTGTCCACTTCGAGGGTCCGTTCATCGCCCGCGGCCGGTGCGGCGCCCACGCCCCCGCCCTGCTGCGCGACCCCGCCCCCGAACCGCTGGGCCGACTGCTGGACGCCGCCAAGGGCCACGCCCGCATGGTCACCCTCGCGCCGGAGCTGCCCGGGGGGCTCGACGCCGTCCGGACCCTGGTGGACGCGGGGGTCGTCGCGGCGGTCGGCCACTCGGCCGCGGACTACCGCACGGTCCGCGCCGCCATCGACGCCGGGGCCACCGTGGCCACCCACCTCTTCAACGGCATGCCCGCCCTCGGCCACCGGGACCCCGGGCCGGTCGGCGCGCTGCTGGAGGACGACCGGGTCACCGTCGAGCTCATCGACGACGGCGTGCACGTGCACCCCGCGGTGGTCGGCCTCGTCCACCGCGCGGTCGGCGCCGGGCGGATCGCGCTGGTCACCGACGCGATGAGCGCCGCGGGCATGGGCGACGGCGCCTACCGGCTGGGGCCGCTGGACATCCGGGTCCGTGCCGGCGTCGCGGAACTCGCCGACAGCAGCTCCATCGCCGGCTCCACGCTGACCCTCGACCGGGCGTTCAAGCGGGCGGTGACGGTCGACGGGTTCACTCCCGAGCAGGCCTCGCGGTCGCTCTCGGCGGTGCCCGCCCGACTGCTGGGGCTGGGCGACCGCGTCGGCTCGCTGGAGACCGGCAAACAGGCCGACCTGGTGGTGCTGGACGCCGCCCACGACGTCGTCGCCGTGATGCAGAAGGGCGTCTGGGTCGCCGGGGCGGGCCATCTGCCGACGCTCCGCGCGAAGTCCTGAGGCGGTCGCACGCGAAGGGGCCCGGCGGCTGCCGGGCCCCTCGAACGTCGCGGTGCCGGGGGCGGTCAGACCGAGTGCACGTCCACGCCCTGGGCGATCAGCTGCTCGACGATCTCCTCCGGGGCGTCCTTGTCGGTGATCAGCACCGTGAACTCGTTGACCGCGCACACCTGCGCGAAGGCTCGGCGGCCGATCTTGGTGGCGTCCGCGACGATGATCACCTTGTCCGCCCGCTCGGCCATGGCGCGGTTGGCGCTGGCCTCTCCCTCGTCGTGGGTGGCGGCGCCGTTCTTGGCGTCCACGGCGTTGACGCCGAGGATGGCGTAGTCGAGCGCGAGGCCCTGGAGCACCATGGTCGCCAGCGGCCCGGTCAGCTCGTAGGAGTTCGGGCGGGCCACTCCGCCGGTGACCACCGTCTTCACGTACGGGCGCACGGCCAGCTCGTTGGCGATGTTGATCGCGTTGGTGACGACGGTCAGCGCGGTTCCGTTGCTGTGTTCGGCGAAGTCGGGCCGGGTCGCGAGCTCCCGGGCGACTTCCGACGTGGTGGTGCCGCCGTTGAGGCCGACCACCGCCCCCGGCGGGATGAGCGCGGCCGCGGCCTTGGCGATCCTGAGCTTCTCGTTCGCCTGCCGGGCGGTCTTGTAGCGCAGCGGCAGGTCGTACGCGACACCGCTCAGCACCGCGCCGCCGCGGGTGCGCACCAGCAGCTGCTGGTTCGCGAGCTCGTCCATGTCACGACGCACGGTCGCCGCGGAGACGCTCAGCAGCTCGACGGCCTCGCCGACCTCCAGCCGGCCCCGGTCGCCCAGGATCTCCAGCAGACGCGTCCACCTCTCGTGCGTCCCCATGGTCTCTCCCTTACATGTCGTGTCGGCAGGTGAAGCCTATCGCGGGCGCAGTGACCGAACCGCCAGAGATCGTGCATCTCTGTGATTGGATTGGCTAGGCAGTTATCATATTCGATCACGGAGAGCAGGTGGAGATCACGGCTGCGGAGAACCCCGTGACCCACCGCGCCGAGGTCCCGAGCGCCGTGGTGATCGGGCTGGAGGTCGGCGTCGCGCAGATCCGGGCCGTCGCGATGGCGCCGGACGGCTCGCTCGTGCACAGCGGCCGGCGGCCGACCCGTGCCGACCGCGGGCCGGACGCCGTGCTGGAGACCGTCCTGGAGTACGCCGCCGACCTCGCCCGGCACCACGCGCCGTCGGCGGCCGGCATCGCGGTGCCCGGCCTGGTCGGTGAGGCGACCGGCACCGCCGTCTTCGCCGCCCACCTCGGCTGGCGCGAGATCCCCGTCCGGCGCTGGCTGGCCGAGGAACTCGACGTTCCGGTGGCCTTCGGCCACGACGTCCGCGCCGGTGGCCTGGCCGAGGCCCGGCTCGGCGCCGGCCGCTCGTGCCGCTCCTTCCTCTACGTCCCGGTCGGCACCGGCATCGCCGCCTCGATGGTGCTCGACGGGCACGCGCCGGGCGGCGACGGCGAACTCGGCCACGTCGTGGTCCGCCCGGGCGGCGACCCCTGCCCCTGCGGCGGGAGCGGCTGCCTGGAGACGATCGCCTCGGCCGCCGCGATCGCCCGCCGCTACCGCCTCGCCACCGGCGAGGCGCGCGTGACCGCGAGAGACGTCCAGGCCCGGGCCGCGGCGGGCGACGGGACGGCCGCCGCCATCTGGCAGGAGGCCGTCGAAGGCCTCGCCGAGGTCCTGGCCGCCGCGGTCGGCGACACCGCCCCCGAACGGATCGTCATCGGCGGCCCCCTGTCCCTCGCCGGGCGGACCTACCTCGACCCGCTCTGGAAGGCCCTGTCCGAGCGCCTGACCTCTCCGGACCCACCCCGCGTCGTCGCCGCCGCCCTCGGCCGCCGGGCCGCGGCACTGGGCGCGGCCCTGCTCGCCCAGGATTTGCGCCCACCCCGTCACCCGGCCGGCGCGGAGGCCGCCGGGCACCACTGCGCGTAGCCGGGGGGTGGCGAGACGCCGAACTCCCCATCGCCCGGGACCCGGTACCGGCGGACGTGTCCGGCCGGGAACGAGGGTGCCGGGGGCGGGTGACGAGGGGGCAGGTCCGGGGTGTTCACGTAACGGTTGGCCCCAGGGTCTTCCTAAACGATCGTCGGAGCCACTAGACCCGAGGGACAAGCCGCGACGAAACGAGCAGGACGATGACGAACCCACCCCCCGGCTACGGCCACCCGTCGGACGAGAACCCGTACGGCAAGCAGCCGCCGCCGGCGCAGCCGGGCTACGGGGCCCCGCAGGGCCCCTACGACCCGCAGCCCGGCGCCGCCTACCCGCCGCCCGGCTACGCCCAGGGCGCTCCCGGCTACCCGCCGCCCGCGCAGGGTTACCCGCAGGGCGGCGGCCAGGCCCCGCCGTGGGTCGGCCAGGCGGGGCCGTACGGACCGCCGCCGCCCGGGAGCCGGACCCTGGCCACCCCGGCCGACCGCTTCCTGGCCCGTCTGATCGACCTGGGCGTGCTGCTGATCCCGTTGATCGTGCTCCAGCTGGCCTTCACGACCGTGGCGGGTTCGATCCTGGCCGCCGTCATCGGCGCGCTGATCGTCTTCGCCTACGAGGCGGCGATGATGCTCAGCCAGGGCCAGCAGACCGTCGGCAAGAAGGCGATGAAGCTGCGGGTGGTCTCGGCGACGCACGGCGGCCGCCCGAGCGACAACGAGCTGTGGACCCGCAGCGCGGTCTACGGCCTGCCCCAGGCGGTCTACTGCGTCGGCTCGGTGTTCTCGCTGGTGAACGTGTTGTCGCTGCTCTGGGACAAGCCGCTCCAGCAGTGCTTCCACGACAAAGCGGCCAAGACCGTGGTGGTCAAGGAGTCCTGACCGCGGGCCGGTCCGCCCGGCGGGCCCGATGGAGCCCGGTCGCCCCGATCGTCGTCGGCGGTGACCGGGCTCCGTGCGTTCTGGTCGCACCGGGCAGCCCGGCAGCACGCCCAGACGAGGTCAGCTCGGGGCGGACGGGGCGGACGGGGCGAGGGGCGCTTCGCCGGCCAGGAGCCGGTCCTCGCACCAGGCCACCGCGTCGTCGCGGCTGGTGAAGGCCTGCCAGTCGGGGTGCCCGTCGGCCGCGGCCAGGAACGGCTCCTGGGCGGCGACGACGATCCGGTGGCCCCGCTGGGCGATGTCCGCCAGACCGGCGGCGAGCATCGCGGCGGAGCCGGGGCGGATGCCGGTGACGGCCATCAGGTCCAGCACCAGCCAGCCGGGTGTCGCGGGGACGGCCCCCTCGACGGCGCCCAGCAGCTGCTCGGTCTCGGTGAACTCCAGCTCGCCCTGGGCGCCGACGGCGATGATGCGCTGCCGGCTGCGGTTGAGCAGCGCGGTCTGCTCCGGGCTGCGGGTGCGGGAGGAGCGCGCGCCGTGCCCGGTGTCGGTGACGGTGGCCGTCAGGTGCACCGGTGCGTGCATGAGGTGGAGGGTGAGCCGCTCGGACATCGCGGTGAGCGCGGCCACGCCCCGCACGGAGTTGCCCTCCCGGTCCAGCGGCGGGCTGTAGACCGCGACCCCGAACCGGCCCGGGCTGGCCGCGATCAGCCCGCCGGCGACCCCGCTCTTGGCCGGCAGCCCGACGTTCAGCAGCCACTCCCCGGCGCCGTCGTACATCCCGCAGGTGGCCATGACCGCCAGGGTCCGCACCGCCACGCTCCGCTCCACGACCCGCTCGCCGGTGACCGGGTTGCGGCCGCCGTTGGCCAGGGTCGCGGCCATCACCGCGAGGTCGGCCGCGGTGACCAGGACGGAGCACTGGCGGAAGTAGGTGGCCGTCACGGCGTACGCGTCGTCGGTCAACGAGCCGGCCGAGCGCATCAGGTAGGCCAGCGCGCGGTTGCGGTCGCCGCTGGCGGCCTCGGAGGCGTACACCTCCTCGTCGTAGCCCAGTCGGCGGCCGGCGAACGCGGACAGGCAGTCCAGGATCCGGGCGGACCGCGCCTCGGGGTCGGCCGCCGCGACCAGGGCGGTGGTGGCGATCGCGCCGGCGTTGACCATCGGGTTGGCCGGGCGCCCGGTGACCGGCTCCAGGCTGATGGCGTTGAAGGCCTCGCCGCTGGGCTCGGCGCCGACCCGTCGGAGCATCTCGTCGGGCCCGAGGTCGGTGAGGGCCAGTGCGTAGACGAAGGGCTTGGAGACCGACTGGATGGTGAACTCGGTGTCGGCCTTGCCCGCCTGGTAGCGGCGGCCGCCCATGCTGGTGATGGCGATCCCGAAGTCGTCGGGGTCGGCCTGGGCGAGCTTCGGGATGTAGGAGGCGACTTCGCCGTCCGTCAGCCCGCTGATCCGCCGGTGCAGTTCGTTGAGCGCCTTCGTCACCGGGTCCATGCGCGCACCCCTTCCGTTCCCGCTCCGCCGTTCCGGCCTCCCGGGCCCCAGGGCGCCCGCTGCCGCTGCCCACCGGGAGGCCCACCCGGGAGGCCCACTGGTCGGGAGGCCGGTCGGGAGGCCCACCCGGGAGGCCCGGTCGGGTGGGGCCGGACGAAGCCGCGCTCAGCAGCATGCCAGGGGCGCGGCCCGCACCCGCCCGCGACGCACCGGCGGCGGTCGCCGCCCCGCCGCCCCGCCGACCGGGGGGTCGCCGGTGCCCGGGGCGCCCGATGCACGGGGCCCGCTCGGGCGCGGCAGCCGTTCCGCGGGTGCCGGGAACGGACGCTGACCGGCCTTGGTGTGATGAGCCCTCTATTCGGGACATCTCGCGGAAGGCTGTCCGGATCCCCCCGGCAGGCCCGATCCTGGACGGACGAGTGGTCACCCACCCCGGGGGAGTGCCGAATGTGGTCCGCAGCTGTCTCCTGGCCCCTGCCCGAGGGCGCCCCGGGCCCGTGGCAGGACGTGCTCTTCCGGGCCCTGCTCACCGCCGTCGTCCTGTCGGCCGCCCAGGAGCCGCTGCGCGGGCTGGGAGTCGGTGCGACCTGGCGGCCGGGCACGCTCGGCGCGCGGGTGGGCGACCGCCTCGTCGGGCCCGCGGTCCGGACCGTCCTCGCCGCCGTGCTGGTGCTCGCCGGGTGCGCGTTCACGGCCGGTATCCTCCCGGTGACGGCGACGGTGGTCATGGCCGCGGTCTTCGTGCCGGTCACCACCGTCCACCTGTCGCAGGAGTTCGCCGGGTACGTCACCGAGGACGACGACGGCACCCGCCACTTCAAGGTGCACCACCACCTCCACCTGACCGGGCTGGCGCTGCTCGCCATGGCGGGTGCCGGGCTCGCCGCCGCTCCCGGCGCCGACCCGCACCGGGTGACCGCGTCGATGGCCGGAGGGCTGTGGGGAGCGGTGGCGGCCCACTACGTCGTCTCGGCCGTCTCCAAGGTGCGCAAGCGCGGGCTGCGCTGGCCGGACCGCCGGCTCTTCCCCTTCTACCTCACCCTGTTCGACCGGTTCCGGACCGGGGACGGCGAGCGCGTCCGGGACGCCGGCCCGGTCCGCCTCCTGGTCCGCCGGCCGGGCGCGGGCGTGCCGCTCCTGTGGGCGACGCTGCTGCTGGAGGCCGGCACCCCGCTGATGCTCGCCGGGTTCTGGCCGCGCGCGGCGATCGGTCTGGGCCTGGTGCTCTTCCACCTGGGCTCGCGGTGGCTGCTCGCGGTCGACTTCCGGGAGAACGCCATGCTGGCGGGGCTGGCCGCCCTGCCGCTGCCGGCCGGTGCGGGGCCGGGCGTCGCCCCGGACTGGACGGGCCCGGTGGCGTTCGCGGTGTGCGCGATGCTCTCGTTCGCCCTGGACGACCGGGTCTACCCCTTCTCGAACCTGCCCATGTTCGCGGACGCCTACCGCCCCTCGCCCGTGGTCACGCTCCGCTGCTCCAACGGTGCGGACATCCTGCCGGCCCCCGCGACGGCGGGCTGCTCCACGGCCGGACTGTCGCGCGAGTACGCCGCCGCGGACGGCGATCCGGACGCCTTCTGCGCACGGGTGCGCGAGCGGGTGGCCGCCACCGGAGCCGTCCTCCCGGCGGACACCGCGCTGTGGGTCGAGACCGTCGACGTCACGCCCGGCGGTACGGTCGCCGCGGCGCTGCGCCGGCTCCGGCCGCTCGCGCCGGCCGACGAGGAGCGGGAGCCGAGCCCGGGCGCGTGACCCGCCGTCGGGCCCGGTGCTCGGGTCCGGTGCTCCGGTCCGAGTACCGGACCGGAGGCCCGGGCCCGGTGCTCCGGCCCGGTCGGCAGGTCAGCGCCGGGGCTTGTGCGCGAACACCCAGCGGTTGCCCGCCAGCGCGTCGTTCTGCTCGGGCAGCGGGCCGCGGCCGTGCCGGTGGGTGAACTCGAAGGGGGTGCTGACGGAGGTGGTCCAGCCCCGGTCCGCCAGGGCGCCCGCCGAGTCGGGCCGGGGTTCGAGGTTGAACAGGGTGAGCAGGTCGATCCCGATCTGCTCCCTCGTCGCGGTGTAGAGCGGGCTGTCTCGGTACCGCAGCAGGTCCGGTTCGAGCTTGGCCTCGTACGCCAGGGCGCTGCCGCCGGTGCTCAACCGGTCCACCGCGCCGACGAGGTGCGACTCGACGGCGCTGGGCAGGTAGAACAGCAGCCCCTCGGCCAGCCAGACGCTCGGGGCGGCCGGGTCGAAGCCCGCGCCGGTCAGCGCCCCGACCCAGTCGGCGCGCAGATCGGCCGGGACGGGTACGCGCGCCGCCCTCGGGACGGCGGACAGCCCGTCGAGGACCCGGTGCTTGAACGCCAGCACCCCGGGCCGGTCGATCTCGAAGACCACGCAGCCGGGCGGCCAGCCCAGCCGGAACGCCCGTGCGTCCAACCCGGCTCCGAGCAGCACCACTTGGCGGGCGTCGGCGCGGACCGAGCGGAGCAGGAAGTCGTCGAGGACCCTCGTTCGCAGACCGAAGTAGCGGGCGAACCGCCCCCAGAGCGGGTTCGCGTCCCCGCCCGGGGCCTCCCGCCCCCGGACCGGCCAGCCCGCGGAGGCCGGGGCGGCGCGCACGAAGTGCTCCGCGAAGGCGTCCTGGGCCAGGCTGTCCCGGCGGTGGGTCTCGATCGCCCGTGCGGCGGCGACCAGCAGCGCGGTGACCCCGACGCCCCCTTCCACGCCGCTGTTCCGATCCGTGGTGTCGGTCATGCGTCCCTCCCTGGGGTGAAGCCCTACCGCGATGGCGTGGTCGAGGACGGCGCTTCCGTCGCCGGCCCGGGCACCGGGTGGCCGGCGGTGCGGGCCGTGCGGGCCGTCGGCGTGGTGGGGGCCGGCGGCGCGGCACGGCGGCGACGCAGCGCCGCGCCGACGACCTTCCGCAGGACGGAGGGCTGGAAGAGCAGGGTGGGCGGCGCGACCATGTTGGCGACCCGGACGAACCGGGACCACACCTCCGGGTCGTGCACCGCCACCGTGAAGACCTGGGAGTTGTACCAGTGGGCCACCCGGGCCGGCAGCGGCCGCCCGTCCGGGTTCCACATCAGGTCCGAGTTGCTCGACAGCGTCCAGGGCACCAGCAGTACGCGGGCCAGCCGGCGCTGGAACCGGCGGCCCAGTCCGTCCAGTCCCTCGCCCCCGGCCCGGCGGGCGGCCAGCATCCGCTGCAGGAGCCGGGCCTCCAGCGCCGCCACGGTGAGCCCCTGCCCGTACACCGGGTTGAACACGCAGACCGAGTCGCCGACGGCGAGCAGGCGCTCGGGCCAGTCCCTGACCCGGTGGTACTGGCTCCACTGGTTGTTGGGATTGACGTACCGGCGGGTCGGCTCCGGACGGGTGCGGCGCTCGATCAGCTCGGCCAGCAGGGGGTTCGCCAGGCTTCGGGCGAAGTCGAGGTACCCCTGGTCGTCGGTCGGCGGCACCTGGTCGTCGAAGCCGAACAGCGAGCACGTCCAGCGGTTCCGCTCGACGGCCAGGATGACGCCGCCGCGCGGGATGCCCGGCGCGAAGGTCATCTGGTAGGCGGCGTCGAAGTCCGGGCGGTCCCGCTCCGGCCTGGCGAAGACCATCGAGGTGTAGGTGATCTTCGCCTTCACCACACGCGGCGCGGGCACCCGCACGCCCAGGGCGTCGAGCCGGCCGTCCAGCCCGCCGGCGCGCCCCGAGGCGTCGACCACCAGGTCCGCCGCCAGGGTGGCCGGCTCCTCGGCGCCGGCCACCCGGTACACCACCCCGGTCACGGCCCCGGGACGCTCCGCGAGCAGGCCCTCGCAGCGTGCCGGGGCCAGCAGCCTCACACCGGGCAGGGCCAGCACCCGGCGCCGCAGCCGGCGTTCCAGCTCGTCCCGGGTGAACGACTGGATCAGCACGCCCGTCGGGTGCCGCGGGGCGAAGCCGGCCGGCTGCAGGAAGCTCATCCGCTCCCCGTAGTCGTAGACCGGGGCGCCGAGTTCGCGCAGTTCCTCGCGCAGGCCCGGGAAGAGCGTCTCCAGCACCTCCGCGCCCCTGGCCAGCATGGCGTGCGCGTGGTGGCCCTGCGGGGCGTGCGGGTGGACGCCGGTGTGCTCGTCCACCTCGTCCCGCTCCAGGAGGACGACCTCGCGGAAGCAGTCGGTCAGCACCCGCGCCGTGACGAGACCGGCGTACCCGCCGCCGATGACCACGGCCCTCTCCCAGCGACGGTCCGACTCGTGCGCCCGCGTTCCCATGGACCCCTCCTCCGACGGCCCGGTGCCCGTCTCCCGCACCAGGGTGCAGGCGCGTCGGGACCGCTGACCAGAGCGACGCCCGCCCACTGCTTCCACGCGCCCCCGCCGTGCCCCGTCGCACTCCGTCGGTCGTACCGCGGCCGCCGGGGTCCGTCCGGGCGGGGTGGCGGGGGTCGGCGAGCCGTCCCGCCCGAACCCCGCCGGGCGGCCGGCGGTTCAGCGGCCGCCGCAGAAGGACGCCTCCAGGAAGGCCGGCATGACGGTGACCCGGGCCGCCTGGTCCGTCCAGTCGCCCCGGTCGGTGAACGAGAGCGCGACCTGGCGGTTGGCGCCACCTCCCTCACCGGCGCCGGCCGCGACCCGGCCGAGCCACCCCGCCGGGCGACCACCACGCTGCGCCTGCACGCCGACGGTCGGATCGACCTGCACCGCCACGGCGCCCAGGACCACCCCCACGGGAGCGCCGACCGGTACCTCGAACGGGTCCGAGGCCGGCTACCGGGGCACGGCGGCCCCGAACGGCCGCCCCTGAACGAGCTGTGACGTCGTGTCGGGACGCCGGTGCCCGCGCGTCACCCGGCCGACTTCTTTGTGTCATCCGCCAGTACGGCCGTCGCACCGCGCGGAGGAGACTCGTCGCCACGGCCCCGGCGGGCCTCCACCCGCCGCGTCCGGCGAGCCGGAGTGGCCGCGTACCGGACGAAGCACGGGCGAAGGACATAAAAGGGGGCGGCACGTGAGCGTGCAGCAGTACGACGGGATCGGCGAGGCGTTCGAGGGTTTCAAGTCCCTGCCGCTGATGCGTTACGGGGAGGTGCCGAGCTTCCTCGGCATGGTCGGGGACGTGAAGGGCAGGTCGGTCCTCGACCTGGCGTGCGGCACCGGCTTCTACAGCAGGGAGTTCAAGCGGCGCGGCGCCTCCGAGGTGTTCGGCGTCGACATCTCCGTCGAGATGATCGCCGCCGCGCGGGACATGGAACGGCGTGAGCCGCTGGACGTGCGCTACGAGGTCGGCGACGTCGCCGAGCTGGCGCCGCTGGATCGGCGGTTCGACCTCGCGCTGGCCGTGCAGTGTCTCAACTACGCGGAATCCGTGGAGCAGCTGGAGCGGATGTGCCGCAACATCCACCGGAACCTGGTGCCCGGCGGCGAGTTCTTCGTGTTCGCCCAGCGGCCCGACTACGCGTTCGACTGTCCGTCCCTGGAGCGGTACGGGTTCCGCTGCGAGCCGATCGGCGAGGAGGCCGGGACCGGTCCGCGGGTGCGGGTCACGGCGCTCCTCGACCCGCGGCCGATCAGCATCGTCAGCACCGTTCCGCGTCGCGAGGTCTACGAGGAGTGCCTGCGGGCGGCCGGATTCCGTGACCTGGAGTGGGTGCCGATCCAGGTGTCCGAAGCCGGCCTCCGCGAGTTCGGCGCGGAGTTCTGGGCGGACCTCCTGGCCAAGCCGCCGCTGGTGATGCTGCGCTGTCGTGCCTGAGGTGCGTGCCTGAGGTGTGTGCCTGAGGTTGGTGTCGGGTCCGGTGCCGAAGAAGCTTCGGCACCGGACCCCGGGCAATCCGGCCCTCAGAGCGGGAGGACGGGACGGGTCGAGAAGTCCTCGCAGAGACCGTCGCCGTCCGGGCCGTGCACGAACTCGGCCATGAAGGGGTTCCGGTTGGCCGTGGCCAGCGGCAGCCACCCCAGCAGGAAGCCGTACCCGCCGCACACCGACTCGCCGCCGTCCCCGCCGTGGACGGACGCGGTGTCGCTGCTCACCTCGGTGCGGTAGGTGTCGTAGGCGATGCGCAGCCCGAAGGCGTTCGGCCGGCTCTGCGGCCCGTCCGGCTCTCCGGAGGGGAGGCGGTCGAGCGGGCAGTCGTCGCCCCAGCGGAAGAGCGTGGTGGCGCCGGCCCCGCAGGCGTGCTCCCACTCGTCCGGGCTCGGCATCCGCAGCCCGCGGGCCGCGAGGACGGCCGGCATGTCGCAGGAGGCCTCGGTCAGCTCCTCGTCCTCCACGGCCATCAGCACGGTGGCCAGGGTGACGGTCCGTCGCGGGCTGAGCACCTGGGCGAGGTGCTCCCGGAGGTCGGCGCCGTAGCCGAAGCCGTGCTCCAGGCTCGCCGCGTAGTCGGCGCTCTGCTCGGGCGTCGGCCGCCAGGCGTCGAGGTCGAACCCGAGCGTCACCCGGCCGCCGGGGATCAGCGCGAACTCCTGGTCATCCCGTTCGATCCGGACGCGGTGCAGCGGGGCGCCGAGGTGCTCGACGGTCTCCAGCGCGGTCACCCGGCCGCCCACCAGCTCCGCCGCCCCGTGGGCGACGCGGCGTGCGGTCGGCAGGTCGAACGACCGCCACTGGTCGAGGCTGAGGGCGCTGAGGGACATGTGCCGCAGTGTGCCACGGCCCTCCGACAGGGAGGCACGCTCCGACACCGGCCATGACCGAAGGCCCGCCAGGGCCGTTCAGCGGTCCAGCAGTTCCGCGAAGCGGTCCAGCGCGCGATTCGTGCGGTCGCGGTCGCCGGTGGTGGTGAGGTCGAACAGCAGGCCCCGGACGACGGCCATGATCAACGTGGGCGTCACGGTGTCGTCGGGGCCGCTGGAGACGTCGCGGAAGGTGGCGCCGAGCGTGTCGAACCAGTCCGTGATCGCCTCGCCCTGCTCGGGGTAGGCCTCGGGGTGAGCCAGCCCGTCGGCGTGCACCTCGAAGAACAGCCGGACGAACGGGGCACGTTCCTCCGCGCTGATCCACGCCCAGATGCCGCGCAGCCGCTCCTGGGCGGTGCCCGTCGTCGGCGGAACGTGCCCGGTCAGGCGCGCGGCACCTCGGCGCCGAGCCTCGGCGAGGACCGCCGCCACCAACTCCTGTTTGCTGCCGAAGTCGTAGAGCAGCATCCGCGGGCTGGTGTCGAGGGCCGCGGCCATCGGCCGCAGGCTGAGTCCGGTCAGGCCGTGCGCCAGCACGTAGTCGGTCGCCCGTGCCAGCGTGCGCTCCCGACGGACGGGGTCGGCGGGTCGCCCCACGGTGGATCTCCGCTCGGTTTCTCGAAGTTGAGACAGCATCAGCGAGTATATGGTACGACTGTTTCACTAATGAGGGGAGATCACCTTGCACACCTTCGACCGAGCACTCGTCCTGGGTCCCGGTGGCCACGTCGGCACCGCCTGGATGGCAGGGCTGGCCCACGGGTTGCGTCTGCGCGGTGTGGAACTGGGCGGAGCCGACGTGATCGTCGGGACCTCGTCCGGCGCGATCGTCGCGGCGCTGCTCGCCACCGGCCAGGACCTGGAGCGGCTCGCGACGGCGGCCCGCCGGCCGGAGCACCGGGTCACGGCGGACCCCGGGCGGACGGGCGAGGTGTTCGCCGTGCTCGGCGACCCCGGCCTGGAGCCCGACGAGGCCCGCCGCCGCGTCGGCCGCCTCGCGCTCGACGGCGCCGACTCCCACGCCGAGGAGGCGCTGATAGCGGGGCGTGCCGCGCTGATCGGCGCGGACACCTGGCCCGAGCGCCGACTGCTGATCACCGCCGTGGACACGACCTCCGGTGAGCCCGTGGTGTGGGACCGCGACAGCGGTGTGCCGCTGGCGCACGCGGTGGCGGCGAGCAGCGCCTTCCCCGGGGTCGCGCCGCCCGTCGCCGTCGATGGCCGGCGGTACATGGACGGTGCGCTGCGCGCGGGGCCCAACGCCGACCTCGCCGTGGGAGCCCGCACGCTGGTCGTGGTCGAGCCGATGGCCCACCTGTTCCCCCGGGAGCTGCTCGACCAGCAGCTGGCGGCCGTGGGAGCGGCGAGCGTCGTGACCATCGGTCCCGATCCGGCCTCGGTCAGCGCTTTCGGCCCGGACCTGGGCGACCTGGCGGCCTGGGAGCCGGCCTACCAGGCGGGCCTTCGCCAGGCGGGCGACGTCGACGAGGAAATCCGCGCCACGTCGACGCCGGAGCCCGACGCGCGCTGACCCCCGACCACGTCGGCACACCGCCGGCGGCGACAGCCCACCGGACGGTCACGGCGTGGGCCGACCCGCCCTCCCCGAGCCCCCGGCGGGCCCGCTGTCCCGCTGTCCGGCCTCTTCCGGGGTCCGCTCAACCGGCCGACGACGGTGCCGCGGTCGGCCGAGCGGGCAGCCTTCCGGCCCGTCCTGGCGGAGGTCAGTCGTCGTCGGCTACCGCTCCCACGGGGCGCAGTCAGTGGTTCGCGTCCTGGGCCTGCCAGATCAGTCCCCGCCCGGCGGCCGCACTGGCGTAGGCGTCGTCCCAGTTGTCGTAGTACAGGGTGTCGGCCGCATCGTTGAACCGCGATGCGGCCCCCCGGAGGAGGTCCTGCAGCTCCTCGGTGAAGCACGGAGCCGCGTAGGACAGCTGGGCGGCGTCCGTGAGGCCGACGGCGGCGTTGCCCTTGTCCCGGTAGCTGATGGCCTGCTCGGCCTGGGCGGCGATGTCGTCGATGGTGTTGAGCGCGCTCCCGCAGGCAGGTGTCGCGGGGCGGGCGGTGGCCGTCGTGACGACGCTGCCCAGGCCGACGGCCATCGCCGCGGTGACCACGGCGAAGCGGCCGAGAGTCTTTCGCATCATGCTGCTTCCTCCACTCATGCCGCCGGAACCGTGCGCGATCTCCGGGGCTCGTTCCCGGTCGAGGTGTCCCGCCGGGCTCTCCACCTTCGCGAGAGCTCACGTTGTCCACAACAGGAACGGGCGGAACCGCAGTTCGGCCGCGGACAATGGCCATTGTCCGCGGCCGGGGGCCGTGCCGTGCCCACGGAAGATCACAACTAAGAACTCCATGAACCAAAACCGACTACCAGTATTCAGACGTCTG
>NZ_JBEXYD010000059.1:0-48143 GCF_040630735.1 Kitasatospora sp. NPDC005748
CAAGCAACGGGCCCCACACCACAACGTCGGCAAGACGGCCAAACGAGCAGACTCGATCAAGGAACATCAAGGCCGACGAGGATAAACGCCAAGCTGAGCAGGTGCGGCGCACGCCCGTTCGTGCCGGCCGAACGGGTCCCCACCCGCCAGGGCGGGCCTGCCCGGGGCCGGTCGATCCGGTGGTCAGCTCAGATCACCGCAGGTCACCGCAGGGCAGCTCCCGGACCGGGGCCCCGGCCAACGGGGCCGGTCGCGGGTCGGGCCGCCCGGTCGGGTGACCGGGCGACCCGACGGAGCTCCGGCGCCTCGGCGGTCAGGCGCCTCGGTCCGGTGGGGCCCACGGGTCTGGTGGGACCTGCAGGCCCTGCGGGCTAGCTGTGGCGTCCGCGTCGGCGGGCGACCAGGACGGCGAGGCCGCCGAGGCCGAGCAGGGCGATACCGGCCAGGCCGAGCACGACCGGGCCGTCACCCGCGCCGGTCGACGGCAGCTGCCCGCCCCCGCCGGTCGACGAGCCGGGAGCCGGCAGATGGCTGGTCGGCCGGTGGCTACTGGGCCGGTGGCTGGTCGGGTGCTCGCTCGGACCGGTCGGAGCGGGGCCGGACGACGTGGGGGCCGGGGTGCTGGACGTGGCGGTCGGCGACGTCGGGGAGGGTGAGGCCGAGGTCGGGGACGGCGAGGTGGAGGTCGGCGTGGGGCTGGGGGAGGTCGGCGACGGGCTCGGCGAGGTCGGCGAGGGGCTGGGCGTCACGGCGCAGTCCGGCAGGTCCCCGTCGAACGGGTAAGCGTGGATCTCGTAGCCGCCGTTGCCGGTCTGGATCAGATTGCCCGCCAGGTAGACCCGGCCGTTCATGCCGGGCTGGGCGAGGGTCGTGGTGCCCCCCGCGTTGCCCGCCATGACCGAGCCCTGGAACTGGGCGCCGCCGAGGATCCGCGCGTCGGTGGCCGTGGGGAAGTTCCACATCAGCCTGGAACGCATCTCGGTGGTCTGGTCCCCCGGGAGGCCGGTACCGGTGTAGGTGTTGATGACCGGGTCGGCCGCCAGCATGTTGACGACCACGGTGGCGCCGGCCGGGACGCCGGTGAAGACCAGGCCGATCTGCCGGGTGGTCGAGCCCAGGTTCCCGGTGACGTTGAAGACCTGCTTCATGCTGGTCCCGTCCCCCGCGAAGGTGGCCTCGCTGCCGGTCACCGTGACCGTGCCGGTGGCGGTCGCCCTGGCGACGCAGGCGGAGACCTCCTCGATCTGGTTCAGCACCGAACGGTAGGGCGCGGCGGCGTCCGGATCCGCGATCGACCGGCCGGTGGGGTCGATGTCGACGGTGCCGGTGACCGTGCCCGCGTGACGGAGGTTGCCGAAGGCCGCGCCCTTGGAGTCGCTGCCGCCGATGAGGATCCGGTTGCCGGCCTTGACGTCCACGGCGCCGCCGACGGTCACGAAGTCGCTGCCGTTGGGTGGCACCACCCGCGAACCGACCCCGACCACCCCCATGTTGAAGGCGCCGCCGCCCTGGCTCTTGTCGACGGTGAGGTCCCCCAGGGTGACGATCTTGCCCTCGACCTCGGCCGCCCGGCCGTTCACGGTGTAGTCGCCGCCGGTGAAGACGTTGATCGTGGCGTCCCGCCCGGCGAAGTCCCCGTTGTGCGGCGGCGTCGGCCAGACCGCCGGGCAGTCGGGCCCGGAGCACGCCCCCAGCGGCGGGGCCAGTGGTGCGGCCGAGCCCACCGTCAGCACCGCGGCCATCGGGAGCGCGGCGACGGCGGTCGCCACCGCCAGTCGGACCGCCCGGCGTCCGCGGACGGCCGACGGCCTCCGGTCGGCGGCCGTCCCGCGCTCCGGCGAACCCATGCCCTGATCCATCGACACATTCCTCCGCACAGAGAGAGTGGCGGGTCGCACAACCCGCCACGTTTCAGTAGATCCCATCTGATACACGACAGATACGGTACATCCAACACTAAATCGGACGAACCACACCCTACAGACCGTCAGGATCGATCCCAAGCAGTCCGGGCGGGCGCCGATCACGCCCGCGGGCGGCCACGACCACGGGCGGCCCCGCTAGGTTGGGACCATGACTTCCGAGGACCAGGACCCGCAGGCTCCGCTCGCCGCCGTCTCGGCCAGCGCGGACGTCCTGCGGCACCCCGAAGCCGGCGACCACCTGCTCACCGCCCTCGAACACGAACGCGCCGCGCGCTTCCGGCACGAGTCGGGGCGGGTCGACTTCACCGCCGCGCACATCCTGGTCCGGCTCTGCGCCGCCCGGCTGCTCGGCGTACCGGCGGCCGGGCTGACGCTGGCCCAGAACTGCCCCGACTGCGGCAAGGGCGACCACGGCCGGCCCTACCTGCCGGACCACCCGGACGTCCAGGTGAGCCTCTCGCACACCCGCGGCGTCGTCGCGGCCGCCGCCGGGTACCAGCCGGTAGGCGTCGACGTCGAGCTGACGGCACGGAGCGGCTCGCTCCTCGACGTCGCCGCACGGGTGCTCAGCCCGGCCGAGCTGCGGCAGGTCGAGGCGCACCCGGAGCCCGGGCGGGCGTTCCTGCGCCTGTGGGTGCGCAAGGAGTCGCTGATCAAGCTCGGCCGGGCCAGCCTGGACACCCTGGCCGGCGTCGACCTCTCCGCACTGCCGCTCGACGTGCCGGCGGGCGAGCCGCTGCACAGCCGCTACCAGGACCTCCACCTGCTCGACTGGGCGGACGTCCGACAGGGAGCGGCCGTCTCGGTCGCCAGCACCGCCGCCCCCCGGGTCGTGGTGCTGACGCCGCCGGCCGGCTGACCCACGGCCCGCCCGCCCCAGGAACCGTGGTCCCACCCGCGCGGCCGGGGCCCGGATAAGCGGTGTTAGCGTGCCTGCTCGGGGCTCGGAAACCGAACGCCCCGGCTGCCCGCGCCGCGTCCCCGGCGCGCAGCCCCCGTTGGATCAAAGGGTGTTCCCGCCATGGCCAAGTTCCTGCTGAGCCTGCACGTCCTCGCCTCGGTGCTGTTCATCGGCCCGGTGGCGGTGGCCGTCAGCATGTTCCCGCGCCGGGCCGCTGCCGCACTGGCCGGCGGACCGGAGCGGGCCGCCGAGGCCGGCACCCTGCGACTGCTGCACCGGATCACCCAGGTCTACGCGCTGCTGGGGATAGCCGTCCCGATCCTGGGCATCGGCGTCGCCCAGGTGATGGACGTGCTCGGGCAGTCCTGGCTGATCGTCTCCATGGTGCTCACCGCGCTGTCGGCGCTCGCGCTGCTGCTGTTCGTACTGCCCGCGCAGCAGGCCGCGGTGAACGCGCTCGACCTCGACGCCGGGGCACCGGAGCACGGCAAGGCCGTCCAGGGCCTGCGGCTGCTGCCGATGACGGCCGGGGTGTTCAACCTGCTCTGGGCCGTGGTCGTCGTCCTGATGGTCATCCGGCCCGGTTCGACCACCGGCGCCTGACCTGCGGCCGCCCCGCCGCGGGGGATACCGGCGCGGGGGATACCGGCGCGGGGGATACCGGCGCGGGGGCGCTGCCGCGCGCCCGGTGCCGCGAGCCGGTTCAGGGCCGTGGCCGCGGACGCCGCACCGGGACGCCCGCCCGCTTCACCGCGCGGGCGACGATCGCCGTCTCGGCCCGGTCGACGCCGAGCGGGCCGAGTGTTCCGGTGAGGAAGCGGTAGAGACCGCCGTGGTCCGCGCAGAACAGGGTGGCCACCAGGTTGGCCGGACCGCTGGTCGCGAACACCCCGTGCACCTGGGGGTGGCGGGCCAGCGCCGTACCGACCTCGGCGAGCCGGCCCGGCGGGACGTCCAGCCAGAGGTTGGCGTCCACGGCCATGCCCAGCAGCCGTGGATCGACGGTGGCGTGGGTGCGCAGCAGACCGGCGCCGGCGAGCCGGTGCAACCGGCGGCGGACGGTCGACTCGGGAGCGCCGACGGCCGCTGCGAGGGCGGCGTGGGACTGCCGGGCGTCCACGCCGAGGCGGGCGAGCAGCGCGTGGTCCAGCGTGTCGAGCGGACGCTTCTCCGGGGCGGTCGCGACGGGCGGCGGGGTCAGGGCGGCCACCTCGGCCTCGTCCAGGTAGCCGGCCCGCCACTGCCCCGCGTCGGAGAAGGCGTGCAGCACCGCGTGCGCGGTGGTCTCGGTGACCGCCGCGGTGGCGGGCAACCGCCCGTACAGCAGCTGCTCCCGCCCACCGGCCTCGCCCAGCATCACCGCACCGATCTCCTGGCCGCCGAGCATGACGTCGACGAAGGGAACGTCCGGGCGGTCGGCCAGGGCCTGGGCGATGGTGTCGGCCTTGCCGCGCAGCACCCGGACGCGCAGCAGCAGCGCACCGACGGCGGCGTCCTCGACGTCGGGCATCCGGACCACCCGCAGCAGCCCGGTCTGCTGCAGCCGGGCCAGCCGGCGGGTGACCGTCCGCGCGGAGACGCCGAGCACCTCGGCGATCCGGCCGGTCTCGGCTCGGCCGTCGACCTGCAGCGCGCAGACCAGGCGGCGGTCCAGCGCGTCCAGCACGCTGTCCGGATCAGCAGTCGAGAGGTCCATGAAGTCCGATCTCCGCCGGAACCACCCGGCCGTCCGTCCTGTTCGGCAGCACCGACGGTACCCCTGGTATCCGACGGCCGGGAGTTCCCCTCCCGGCCCGCGACGGATCGGAGGACGGCCATGGACGAGGTACGGGCGCTCAGGGAGCTGCTGCCCGGGGTCGAGGCGGCGGTGCGCGAGGTCGGCGCGGCGCTGGCGGCGGCGCGGCCGGCTTGGCCCACCCCCGGGCGGACGCTCGGGGAACTGACCGCGCGCTTCGCCGAGTTGGACGACCCGGTCGCCGCCCGCCTGCGGGCCCGGCTGGGCGCGCTGCGTCCGCAGGCCGGCTGGGTGAGCGACGAACCGGCGGGCACGCTACCGGCCGAGGGCGAGTGGTGGCTCTGCGACGCGACCGACGGCGCCGTGCAGTACCTGCTCGGCCAGCAGCAGTGGGCGGTCACCGCCACGCTGGTCCGGGACGGCGTCGCGGTGCTGGCCGTGGTGCACACCCCCGAGCTCGGCGGGCGGACGTACCGCGCGGTCCACGGCGGCGGCGCCGAACTGGACGGGCGGCCCGTCGCACCGCTGGAGCGCGACCCGGCGGTGGCCGTCGCCGGGACGGCGCAGCCGCCGCTGGTGGCCGCGGACCCGGTGGCGCTGCGCCGCGCGGGCGAGTCGCTCACGGCGGTGCTGGGCTCGGTCCTGGCGGTCCGCTGCCTCGGCCCGACCTCCTTGCAGGTCGCCCAGGTCGGCTCCGGACACCTGACGCTGTTCTGGGAGTACGGGGCGGACGCGGGCAACCTGCTGCCGGGCGCCCTGATCGCGGCCGAGGCGGGCGCGACGGTGACGGACGCCGCCGGGGCGGCCTGGACACCCGGCTCGGACAGCTTCCTCGCCGCCGCGCCCGGGCTGCACCCGGCCCTGGTGGAGGTGCTGCGGACCGTGCGGTGACCGGGGCGCGGTGGGTGCCCGGCCGGGCGGCCGGGCACCGGGCGGGGTGGGCCAGGGCCGGCCTGCCGCCAGTCAGCCCGCCACCGGTCGGCCCGCCGGGGTCAGCCCTTCGGAGTCAGCCCTTCGGGGTCAGCCCTTCGGGGTGAGCCCGAAGAGTGCGGCCGCGTTGTCGTGGCAGACCGCCCGCAGCCACTCCTCCCCCAGTCCCAGCCCGGCCAGCGCCTCCAGCTGGTGGACGTACCGGTACGGGATGTTGGGGAAGTCGCTGCCGAGCAGGACGCGGTCCTGGAGCGCGCGCAGGCGGGGCAGTTCGCTGCGCGGGAACGGGTCGTCGGCCTCGACGAAGTCGGTGAACGCCATGGTGGTGTCCAGCCGGACGGACGGGTGGCGCTCGGCGAGGTCGAGGAAGTCCCGGTACTCGGACATGCCGAGGTGGGCGACCACCAGGACCAGCCCCGGGTGCCGGTCCAGGACCTCGCCGATCGGGCCGGGGCCGGTGAACTTGCCCGCCACCGGCCCGGATCCGCAGTGGGTGACCACCGGCGTACCGGTCTCGGCCAGCAGCCCCCAGACCGCGTCCAGCCGGCGGTCCGTCGGGTCGTAGCCGCCGACCTGGAGGTGCGCCTTGAACACCCGGGCGCCGTCCTCGACCGCCCGCGCCACGTAGCCGGGCGCCTCGGGTTCGGCGAAGAAGGTCGCGGTGTGCAGGCAGTCCGGGGTGCGGGCGGCGAAGTCGGCGGCCCAGGCGTTCAGCCAGGCCGCCATCCCGGGCTTGTGCGGGTACAGCATGGAGGTGAACGCCCGGACGCCGAACTCCCGCAGCCGCTCGACCCGTTCGGCCTCGGCAACGCGGTAGGTGATCGGCCAGGGCCGGTTGACGAGCGGACCGGCCAGGTCGAAGTACGCCCACACCTTGTCGAGAACGTTCTTCGGCATGAAGTGGGTGTGCACGTCGATCAGGCCGGGGAGGCCGAGCGCCTGCCAGAAGCCGCGGACCGCAGCGGCCTCGTCCGCTTTGGTTGCCTTGTCTACCTCGTTCGCCTCGATTGCCTCGTTCGCCTCGATTGCCTGGCTGGCCTCGGTCGCCGTGTCCGCCTCGGCCACCTCGGCGGTCTCGGCGGTCTCGGCGGTCTCGGCCGCGTCGTCCGCGCTCATGCGGGCACCGGGCGGGCACGGTCGATGATCGCCCCGGCGTCGAGGCCGGCGGGCAGGGTGCCGAAGGCCGCGCCGTGGTCGCCGCCGAGGCGGGAGGCGCAGAAGGCGTCGGCCACCGCCGGGTCGCCGTGGCGGACCAGCAGCGATCCCTGGAAGGCCAGCGCCATAGCCTCGACCAGTCGGCGCGTCCGGTACTCCAGATCGCTCGGATCGGTGAGCTGCTTGCGGAGTTCGGCGACGGCGGCGTCCAGCCGGCGGTCCGCGCCGGCGGCGGCGTCCAGCTCGCCGAGGAAGGCCTCGACGGTCTCCGGGTGCTTGGCCATGGCGCGCAGCGCGTCCAGAGCGGCGACGTTGCCGGAGCCCTCCCAGATCGAGACCAGCGGCGCCTCGCGGTAGAGCCGGGGCATCCCGGACTCCTCGACGTAGCCGTTGCCGCCCAGGCACTCCAGTGCCTCGGCGGCGTGCGCCGGACCGCGCTTGCAGACCCAGTACTTGGCGACGGCCAGCCCCAGCCGGCGCACCAGCGTCTCGGTCCCGTCCCCCGCCAGCGCCCGGTCGGTGGCCTCGGCGAGGCGCATCGCCACGACGGTGGCCGCCTCGGACTCCACCACCAGGTCGGCGAGCACGTTGCGCATCAGCGGCTGGTCGACCAGCGCCTTGCCGAACGCCCGCCGGTGCAGGGCGTGCTGGACCGCCCGGGTGGCCCCCAGGCGCATGCCGGAGGCGGCTCCCACGGTGCAGTCGAGACGGGTCATGTTGACCATCTCGATGATGGTCCGGACCCCCCGGCCCTCCTCCCCCACCAGCCAGCCGACCGCGCCGTCGTACTCGAGCTCGGCGGAGGCGTTGGACTTGTTGCCCAGCTTGTCCTTGAGCCGCTGGAGGTGGAGGCGGTTGCGGGTGCCGTCCGGCAGGACACGGGGCAGCATGAAGCAGCTCAGCCCGCCCGGAGCCTGGGCGAGCGTCAGGAAGAGGTCCGACATCGGCGCCGAGGTGAACCACTTGTGGCCGGTCAGCCGGTAGGTGCCGTCCGCCTGCGGAGCGGCGGTGGTGGTGTTGGTGCGGACGTCCGAGCCGCCCTGCTTCTCGGTCATCGACATGCCGGCGATCAGTCCCCGTTTGCCGTGCGGCTCGCGCAGCCCGAAGTCGTACTCGGTCGCGGCCAGCAGCGGCTCCAACTCGGCAGCCAGCGCCGGGTTCGCGCGCAGGGCGGGGACGGCGGCGTAGGTCATCGAGATCGGGCAGGTGTGACCGGCCTCGACCTGGCCCCAGACGAAGAACTTGGCGGCGCGGGCGGAGTGCGCGCCCGGCCGGCCGTCCCGCCAGGGCGTGGCGTGCAGACCGTGGCCGACGGCGGTGCGCATCAGCTCGTGCCAGTACGGGTGGAACTCGACCTCGTCGATCCGGTGACCGAACCGGTCGTGGGTGCGCAGCACGGGCGGGTGCTCATTGGCCAACCGCCCCCAGTCGGCGGCCTGTTCGGAGCCGGCCAGCCGGCCGAGCTCGTGCAGCTCGGCCTCGGCCCAGCCCGCGCCGGCCCGGTGCAGGCCCGCGAGCAGGGTCGGGTCGGCGGCGGTGTCGTGCCCGTACGGCAGCGGCACCTGGTTGGTGACCTCGTGCGTCCGGGAGGGCGCGTACACCGGAACGGGGGCCACCGGAGTGGGTGCGGTCGTGTCGGGCGTGGTCGTGTCGGGCGTGGTCGTGTCAGGCGTCGCTGTCATCGCGTCCTCCCAGGGCACGCAGGGTGAAGGAGACCAGGGCGGGGACCACCTCGGGCGGGGTGTCCCCGGAAACGGGTGCGTGGGCCGCGGCGAGCGGACCGGCCAGCGCCTCGCCCACCGCGCCGACCAGGGCGGCCGCGGTCAGCTCCGGTTCCTGCCGGGGCAGTTGGCCGGCCGCCACGGCGGCGGCGATCTCGGTGGCGATCACATCGCGGAACGCCCGCCGGAACACCAGCCGTTCGGCGTCCACGACGGCGTCGGCCGGCTCGACCAGCAGTACGTGAGCGAGCCTGGGCGCCCGCAGGGCGCGGGCGGCGAAGGTCTCGACCACGGCGGCGATCCGCCGCTGCGGGGTCTCGTGGCGGGCGACGGCCGACGTCACCGCGGCGATCTCGCGGTTGACCACCCGGCGGAACAGCTCGACCGACAGCTCGGCCTTGTTGGCGAAGTGCTGGTAGAGGCTGCCGGTGGCGATCCCGGCGCGGTCCGCGACGGCGGCCATCGAGCAGCCGCCGTAGCCGCGCTCGGCGAGCAACCCGACCGCAGCCTGCAGGACCGCCTCGCGCTGGGCGTCCAGTCGGGCTTGTACGGCGGGGGTGCGTCGATAGGCCATGAAAGTATTGAAGCACCGATTCATTGCTTCGGGGAGGGGGCACGCGGCGTCCTCCGCGTCCAGCGGGGGCTTGCGTCCGGGGACGATTCCACGTGCGGCGGAGGTTCCGCGTCGGACGGGGACGCCGAAGGGCCACCCGTCGCGATGGCGACGGGTGGCCCCGGTGGGTCGGTCGGCTCACGCGTGACACTCGGTGATGCGTGACGGCCGGCGACGCGTGACAGCCGTGGCGCGTTACAGCCGGTGGTGCTCCAGCTTGAGGCCTTCCTCGTCCAGCGGCCCGAACGGCGGGATCTGGTGGGACTGCGCGAGGGACTTGGCGGCGGCCGGGTCGGCCAGGCCGGCCCACTCCAGCACCTTGGCGGTGGCCTGGACCGACTCGTCGGCCTTCAGCTTGCCGATGTTGGACCCGTGGTTGCCGCCGGCCACGGTGTAGACGTAGCTGTCCTCACTGCCCCGGCCCAGCCGGAACGGCTCGGCGCCCCACGGGTCGTTCTGGCCGTAGACGAAGATCATCCGCTCGGCGGAGTGCTTCACCCAGCGGTCGATGTCGCGCATCGCGGACGCGTCGAAGCGCATCGGGATGTTCTTCGGCACGTACGTGCGCGGCGAGTACAGCTCCTTGTAGTCGTAGTGCTGCAGGCCCTTCAGGTGCGAGACGTCGAAGGACGGCGAACCCAGCTGGGTGCCCGCCTGGTAGTAGTACGCGGTGTACTGGGCGAGCGACTGGTCGCTGTTGCCGGTGATGCCGGACTGGGTGTCGAACCACGCGTACAGCTCGTCGTCGGTGGCGGTGGCCGCCACCGGGACGGCGGCGCAGTCCGCCTCGGTGCTGTACTGCCAGAACGCCCAGACGACGTCGAGCACGCCCGCCTCGTAGGCCCGGTCGGCGCTGCCCGTGGTGGCGAAGGTGGAGCCGGCCGCCGCGTTGTCGGCCACGTAGCGAGCCTCCAGGCGGTCGCGGCGGACGAGCAGCTCGCGCTGCGCGGCGGCGAGCGTGGCCCGGCACTCCGGAGTGCCCACGGTCCGGAAGAACTCGGTGTAGGCGGAGTCCTCGCGGTTGTCGACGTCGTTCGGCGCGACGTACGCGATGGTGCCGTCCACGTCGTCCGGGAAGAAGCGGCGGTGGTAGGTCGAGGACATACCGCCCTTGCTGGCCCCGGTCGACAGCCACGCGCGGTGGTAGACGCGCTTCAGCGCGGTGATGATCCGGTGCGAGTCGGTGGCGGCCTGCTCGATGCCGGCCTTGGTCCAGTCGGCCGGCTCCGGGCGGGACGGCGAGAAGTAGCGGTACTCGATCGAGACCTGGTTGCCGTCGGTCAGCCGGGTCGGCTCGGTGCGCGAGGGGTTGGTGCCGAGCGTGTAGCCGTTGGTGTAGAAGACGGTCGGGCGGTCGTACCCCCGGTGCAGCACGCTCAGCCGCTGCTGGAAGGTGCCCAGCCAGGGGCGGAGGTGGTCGATCGGCTGGGTGTAGGTGAGCAGGAAGTAGCGGTGACCGGTGGTGGTCGGCTTCTCCTCGGTGACGGTCATCCCCGGGATCGCGACCAGGCGGTCCTTGATGTCGGCCGCGGGGTTGTCCGCGGCCGAGACCGGGCCGGCCGACGCGTCGGCGCCGGCCGCCAGGGCGGGCGTCGCCAGACCGAGGCCGAGCAGCGGCATCAGCAGAACGGCGACCAGCAGCCTTCTGAGCTTGGTGGACATCAACTCTCCATCGGGTCAATGGAACTGTTCGACACTCTCCGGCAATCGGCGCCCGACTGCCGGACGATCGGCCGTCCGGTAGACGGCCGAGTGGGCCACCCGCGGGATCGCGGATGGCCCACCGGGGAAAGATGTGCTGATCAGGGGCGCGGCAGGGTGCAGCCGGCCCGGGTGAGGTCGAGGCGGTTCCCGGCGGCGAAGCAGGCCGGGATGCCGTAGGTCTCCTGGGCGTAGTTGATGCCCTGGCGAACGGTCACCACACCGTTCTGGTCGACCTCGCACGGGTTGTTGTCCGTGCAGCGCTCGCCGTCCTCGTTACCCGTGTTGTTCACGGCGATGACCTGGCCGGTGCTGGTGTCGATCACCGGGGAGCCGGAGGTACCGCCGATCGTGTTGCAGCTGGAGGTGTAACGGACCGAGTCCTTCCAGGTCCAGGAGCCCTCCTTGAGCCGGTAGACGAAGCCGTCGACCGAGCACGAGTAGGTCTTCTTCCAGTACCCGGAGACGACCTTGATGGAGGTGCCCTGCACCGGGTGGCTCGCGGAGATGGTCAGCGGGGCGATGCCGTAGCTCGACTGGATCGCGGCATAGGTGGTGTTCAGCTGGTAGATCGACACGTCGGTGTCGGTCATCGTGCCGTAGACCACCTTGTTCGCGCGCAGCGTGGCGACCTTGGAGCCGGTGCCGTTGAGCAGCGAGAACGTGCGGCTGGAGGACTGGTTGACGACCACCTGGCCGGGGCCGGGGAACCCGGTCTCCAGGCAGTGGCCGTTGGAGAGGATGAGCGCCGGGTCCGTCGCGGCGGAGGCCGGGAGCCGGACGAGCGAACCGGAACAGTTGCTGAGCGCCACCGTCCCGGCGAAGTTCACGGCAGCCCGGGCCTGCTGGTCCTGGGACGAGGCCTGGAGCTGGGGGTCGGCCAGGGTCTGGGCCGCGACCTGTGCCTCGGTCGCGGCCGCGGGGGCGGTCCGCGCGTCCGCGGGCGACGAGGCGACGGCGGCGGGGGCGCCGGCCAGGGCGGTCGCCCCGGCGAACAGGAGCGCGGCGAACGTGCCTATGAGCGGCTTCTTCATGAGAGACCTCTCGTTGTGGGGGTGCACCAAAACTGGCGCGGACATGACGAGTTGTCAAGGGTCCACCACGAGGGGAGGTCAGACAGAGGGAGGCCTCGGGGGCCGGGGAGCGGGATGAGGACCGGGGCGCGGAGCGGCGGGAGTGGGGCGCGACAGTGGGGCGCGGCAGTGGGGCGCGGGACCGAGCCCGGCGCGCGGGCGGTGCCGGGCGGCGCGCCCCGGGTGGGGCTGGCACCGCCGACCAGGGCTACCGTCAGCCGCCCTGCCAGTGGCGGCGACCGAGGCTGATCAGACGCAGCTGCAGTCGGGCGGTGGCGGCGATGTGCCGTTCGCGCTCCGGGTCGACCTCCTGCGCCTCCAGGAGGGCGGCGGCCGTGGAGACCATGTGGTCGACGTACAGCTCGGCGAGCATCCGCAGATCCTCCTCACTCCATCCCTGCGACACCGGCTGGAGCGCGAGCGCCGCACCCACCTCCGTGGCGAAGCGACCGAGTTCGACGTCGATCGCCTCCCGCACCTGCCGCACTCCCCCGTGCCGCTCGCGCGCCAGGAAGCGGACGTGCGGCCGATGGTCACGCACATGCTGCTCGATGACGTCCACCGTCCGGTCGATCAGCTCGTCGGACCCGCCCGCACCGGCGAGTACGGAACGGATCATCACATGGAGGCTGGCGAGCGACTCCTCGACCAGGGCCACCCCGAGGGCGGCGAGGTCCGGGAAGTGCCGGTAGAAGGCGGCCGGCGAGAGCCCCGCCTCCCGGGTGACCTCGCGAACGCCGACGCTCGCGAGGTTCTGATCGGCCAGCAGGTGCAGCCCCGCGTCCAGCAACGCGCGCCGACTCTGCTGCTTCTGGGCCTGCCTGGCCCCAACGGTGTGACTCACGCCATTCAGTAAACAATCGTTTGCCGAAAATGGCCAGCCCGCGTAGAGTGACAGAGGATTCAGCGAACACTTGTAAACCCAAGGCGGTGGAAGCCGCCGGAAGGGACCGCCATGATCCTGCTCACCGCCCTGGTCGCCATGGGCGTCCTCATCGGCGCCGCCGCGCACACCACGCTCCCGGTCTTCCTCACCGCCGCCGCTGCCATCGCCGCCTGGCTGCTCGCGTTCGGCGCCCGCGAGGGCATCGCCCGCCTGCGTCAGCGCTGACCCCCTCGCCACACCACCGTCCCGGAAGGACACCCGCCGTCATGAACACCGCCACCGCCACCAGCACCGGCGCCGCTGTTCGGCGCCACCGCACCGCCGAGGCCGACAACCTGGCCGTCGCCTCCTTCCTGCTCGGCCTGCCGGGCCTGCTGCTCTTCAACATCGTTCTCGGCCCCCTGGCCATCACCCTCGGCACGCTCGCCCTCGTCCGGGGCACCCACCGCCGTGGGCGCGCCCTGCTCGGCATCGTCCTCGGCGTCGCCGCGCTGGTCGTCCTCGCCGTCACCACCGCCACCAGCCACGGCGTGCTCTGGCAGATCGGCGACTGACCTCGGCGCCGGTCACGGCGCCCTGACAGCCCAGCGGCTCCGGCGCCCTGGCGGCCCCCTCGGCCCTCGAACGCCCTGGATGCCCTGGCCGCCCTGGCCGCTCCGGTCACTCCGGTCACTCCGGTCACCCTCGTCCCAACGGCGGAACCGAGCCGCTCGAACGACTGATCCAGCCAACCTGCGGCGCGAAGCCCGTCCGTCCCCGTACTGTGGCGGCATCGGCCGGGTGACGACATGGGGGCTGGAGTGACGACCGAGTACCAGAGTGACGCGCAGTCGGGGCGGACGGGAGGCCCCGGACGGGCCGGCCGGCTGCTCGCCGTCAGCGATCTGCACGTCTCCTACCAGGAGAACCGCGACCTGGTGGCGAAGCTGCAACCCGACTCGCCCGACGACTGGCTGATCGTCGCCGGTGACATCGCCGAGATCAGCACCACCATCGAGTGGTCCCTGAGCCTGCTCGCCGAGCGCTTCGCCCGGGTCATCTGGGCTCCCGGCAACCACGAGCTCTGGACCCACCCCGACGACCCGGTGCAGCTGCGGGGTGTCGCCCGCTACGAGTACCTGGTGGACCTCTGCCGCCGACTCGGTGTCGTCACCCCCGAGGACCCGTACCCGGTCTGGGAGGGCGTCGGCGGACCGGTCGCCATCGCGCCGCTGTTCCTGCTGTACGACTACACCTTCCGGGCTCCCGGTACGACCACCAAGAAGGAGTCCCTGGAAGCCGCGTACAACAGCGGTGTGGTCTGCTCGGACGAGCGGATGCTCCACCCGGACCCGTTCCCCGACCGCGACTCCTGGTGCCGCGAGCGCGTCCGGCTCACCGAGAAGCGCCTGGCGGCCTGCGACCCGGAGCTGCCGCTGGTCCTGGTCAACCACTACCCGCTGGTCCGCCAGCCCACCGAGATCCTCTGGTACCCGGAGTTCGCCCAGTGGTGCGGCACCGAGCTGACGGCGGACTGGCACCGGCGCTTCAACACCGCCGCGATGATCTACGGGCACCTGCACATCCCTCGGGTGACCAACTACGACGGCGTCCGCTTCGAGGAGGTCTCGCTGGGCTACCCCCGCGAGTGGCGCCGCCGCGGCCTGCCGGACCCGCTGCTGCGTCAGGTGTTCCCCTAGCTCGACCGAGCACCGGACCCGGCCGGGCTGGATCCGCCCGGCCGGGCACCGGGGCGACCCCGGTGTCCGCTGGACAGGGTGCCGGTCGGGCCGGGGTGTCCGAGCCAGCGCCGGCTCGGACCGGTGGCCGGGGGGCCGGGTGGGCCAGGTGGGCCAGGTGGGCCAGGTGCGCCCACGGCGCGTGACGCCCCGTCGGCTCACCCACCCTGCGTTCACCCCGCTGCCGCCTCGACGGCCGTCACCTCGTCGTCCTGTCACCCCGTGCCTCCTCATGCCGCACCTCCTCATTCCGTCGCGATCGCCCTGAGGATGTCGAGCCGCGCCGCCCGGCCTGCCGGGCGCAGGCCCGCGACCGCGCCCGCCGCCAGTCCGGCAACCAGCACCACCGCAAGCTGTCCCGGCGGGATCGCGAACGAGCCCGTCCCGGCACTGTCCGAGGCCCGCACCAGCGCCCAGCCGAGGAACGCCCCGAGACCGAGCCCGCCGACCGTCCCGAAAGCCGCCACCAGGACGGACTCCCAGCGCACCATGCCCCGCAGCTGCGCCCTGGTCTGGCCGACCGCCCGGAGCAGCCCCAGCTCCCTGGTCCGCTCGTGCACGGCGAGGGTCAGGGTGTTGGCGATGCCGAGCAGGGCGATCAGCACCGCCAGGGCCAGCAGCGCGTAGACCACCGAGAGCATCATGTCGACCCCGCCGGCCGCGCTCGCCGCGTACTGCGCCCGGTCCTGCACCTGTGGGTTCCCGAAGGGGGCGGCGGCCTTCTCGACGGCGGCCCGGCCCGCAGCGAGCGGCACGGAGGCCTTGAGCCCGACGGCGACCATGGTGTCCGCGTCCTGCCCGCGGTGCGGCGCCCAGGCCTGGCGGGTGATCAGGTAGTCCCCGGCCAGACCGCTCTCGTCGTACAGGGCGCGGATCGTGAAGGGGCCGCTCACGCCGTCCGTGAAGGCGACGGTCACGCTCTGGCCGAGCCGCCAGCCGCGCTGCTCCGCCTCGCTGCGAGCCACCGCCAGGCCGTCGGTGCCGAGCGTGTCGAGGGCGCCGTCGACGCGGCCGAGGTCGACGATTCCGGCCAGTCGCGCCGGGTCGGTGACGTCCAGGACCCGCCCGTGACCGTCGATCCGCGCCACGCCCCGGCCGAGGCCCACCGTCTGCCGCACCTCCGGCAGTTGGGCGAGCGCGTCCGCCAGCTTGGGGCTGACCCCGCTGCCGCCCGCACCGAAGGAGGGCGCGGTGACGGCGAGGTCACCGGCGAAGGACGAGCTCACCGTGGAATCCAGGGTGGCCTTGACCGAGGCGCCGAACACCGTGAACAGCGTGACCACCGCGACGCCGATCATCAGGGCACTCGCCGTGGCCGCCGTGCGGCGCGGGTTGCGGGCCGCGTTGCGCCGGGCGAGCGTGCCGGAAACCCCGCGCAGCCGTGGCAGCGGCGCGCCCAGCGCCCGGACGGCGAGTGCCGCGGCGACCGGACCGAGCACCACCACGCCGGCCAGGACGGCCAGCCCGCCCCCGGTGGTCAGGGCGACCGACGGCCCGTCCGTCGCGCCGAGAACGGTGACCGGGACACCCACCGCGACCAGCAGCCCGCCGAGCCCGACCCGAGCCCTGCCGGACCACCCCTCGGCCGCCCGATCCACTCCCGTCTCGCGCAGCGCCGCCAGCGGCGCGGTGCGCCCGGCCCGGACGGCCGGCAGGAGCGCCGAGCCGACCGCGACCAGCGTGCCCACGAGCAGCGGCAGCACGACCGCGGCCGTACTGATCACCATGCCGCCCGTCGGCAGCGAGAAGCCGAGTGCCGAGAACAGTGCCTTGAGCCCTGCGGCCACGCCGATCCCGGCGAGCAGCCCGCCGAGCGAGGCGAGCGCACCGACGACCAGCGCCTCCGCCAGGGTCGCCCCCAGCACTTGGCCCCGCACCGCCCCGAGCGCCCGCAGCAGGGCGTTCTCCCTCGTCCGCTGGGCGACCACGATCGCGAAGGTGTTGTGGATGGTGAAGGTCGCGACCAGCAGGGCGATCCCGGCGAAGACCAGCAGCAGGGTGGTGAACATCGTCAGGAACCGCCCCGAGACCATCGCGGTGCTCTCCTGGGTGGCCGCCGTACCGGTGATCGCCTCCACCCCGCCGGGCAGCTCCGGGGCGATCCTCCTCACCAGCTTCTGCTGGGAGATCCCGTCCGCCGCCCGGACCTGGATCGAGCCGGCCTGACCGGCGCCCTTGGGAGTGAGGTGGCGTTCGGCGTCGGCCAGCGTGAGTGCGGTGAAGGTGCTCGGGCCCATCCCGTCCGCGCTGTCCCCGAAGGTGGCGATGCCGACGACGGTGACGGTCACCGGGTCGGGGGTGCGCAGCACGGTGGTGGAGCCGATGTGCAGCCCGCCGGCCTTCGCCGCACCGCGGTTGACCACGGCCTCGCCGGGCGCCTGCGGCGGGTGTCCCTCGGCGAGCCGGTAGGGGTTGAGCCGGCTGTCGGTGAGCCAGTTCCCGGCCAGGGTAGGCGGCCCCTGCCCGCCGACCGGCTTGCCGTCACTGCCGACCAGCTGGCCGGCGCCCTGGACCGACGCCTCGGCGGCGGCCACCCCGGGGACGGCCCGCAGCCGCTCGGTGAGCGCCGTGTCGACGGGTGCCCGGACACCTCCGGGCGTCCCGGGGGAGTCCAGGACGTCGGCGCTGCGGACCACCACGTCGGTGCCGGCGTTGGCGTCGGCGAACAGCGTGTCGAAGTTGGAGCGCAGGGTGTCGCCAAGCACCATCGTCCCGGCCAGGAAGGCGACCCCGAGCAGGATCGAGAGGAAGGTGCCGACCAGGCGCCGCTTGTGCGCTCCCAGCGAGCGCAGGCTGAGCCGGGCGGCAGCGGTCGCGGCGGCCGTCGTGGAACTCATGACCGCCCCCGTTCGAAGGCCTTCATCCGGTCCAGCACCCGGTCGGCGTTCGGCTGTTCCATCCGGTCGACCAGCCGGCCGTCGGCGAGGAACAGGGCCTGGTCGGCGTACCCCGCCGCGGTCGGGTCGTGGGTGACCATGACGACGGCCTGCCCCATCTCGTCGACCGCCCGGCGCAGCAGGCCGAGCACCTCGCCGCCGGTGCGGGAGTCGAGGTTGCCGGTCGGCTCGTCGGCGAAGACCACCTGGGGCCGCCCGGCGAGCGCCCGGGCCACGGCGACGCGCTGCTGCTGGCCACCGGAGAGTTCGCTCGGGCGGTGGTGCAGCCGGTCGCCGAGGCCGACGATGTCGATCAGCGCGTCCAGCCAGCCCCGGTCGGGTGCGGCGCCGGCCAGGTCGAGCGGAAGGGTGATGTTCTCCCGGACGGTCAGTGTGGGTACCAGGTTGAACGCCTGGAAGACGAAGCCGATCCGCTCCCGGCGCAGCAGGGTGAGGCGCCGGTCGCCGAGCGGGCCGAGCTCGGTACCGCCGATGTAGGCCCGGCCCGCGGTGAGGGTGTCGAGGCCCGCCGCGCAGTGCATCAGGGTGGACTTGCCCGAACCGGACGGCCCCATGATCGCGGTGAACCCCCCGGCCGGGAAGTCGACCGTGACGTGGTCCAGCGCCCGGACCACGGTGTCGCCGACGCCGTAGACCTTCACGGCGTCGACGACCCGCGCGGCGGTGTCGCGTACGACATCGAGTGTGCTCACTTCCCCGCGCCCCCTCGGCCCTGCTCGCGCCCGCGCCGGCTCTCGGTGAGGACGGCCCGCTTGGCGCGGTACTCCTCCGCGTCGATGGCGCCCTCGGCGTACCGGCGGCCGAGGACGGCCAGCGGGTGGTCCGCCCCGGCACCGCAGCCGCGGCGCCAGACCGTCCGGCGCAGCACGACGATCACAAGGAACACCACGGCGGCCCAGGCGAGCGGGATCAGCAGGATCCAGGGACCGGGCCAATGCCCGTCGTGGTCGGCCAGCAGCGTGTACATGGTGGTTCATCTCCTCGGCGGTGGGCTTCAGCCGCTTCGGGGTGCGTCCCGAAACACCTAGAGCGTCCCGCCGGGGAGCCTGCTCCCGCGTCCTCCGGGCAGCGGCCGTTGAAGTACTCCCGCGGGAGTACGGACGGCCCGGCAGCCGCGCGTGGGAAGTAGCGGACAGGCACGGGGTAGGGGTGTACGACGTGCCGGCCCAGGGCGTGCGGGACGGCCCAGGGCATACGAGAGGCCCGGGGCGTACGAGAAGGCCCGGGCCGGGACGTCGTCCAGACCCGTGCCCCCACCCGCCGGAAGCCGCGCTCAGCCCAGCCAGCCGGGCCGGACCAGCCCCGACTCGTAGGCCAGCACGACGAGTTGCGCCCGGTCCCGCACACCGAGCTTCACCATCGCCCGGCTGACGTGCGTCTTGGCGGTCAGCGGGCTGACCACCAGTCGGCGGGCGATGTCCGCGTTGGACAGCCCCAGACCCACCAGCGCCAGCACCTCCCGCTCCCGCTCGGTGAGCGCCGAGACGTCCGAGAGCCCCGCCGGGGTCTGCTCCGGCGCCTTGGAGCGGGCGGCGAACTCGCCGATCAGACGGCGCGTCACCCCCGGCGAGAGCAGCGCGTCCCCCGCGGCCGCGACCCGGACGGCACGCAGCAGCTCGGCCGGCTCGGTGTCCTTGACCAGGAAGCCGGCCGCCCCCGATCGCAGGGCCTCGAAGACGTACTCGTCCAGCTCGAAGGTGGTCAGCACGACCACCCGCACCTCGGTCAGGGCCGGATCGGCGGCGATCCGCCGGGTCGCCTCCAGCCCGTCCGTGCGAGGCATCCGGATGTCCATCAGGACGACGTCCGGGCGGAGTTCGCGGGCGAGCCGGACGGCGGCGTCGCCGTCGTCCGCCTCACCGACCACCGTGAGGTCGTCCTGCTGGTCGAGCAGCGCCCGGAAGCCCGCCCGCACCAGCAACTGGTCGTCCGCCAGCAGTACCCGGATCACTCGTCCTCCGCACCGGTCGTGGGCAGCGTCGCCCGGACCCGGAATCCGCCGCCGACCAGCGGCCCCGCCGTGATGGCGCCGCCGAACGCGGCGGCCCGCTCCCGCATGCCGATGAGCCCGCTGCCGGTGCCACCCGCGTCGCCGAGCGCGGCCGGACCGGGGTCGTCGACCGTGACGACCAGCGCGGTCGGGTCCGACCAGTCCAGACCGACCGTGGCCCGCCGGGCCACCGAGTGCCGGATCACGTTGGTCAACGCCTCCTGGACGATCCGGAACGCCGTGAGGTCGACGCCGGCGGCCGGTGCGCGCCGGTCACCCGTCTCGCGCACCTCGACGGCCAGCCCGGCCCGCTGCGCCTGCTCGGTCAGCTCGTCGAGCCGGGCCAGCCCGGGCGCCGGACCGCGCGGCGCGGCCGTACCCGGCCCGCGCAGCGTCCCCAGCACCTGGCGGACCTCGCCGAGGGCCTCCTTGCTGGTCGCCTTGATCGTCGTGAGCGCCGTACGGGCCTGCTCCGGCCTGCTGTCGATCAGTTCCAGCGCGACCCCGGCCTGGACCGTGATCAGCGACAGGCTGTGCGCCAGGATGTCGTGCAACTCGCGCGCCATCCGCAGCCGTTCCTCGTCCGCCCGGCGCTGCTCCTGCTGCTGGCGGTACTCGCGGTGGGCGGCGAGCTGCTCCCGCCGGAACCGGACGATCTCGGCCACCGACAGCACCAGCAGCAGCCAGGCCACCAGCCCGAGCTCCTGCCACCAGGCGATCTGCTGCGGCTCCGTACGCAGCCAGTCGGCCGGCACCACGAAGGTGATCAGCACATGGGCGAGGTAGACCCCGCCGAGGCCCGCCCAGGCGGCCTGCCGGTGCCCGGAGGCGACCGCCACGCAGCAGGCGATCACCCAGCTGGCGAAGACCGGCCCGTACGGATAGCCGGCGGCCAGGTACAGCACCGTGACGGCCGAGCTGCCCGTCACCGCCGCCACCGGCCACCGGCGGCGCAGCACCAGCAACGCGGGCCCGAGGAGCAGCAGCAGGTAGCCGAACGGGTCCAGCTGGACCCGTCCGCTCTGGTGGCCGGCGGCCGCCGTGGACCCCACCACCTGCACCGCCGCGACGACCAGCGCGGTGGCGACCGGCCAGCCGGCCTTCGCCGCCCGCACCCACGGCGGGCGCCAGGGCTCGGCCCGCCCGCCCTCGGGCATGGCGGACCCCGGCCGGGGATGCTCTCCCGCCCCGGGGGGCATTCCCGACACGGGCGGCACCTCCGACGACGACGGCCCGGGGTGCGCCCGCGACGGCTTGGGTGTACGCGGCGTCATGCCCGGAAGGCTAGACCCCGGGCCCGGCCCACCGCGTCACCCCGGGGTGGCGTTCGGGCGTACTCCCGCGGGAGTACGCCCGAACCTCGCTGACCGGTCCGACCTGGTCCGCACCGGCAAAGCCGACCGCACCGCGCTACTGCGGATCGGCGGCCTTCGCCCAGGCGTCCTCCGCCTTCGCCGACGGCTCCGGCCGGGCCAGCGCCACCACCAGCTCGCCCGCGTCCACCTCCGCGATCAGCGTGTCCCCCTCCCGGACCGTGCCGTCCAGCAGCAGGTTGGAGATCCGGTTGTCCAGCTCGGACTGGATGGTGCGGCGCAGCGGCCGCGCCCCGAACTCCGGCTGGTAGCCCCGGTTGACCAGCCACTCCTTGGCCCCGTCGGTGATCTCCAGGTCGATGTTCTGCGCCTTCAGCCGGCGCCGGCTCCGCTCCAGCATCAGGTCGACCACCTTGAGGAGGTCCTTGCGGGAGAGCGCGTGGAAGACGATCACCTCGTCGATCCGGTTGAGGAACTCCGGCCGGAAGTGCGTCCGCAGGTCCCCCATCAGGTCGTCCCTGATCTCGTCCACGTCGCCCGCGTGCTCCAGGATCCGCTGCGAGCCGATGTTGCTGGTCATGATCACCACGGTGTTGCGGAAGTCGACCGTACGCCCCTGGGCGTCCGTCAGCCGCCCGTCGTCCAGCACCTGGAGCAGCAGGTTGAAGACGTCCGGATGCGCCTTCTCCACCTCGTCGAAGAGCAGCACGCTGTACGGCTTGCGGCGGACCGCCTCGGTGAGCTGCCCCGCCTCTTCGTAGCCGACGTACCCGGGCGGCGAGCCGACCAGCCGGGAGACGGTGTGCTTCTCCTGGAACTCGCTCATGTCGAAGCGGATCATGCGGTCCGGGTCACCGAACAGCAGCTCGGCCAGCGCCTTCGCGAGTTCGGTCTTGCCGACGCCGGTCGGCCCGAGGAACAGGAAGGACCCGGTCGGCCGCTCCGGGTCGCCCATCCCGGCCCGGCCGCGCCGCACCGCCTGGGCGACCGCCGTGACGGCCTGGTCCTGCCCGATCACCTTCCGGTGCAGGTGCTCCTCCAGTTGGAGCAGCCGCTCGCGCTCGGTCGCGTTCAGCTCCGCGACCGGGATGCCCGTCCGTCCCGAGAGCACCTGCGCGATGTCCTCCGCGGTGACCGCGACGACCTCCTCGCGCGACTCCCTGACCGCGGCCAGCTCGTCCTCGGTCTGCCGCAGCTCGGTCTTGAGGTTGGCGGCCCGCACGAACTCCTCGTCCGCGACGGCCTCCTCCAGCTCCCGGCGCAGCTTGGTGATCCGGTCCTGCACCGGCATCGCCTCGGTGGAGCCGCTCAGGCTGCGCAGCCGCACCCGCGCACCGGCCTGGTCCAGCAGGTCGATCGCCTTGTCGGGCAGGAAGCGGTCGCTCACGTAGCGGTCGGAGAGGCTCGCGGCGGCGTCCAGCGCCTCGTCGGTGAACCGCACCTGGTGGTGCGCCTCGTAGGCGTCACGCAGCCCGTGCAGGATCTCGACCGTCTCCTCGACGCTCGGCTCCGGCACCAGCACCGGCTGGAAGCGGCGCTCCAACGCGGCGTCCTTCTCCACGTGCTTGCGGTACTCGTCGAGGGTGGTGGCGCCCACCACGCTCAGTTCGCCGCGGGCCAGCGCCGGCTTGAGGATGTTGCCCGCGTCCATCGAACCCTCGCCGCCACCGCCCGCGCCGACCACGGTGTGCAGCTCGTCCAGGAAGAGGATCACGCTCTTCTCGGCCGCCGTGACCTCGTCGATCACGCTCTTCAGCCGTTCCTCGAACTCGCCCCGGTACTTGGAACCCGCCACCAGCCCGGTGAGGTCGAGGGCGACCACCCGCTTCTCGCGCAGGCTCTGCGGCACGTCCCCGGAGACGATCCGCTGCGCCAGACCCTCCACGATGGCGGTCTTGCCGACGCCGGGTTCGCCGATCAGCACCGGGTTGTTCTTGGTCCGGCGGGAGAGGATCTCGACGGTCTGCTCGATCTCCTCGGCCCGGCCGACCACCGGATCCAGCCTGCCCGCCCGCGCCTCCTCGGTCAGGTCCCGGCCGTACTCGTCCAGCGTGGGCGTCTGGCTCGGGCGCGCGCCGGTGCCGCTGCGCTCACCACCCGTCCCGCGCCCTTCCATCACCGTGCGCAGCGCCTCCGGCGAGGGCGCCGCGTTGCGCAGCGCCGTGCCGGCGCCGGAGCGCTCCTCGTCCAGCAGCGCGCCGAGGATGTGCTCCGGCCCGATGTACGACGCGCCGGCCTCCTGGGAACGGGCGTGCGCGGCGAGCAGCGCGCGCTTGGCGGACGGCGTGAGCGCCGGGCGGCCGCCCGGCGTCTGCGCCCCGCCCCCGGACGGCAGTTCCCTGCCCAGGTCCTCGGCGAGCTGCTCGGGGTCGATGCCGGCACGCTCCAGCATCCGCCGCGAGGCCTCCACCTTGGTGGCGGCCCAGACCAGATGAGCGGTGTCGAGGTCGCTGCTCCCGTCCTCGGTGGCGCGTCGCGCGGCGAGCGCCAGCAACTCCTGCGAGGACTCGCTCAGCAGCCGCCCGATCGGCACCCGCTGCACGGCGGGCGGGGAGGCCGTCGGACTCATGCCGAAGAACCGGCTGAGCAGGTCGGAGAACGGATCGCTCGATCCGAACGGGGGCATGGTCACCGTGGTTCACCTCTCCCAAGCAGTCTGCGCTCACACAAACACAGCCTCCCTGGCCCCGCACCCGCTCGGACGCCGGTCAGGTGCCGGTCAGCCGCCCGTCACCCGGTCGAGCAGGACACCGCCGCTGTAGGTGACGACCATCGCCAGCGAGCCGCCCGCCACGTTCCGCAGCACTGCCCGCAGCGGCCCCGCGCCGCCCAGCCGGGCGCTCACCCAGCCCGACGCGGTGAGCGCCAGCAGGACGGCCGCCACCGTCACGCCCAGCCGCCAGGACTCCGGCGGCAACAGCACGGCGAGCAACGGCACCAGCGCCCCCAGCGTGAACGCGGCGGCGCTGGCGAACGCCGCCTGCCAGGGGTTGGTGAGCGCCTCCGGGTCGATCCCCAGCTCGGTGTGCGCGTGCGCCGCCAGCGCGTCCCGCTCGGTGAGCTCCACGGCCACCCGACGGGCCAGGCCGTCGTCGAGCCCGGCACCCCGGAAGAAGTCGGTCAACTCGTCCAGCTCCCCCTCCGGATCCTCCGCCAGCTCGCGCCGCTCCTTCGCCAACGCGGCCTGCTCGGTGTCACGTTGCGTGCTGACCGAGACGTACTCCCCGGCCGCCATCGACATCGCCCCGGCCAGCAGACCCGCCACCCCCGCCACCACCAGCGCCGTCCGCGAACCCGACGCCCCGGCGACACCGGTCACGATCCCCGCCGTCGAGACCACACCGTCATTGGCCCCGAGCACAGCCGCCCGCAACCAGTTCAGCCGCGACGACAGCTCGGCCCGACTCTCACCCTGCGCCGGCCCGTCAGCCTCCCCGGCCACCTCGGCCGAAGTCTGTCCGCCCATCAGCGATCACCTCCGATCATGCCCCGGGGCTACCCGCTCCTCCGATGATCAATCCGCCCACCCGCCCCCTCCCCGCAAACGCCTGCGGCCCAGCCCAGAACAACCGTCCCGACCTGGGCCGACGATCGTCCGGGCCGTTACGACCTGATCCGCGCTCATCAGGCTGTCCCCGGCTCGGTAGCTGCTGAGGAATGTGACCGCCGACATCTGGGGTCTGCCCGCCAAGGTCCGGCCGGTGCCGATAGTGGTCCTGATGGACGAGATCGCCGGACTCTTCCTCGCCGTCGGCAAGGCCGATGAGGAACGGCTCCGACACGTACGACCCTGGAGCGCCCCATCCTCTCCGTCACCGAGGTGTTCGCTGTGGCCGAGGCGATCGGCCCTCGCTGGCGGGCCCTGGTCCTGCTGACCGCGTTCACTACGCTGCGCTTCGGTGAGCTGGCCGCGCTCCGCCGCAGGCACGTCGATCTGGATGGCCGGTTCGTCCAGGTGCAGCGCAACCAGGCAGAGCTGACCACCGGACGGTTGTACGACAAGGCACCGAAGAGCCGCGCCGGCCTCCAGCCGGTGGCCTTCCCCGCCGAGATCGTGGCCGACATGGCGAATCACCTCGACCACTTCGCTGGCGCCGGACCGGATGGACACCTCTTCATCGGCCCCCGCGGCGGCAAGCTCCGCCGGAGCAACTTCCGGGACGACTGGATCCGGGCCCGCACCGCGGCCGGGTTGAGTGAGGATGCCCACTTCCACGACCTACGCCACACCGGGAACACCCTCGCCCCCCAGAACGGGGCCCACCCGCGAGCTCATGACCAGGATGGGCCACAGCAGCACCAGGGCCGCGCTGATCTACCAGCACATGACCAGCGACCGGGACCGGGCCATTGCCGACCGGATGGGCGAGGCAGTCCGCCAAGCGCTCCAGCGCGACAACCCGGCTACAGAAGCCAGCCAGTAGCCGGCTCACTCAGCGCAGCCGGTCCGGCCTACTTCGGACCGGCCTCGCTTCTTTCTCCGCTGCGATCGCGCCCCAGTGTCAGCGAGCGATCGGACCCGAGAGAAACTCCACATTCGTACATACGTACTGCCAGTCGCCCAGAACGGAGCCTGAGCACGTGCCTGCCGCCAGTGCACCCTCATCACAGACCGATCAGCCCGCAGCCGCGTTCGATGAGCTGACCGATGTCGATCTTCACCTTGACGCGTTCTATCCGGGTGGCACCAAAGGCAACATCTCGGACGACCCGATCAACAAGCTGGTCCCGAAGGTGGGCAATCAGGGAGGTTTCCGGCTCGCCGGTTCACCCTGGAATCAGGACGTCCGCCTGGCCGTCCTCTACACGACCGGCCGGGAGCCCGACTGGCCGGATGCTCTCGATCCGCAGACCGGAACGTTCACCTACTACGGGGACAACAGGAAGCCGGGGCACGAACTGCACGGGACGAATCCCGGCGGCAACCTCCTCCTACGGGATGTTTTCGCTGCCTCCCATGCGGGTCCGGAGGAGCGGCGGCGAATACCTCCGTTCCTCCTCTTCGAGAAGGCTGGCGCCACCGGCCGCGGCGTCCGGTTCCGCGGACTGCTCGCGCCGGGAGGCCCGGCTCTCACCTCCGATGACGAACTCGCTGCCATTTGGCGCACCACCGGCGGTGAGCGCTTCCAGAACTACCGGGCCCGGTTCACCGTGCTGGACCAGGCTGCCATTACACGCAAGTGGATCCAGCACCTCATCAAGGGTGGAGACCCTCTGGAGGGCGACTGCCCCGACGCGTGGCGGACCTGGGTCGAAACCCGCTCCTACCTTCCGCTTACTGCCCCGGCGACGACCGTCATCCGCAGCCAGGCGGAGCAGCTGCCCTCTGACCCGAGTTCCCAGGAGATCCTGGCAACAATCCGCGAGCACTTCCGTGGCCGGGAACACGACTTCGAGCCGTGCGCGGTGGAACTGTGGCGCCTTCTCGCGCCGGCGACCGGCCAGGTCGAGGTGACCCGTCGGAGCCGCGATGGCGGGCGCGACGCCGTGGGGCAGTACTACCTGGGCCCTCCG
The DNA here is from genome assembly GCF_040630735.1 of Kitasatospora sp. NPDC005748. Taxonomy (NCBI): domain Bacteria; kingdom Bacillati; phylum Actinomycetota; class Actinomycetes; order Kitasatosporales; family Streptomycetaceae; genus Kitasatospora; species Kitasatospora sp. NPDC005748. Next base: position 26,073 of record NZ_JBEXYD010000059.1, read on the forward strand.
ACGGACCGGATCGCCATCGACTTCGCCCTGGAAGCAAAGTGCAAGTCGCCCGACCAGGCCGTCGGCGTGAAGGAAGGAAGCCGACTGATCTCACGGCTCCGACACCGAAACTTCGGGGTCCTCGTCACGACGTCCTACTTCAACCAGCAGATGCAGAAGGAGATCCGTGACGATGAGCACCCGGTAGTCCTGATCTGTGGCCGCGACATCGTCGATCTCCTCCGCCAGCACGGATACACGTCCCGGACTGCGGTCGAGGAATGGCTGGCCAAGAGGTACCCCGCACCAGCATCTGGCACGCCAGTGGCACGGGACGAGTAGGGCCGCAAAAACGGCCGAGGGCCAGTTCGTGAGGATCACTCCTCCGAACTGGCCCTTCTCTACTGTGGGCGCGGACGGTTTCGAACCGCCGACATCTGCTTTGTAAGAGCAGCGCTCTACCACTGAGCTACGCGCCCCCCGTCGCGGCCCGGTGGGGGCACGACGACTGCCTAGAGTACCTGGTCCCGGGGGGTGGTGTGGTGCGGGTGCTCGGGGAGTGGGACGGGTGGGGGTGCCGGTGTGGTGGGGCGATCGGGAACAATGGGCAGTGGATCAGCGGTCGGAACAGGGAGCGCGCAGTGAGGGTGGCCGACGGGAGTGGGTGGGGGCGGCGGCCGGGGAGTGCGGTGGCCGAGGCCCTGGTGTTGCCGCTGGTGATCGCGGGCGCGCTGGGCGCCGCCGGGGCGGCGTCGTTCGGTACGGGCGGGGGCTGGTGGGGCCGGCGCGGCGGCGAGGGGGTGCGGGCGGACGCGAAGGCGGCCCGGGACGCGGCGCAGCAGGCGTTCTACGAGTTGGACTCCACCCAGCGCGAGGTGCGACTGGCGGTGGAGACGGTGCGGGCGGCGGAGGACGGCGTGACGGCGCAGCGGGCGGCGGCGGATTTCGAGGCGATCTCCGGCCGGGTGGACCAGGTGACCGTGAACTACCTGGCGGCGCTGGACGCGCACGATCTGGATGCCGAGGAGCTGGAGTCCGGTACCGCGGCGCGGGCCCGGCACCAGTTGCAGGACGTGAAGGGGCAGCTCGGGTCGGCGCAGGCTGAGCTGGACGGCTTCCTGCAGCGGTTGCAGCCGGTGCTGCAGCACGCCGAGTCGCAGCTGATGCGGGTGACCCCGGCGGTGGAGGGGGCGAAGCGGTCGTTGCTGACCGCGACCACCACGCTGGAGGCGGTGCGCGGCGCGGGGCTGAAGGCGGACGACCTGGCGGCCCGGTTGGCGGAGCTGAGCCCGGAGTTGGGCCGGCTGAACGAGGGCGCGGGTCGGCACGGGGTGGCGGCGACGCTGCAGCGCGCGGAGCGGGTGAAGGAGCGGGCCGACGCGATCACGGCGGACGCGGAGCACCTGCCGGAGCGGGCCCGGGAGATCGACCGGCGGGTGGCCAGCCTGCGGACCCGGATCCAGGCGCTGGAGACCAAGGCCGGCACGGTGGAGCCGGCCCTGAGCGAGCTGCGGCGGCGGTTCGCCACGGCGTGCTGGCAGGACCTCCAACGAGTGCCGGACCAGGTGGCGGAGGCGGGGCGGGCGGCGGAGCAGAAGCTCGCCGAGGCGGCGCGGGCGCGCGACGAGCAGCGCTGGCCGGACGCGACCGGCGCGCTCGGCACGGTGCGCGCGCTGCTGGACACCGCGGACGGCTCGGTGGTGGCCGTGAACGAGCGGCTGCGGCAGCTGAACGAGGTGCAGCACGATCCGAACCGGGAGATCGAGCGGACCCGCTTCGCGCTCCGGGACGCCCAGCGGCTCGCGATGGCGGGGCGGCAGGCGCCGGACCCGCGGCACGCGGCTCCGCTGGACGCGGCGGTCGGCCGGCTGGACCGGGCGGTCGAGGCGCTGGAGACGGCCGGCCGGCACCCCGACTACTGGCACTTCCTGACCGAGCTGGCGGCGGTGCGGGAGACAGCGGCGCAGGTGGTGGAGCTGATCCGCGAGGACCTGGGCGGCCACCGGTAGCGCGAGCCGCCCCCGGCAGCCCCGGGGACCCCGGCGACCTTGGCGGCCCCCACGGATCGTGCGGGCCCCCTGCACCGCCGGCCCGCGCCGGGCTACCCTGCGGGTATGCCACGCTACGACTTCCGCTGCCGCTCCTGCGGGGCCACCTTCGAACTCCGCCGCACGATGGCGCAGGCCAACGATCCTGCGGTCTGCCCCCAGGGGCACGAGGACACTGTGAAGCTGCTGTCGGCCGTCGCCGTCACCGGCGGCGCGTCCGGCGGCGCCGCGCAGCAGGCCCCGTCCGGTGGCGGGGGCGGCTGCTGCGGCGGCGGTTGCTGCGGCTGACCTGAGCGCGGAACGGCCGGCGGGCACGGGGAGCGGCTGACCTGAGCGCGGAACGGCCGGCGGGCACGGGGAGCGGCTGACCTGAGCGCGGAACGGCCGGCGGCGCCGGGCCTCAGCCCTTGGCCACGGACTCCAGCGAGCCGGCCTCCGGCCCGCCGTCCGAGTCGGCGGTCCGCGAGACCTCCGCACCGACGGTCCGCGGAACCTCCGGGCCCGCAGCCGCACCCACACCCACGCCTGCCCCGCCCCGGACACGGGCCAGGAACTGACGGATGATCTCCTCCCCCGCCGCCACGCCCACCTGGTCGAGCGCGGTGACCCCGGGGGCCGTCCAGCCGCTGTCGGCGAGTTCGCCGTGCCCGGGGCGCCAGGCGGCGTCGGCGGCCAGCAGCAGGTCCGCGTCGAGCAGCGAGTCGCCGGCGGCCAGCACGGTGGCGCCGCCGACGCGCCGCTCGACCTCGGCCAGCGCCGCGCTCTTGCTCAGCGGCGCCGGGACGGCGTAGACCTTGCGGCCCTGCAGCGAGACCGTCCACCCGCGCTCGGCGCACCAGCCGGTGAGTTCGTCGAGCCAGCCGGCCGGCAACTCGGCGCGTTCGACGACCAGGTAGGCGAAGAGCTCGTCGGCGACCCGGCGCTTGTGGGTCCACTCCGGGTCCGCGCAGAGCGCCAGGTGTTCGACCACCTCGGCCAGCGGCACCGACGCGGTGGCCAGCCGGCCGGCCACCTCGGCCTGCCAGTCCTCGTCCGGGACGCCGTCGACGAGCAGCCGGCCGCCGTTGCTGCAGATCGCGTAGGCGGGGATCCAGCCGGGCGTCGGGCCGGGCAGGTTGACCCGTTCGTACTGCGTCCTGGTCCGGGTGGTGGCGGGGACGAGCAGGGCTTCGCGGGCGAGTTCGACGAGCAGCCCGGCGGCCTGCTCGGTCATGAACGAGAGCGCCTTGCCGTCGTGCACCTCGACGGAGAGCAACCGCGGTGCGAGCCGGTCGGGCACGTCCAGGGCGAGGGCGCGGTTGCTGTAGATCAGGGTGCGGTCGAGGTCGCTCGCGACCAGGAAACCACTGGGGCTGCTCATCGGGTTCAGGACTCCTTCACCAGGACGGCCGTGCCGGAGGCGCCGGTCGCTCCCCGGCTGTAGCGGGGGTGGATCAGGCCGACGCACGAGTACGGCAGGTCGTCGACCTCCTCGACGGGGATGCCGCGCTGGGCGGCGAGCAGACGGACGTGATCGAGGTCGGCGCCGGTGCCGCGGCGGGCCAGCACCCGCCAGGGGACGCGGCGCAGCATGACCCGGGTGGTCTCGCCGACGCCGGGCTTCACCAGGTTGACGTTGTCGATGCCGTACTCGGTGCTGATCCGCTCGACGGCGGCCCAGCCGGCCCAGTCGGGGGTGCGGTCCTCGGCGGCGAGCCGGTCGGCCGCCGTCCGCACCTCGTCCAGGACCTCGGCGAAGTGGTCGGCGACGGTGTCCAGGAAGGCGCCGGAGACGTCTCCGCCGGCCAGTTCGGTGTAGTGCTTGGCGCCGTGGAAGTCGTCCGGGCCGATCAGGTCGGCGCGCAGCACGGTGCGGGAGACCAGGCCGGAGACGGTCGAGTTGAGGCAGGCGGAGGGGATGAGGAAGTCGTCCCGGGTGCCGTAGGTGCGCACGCAGCGGCCGGGGTCGGCGAGGACGGCCAGTTCGGGGTCGAAGGCGGTGCCGGCCAGGGCCTCGGCGAGTTCGCGGGTGATCGCGCCCTTGCCGGTCCAGCCGTCCACGAACACCACGTCGGGGGCGTGGTGGTGGGCGTCCAGGTAGCGGACGGCGACCGGGTCCAAGCCGCGGCCGCGGATGATCGAGACGGCGTAGTGCGGGGTGTCCAGGCCGTGCGCGAAGGCCAGCCAGCGGCGAATCAGGACGCCCACCGGGGTGCCGGCCCGGGCCAGCGAGGCGAGCACCAGGCCGCGGCCGCGCTCGCGGAGCAGCGTCTCCGCGACGGTGCCGACGGCGAGCGCGATCCGGCGGGCGGAGATCCGCAGGGCCTGGTGGAACAGCTCCTGGTACTCGGGGCTGGGCTGGTACTCCACCGGCAGGGACTCCGCGTAGTGGGCGCCGCCGTTCTGGACGGCCTCCTCGCGCTCCTCGGTCGGGGCCTCCAGCGGGACGTCGGAGAGGTCCTTGAGCAGCCAGGAGACCTCGTCGGCGCGGTAGGAGGAGAACTCCGGGCCGTGCAGCGGCGCGGGCAGCGCGCTCCGCTCCGGCCGGACGGCCGGGACCGGCCGGTGCGAGGGCAGCACGGCGAGCACCACCCGGTCGGTGACCTGCCGCAGCTGGGCGAGCAGGGAGCGTTCGCCGTCGTGCAGTTCGGGGGTGTCGGACACGTCGTCGACCACCAGCACCACCGCGTCGAAGCGGCGGGCCGGGTCGGCGCCGGGGGCGACGTTGTAGACGAAGCGCTCGCGCGAACCGCCGTCCTGCGGATCGTCGTGGGCGGGGAAGGAGAGCCGGGTGCGGATGGCGTAGCCCGGGTCGTCCACCGCGAGGACGGGCGAGCGGGTGGTGGTGGAGTAGCGGACCCGCTCCTCGCCGTCGGGGAGGTGGTCCGCGAGGGCGCCGGCGAGGCGCAGCGGCGCGTACATCAGCTCCTCGCAGCCGAGGACCAGCACCCGGCCGGAGCCGGCCGCGCGGGACTCCCGGCCCTCGCCCGCCGCCGGGCCCTCTCCCGCCACTGGGCCCTCTCCCGCCGCTGGGCCGGTGTCGCCCGGCTCCAGCGCGGCGGCCAGCTGGGACGCCAACTGCGGGAGCGCCTCTTCGAGTTGTGCCCGGTGCGCGGCACTGAAGCCGTGCCGTCCGCCGTCCGGCAGGCCCGCGGGCCAGTCGAGGGCGACCCGGACCAGCGGGGCGGGGGCGGCCGGGGGCGGCTCCGGCGCGGGGCCGACCTCGGCGATCAGCTCGGCGGCGCGGGCGAGGATGTCGGGCGGCAGCTCGACGCCGCCGCCGGCCGCGGCGACCAGGTCGAGCCGGGTGCCGAGTTCGGCGGCGGTGTCGACCAGTCGGCGGCGGTCGCTCTCGTCGCGCAGGTCGACCAGGGCGACCACGACGTAGTGGGCGCGCGGGTGGCGCGCGTGCAGCTCGCGGACGGTGTTGAGCACGGTGTTGCCGGTGGAGAACTCGTCGTCCACCAGGACCAGCGGGCCGTCACCGGCCAGCAGCGCGGGGTCGGCGGGCAGCAGCAGGTGGGAGGTGGCGTGCGAGTGCTCCTCCTCGAAGCCGCCGACCGGGGTCAGCCCGGCCACCGGGCGGCGCGTGGAGTGCAGGTAGGGAGCGTCCAGGGCGTCGGCGACGCTGTGGCCCAGGCCGGTGGCGGTCTCGGCGTAGCCGAGCACGACGGCACGGGCGGCCGCCTCCTCGCCCAGCAGCTCGCGCACCAGGCGGCCGAGGTCGAGACCGGCGCCGTGCACCACGGACGGGCGCTGCGGGACGTGCTTGCCGAGCACGGTGGAGACCAGCAGGTGGGCGCGCTTGGGGTTCTCGCGCAGGGCGAGGCCGACCAGGTCGGGGAGGCGGTCCGAGCCGGTCAGACCGACGCCCGCCCGGTCGGCCACCCAGCGACCGGTCCACTCTTGCTGTGCTGTCACTACTGGTCCTGCCTTCGATGGTGCGAGTCGTGCGGTCGGTCCGAGAAGTCCGAGAGGTACGAGAGGTACGAGAGGTACAAGAAGTGCGGGTAGTGCGAGTAGCGCAGGCGGTACGAGAAGCGGAAGAGACCCGAAGCCACGAGCCACGAGCCCCCGCGGTCAGCCGCAGAGGCAGGCCGAGAGCAGCTCCGCGAAGCTGACGTCCTCCCTCGCCACCCCGAACACCTCGGCGCGCAGCATCACCCGCTCGGCCCAGGCCCGGTGCGGCTTGGCCTCGTTCATCTTGTTGGTGTACGCCGAACGCAGCACCCCGCCGCCGCCGCGCTCCTGGTCCAGGATGTCCCGCGCGTCGCTGTACTCCTCATGGGTGACCACGGAGAGCGCGTGCACGGCGGGGACGTGGCTGGGGTGGATGCAGGTCTTGCCGAGCAGTCCGTTGGCCCGGTCGAGCTCGATCTCGCGGATCAGGCCGTCCAGGTCGTGGTCGATGATCCGCTGGCGCACGGCCACCCCGGAGGGCTCCGCCTCGGCGAACGGGGTGCGGCGCAGCTGCGGCTTGAACATCCGCTCCTGGACGGGGAAGTACTCCCAGACCGGACCGGTCACGGTGAACCCGGTGCCGTCGGCCCGGCCGAGCACGTTGACCACGTCCCCGATCACCGACGCGACCAGCGCGACGTCGTACGCGGTCAGGTCGGGCGAGCGGCGCAGCCCGTACGCGGAGCAGAGGTCGGTGACTCCGAGCCGGACGGCGAGGACGCGCTCGCGGTGCTTGTCGAGGAGCCGGGCGATGCCGAACAGCTGCTCGCGGCGGGTCTCCAGGTGGGCCAGTTCGGGGGACTCCAGGACGGGCATGGCGAACAGCCGGCGGCCGGTGGCCGCCTCGGCGCCGGCGAGCGCTTCCAGGAACTCGCCGCCGCTCTCGTCGGTGAACTTCGGCAGGACGAAACCGGTGAGCAGCCCGATCGCCGGGCCGAGCCGGCCGGCCAGGTCGGTGATCTGGGAGGCGGCTCGGACCCTGATGAAGAGGAGGGGCAGATCCTGTGTGCGAGCGGTGGAGGTTTCGGTGGCCTCGACCGGCTCGGACGTCACTCCCCGCACCTCCCCGAGCCACCCGCCGGGCATCTCCGGACGCACTTCGCCACGCGCCCGCAGGTCGTCGCGGACCGCCGCCTCCCCGGCCGCGCCGGGTGCCCCGCCCCGCGACGGAAGCCCGCCGTGCGGCTCCGCGAAGAGCTCGCCGAGCTGCACCACCAGGTTGGCCTCGGCCGCGGTCACCTCGTGGTCGGCGATCGCGTCCTCCAGGCAGAGCACCATCGAGACCACGCCCCGACCCGCCTGCTTGCGGATGTCCTCACCCAGCGTGGGCCGGGTGGCGGGGCTGTAGAGGGTCGCGCCCAGCGCGGTGGCGAGGACGGCCGCGTCGCTCTCCGCCGAGAAGGCCCTGGGCTGTTCGAGGAAGAGCCGGCCGCGTACGTCGTCGGCGAGGTGGCCGAAATGGCGCATGGTGCTCTCCTCAGGGGTTGCGGCCGCCGGTCCCGGCGGGGTTCGTGCTCAGGGGCGTGCGGGGTTCGTGCTCAGGGGCGTGCGGGGTTCGTGCTCAGGGAGGTGCGGGCGGTGCTCGGGGGTGCGGAAGGGGGCCGGGAGGGGGTGCGGAGGCGGCTCGGGGGGTGCCGCGATCAGGTGGGGAGTCGGGCTGCGGGAGGTCGGAGTGCGGCCGTCGGGCACCGTTGCGGGGCGCGGGGCGTCACGATGGTTAACCGGTCCACCGGGCCCGGTGGTTCCCGGGCGCGCGCTGCTGATCCCCCTCGCCGAACCCCCCGGGGCCCTCTGGCCGCCTATCGTACGGACGACTTCCGGTCGAATGCGATTCGGAAACATCGAATTCTCGGAAGATTACCCTCCGCTTCACAAACCGCAAGCATTGGCAAAGTCCGATGGCCGCGCCCCCTCCGGTCACGTTGTCCGAAGGGGTGGCGAACAGGCAGGATGGTCCGCTATGACGCACGTGATGGCCAAGGGCGCCAACATCGCACTGCCGGTGGCGGCGGTCCGCGCCGTGCTGCGCTGGAGCGCCACGCCCGGTGCGCCGGACGTGGACGCCTCCGCGCTGCTCCTCGGCGCCGAGGGCAGGGTTCGTTCGGATGCCGACTTCGTCTTCTACAACCAGCCGAGGCACCCGTCGGGCCTGGTGCGCCACCTGCCCAAGCAGCAGACCGCCGCCGGCGCCGAGATCGCCGACACCGTGGAGGCGGAGCTCGCCAAGCTGCCGCCCGAGGTGGACCGGGTGGTGCTGGCCGGCTCCTCCGAGGGCGGATCGTTCCGCTCCGTGACCGGGCTGCGCCTGCTGCTCTTCGACGCCGGCGCCGGAGAGGGCGCCGCCGCTCTCGCCGAGTTCGCGATGCCCGAGAACGACGACGTCACCGCGCTGGTCGCCGGCGAGCTCTACCGCCGGGCCGGGTCGTGGAAGTTCCGGGCCGTCGGCCAGGGCTACGCGTCCGGGCTGATCGGCCTGGCCACCGACTTCGGGATCACCGTCGAGGACGGCGCGGCGGACGCCCGCGGCGCCGGTCCGGCCGACCCGCGCGCCGCCGTGCCGGACCCGCGCCCCGTCGCCCGCCCCGAGCCGGGCACGTACACCCTGGCGCCCGCCGTCCCGCTCGGCGCCGCGCAGGCCGCCGCCCCGCAGCCGCCCGCGTCGGCCCCGGCCGTACCCGCCCACGCTCCCCCGCCGCCGCAGGCGCCGCCCGCGATGCCGACCACCGCGCCGACCGTCCCGCCCGCGCCCCCGGCCCGGCAACCGGGGTACGGGTACCCGCAGCCCGGCCCCCAGCAGGGCGGCTACGGCTATCCCCAGCAGGCCCCGCGCCCCGGGTACGGCTACCCGCAGCCGGCCCACCAGGCACCGCAGCAGCCCTACCCGCAGCAGCAGGGCACCTACGGGTACCCGCCGCAGCCCGCACCGCAGCAGCAGGGCGGCTACGGTTACCCCCAGTCGGCCACCGCGCCGCCGTCCCAGCAGCAGGCCCAGCAGCCCGCGCCGCCGGCCCCGCAGCCCCCGGCCGCCCCCGAGGAGTTCGCGCTGCCGCCGCAGGGCCCGCAGTTCCAGCCCCGCTGACCGCCGCGCGGGGCCGCTACTCCGGCCCGGACGGGCCCTTGTACCCGCGCTGCCACTGCATCCCGAAGCCGTACAGCCGGTCGATGTCCGCCTGGAAACCGTTGACGTAGCGCACCTCGCGGCGCACCGTCAGCTGGTTGTCCCCGGAGTTCTCGATCAGCACCACTGCGCAGGAACGGGCGGCCGGGGCGCGTTCCTCCAGCTTGATCTCGATCCGCGGACCGGTCTGCGGCACGATCGTCACCACCGCGTTGGCCTGCTCGAACGCGGGTGTGCCGTCGTAGATGTAGACGAAGATGAGCAGCCGCTTGAACTGGTCCTTCTTCTCCAGGTTCACGTACATCGTCTCGCCGGACGGCGCCCCGTACTGGTCGTCGCCGCTGAGCTTGACGAAGGGCGCGCGCTGGAGGTCCCCGAAGTAGCCGCCGAGCGGTTGCACCACGCCCCGGCTGCCGTCGGACAGTTCGTACATGCAGGCCAGGTCGAGGTCGACGTTGAGCTGGGCGCCCTGCTGCGTGTCCGGCTCCACCGGGCTGAGGATGCGCGGGCTGAACCAGCGCTTGAGCGCGTCCCGGCCGGAGGAGCGCGGCGCTCCTATCCGGGTGGTCCAGTGCAGGTTGACGTAGAGGTAGCCGGTGGTGGCCGCGGCCCCGGTGATCGCGTGCTGCGGCGTCGACTTGGTGAGTGTGATCTTGTGCTGCCCGCCCGGGTCCAGGGTGTTCCGCTCCCCGCGCAGGTACTCCCAAATCGAGGCCATCCCAGTCCTCCCCCAGGGCCGCCGGTCGGTCCGGCGGTCCGTCGCTCAATGATCCGGCATCAGCCCGCCCGCCGGGTACCCGAACTGCTTACCCAGCCACGTGAACCGGACACCGACGGTGCACCGGCGGGACACCGGCCGACCACCGGCCGACCACCCGACGGCGGCCGGGAGCCGACGGCGGGTCGGCTGGCGGGACGAAGGTCCCCTCCCGTAACATGCCGCCCCTTCGGACGCGATATCGTCTAGCCGCACAGGTGTCCCGACCGCCCCTGCCCGGGCGCGGTGGGCGCCCGGCGGCAAGGACGCACCGTCAGGCCCTGTCCCGGCGACGGGATCTGATCGTCTGTGTCGCACTGTGACCTGTCCCCTGCGGAAACCCGAGGCCCGACCCGCAATGAACCTGACCTCCATACAGCTGGTCTGGACCGTCATCGGCGGCGCAGCCCTGCTGTTCACCGCCATCCTGGTGGCGACGCTGCGCTTCAAGAACACGACCAAGAACGAGGACTCGGGTGACTCCTGGGAGCGCACCGAGGAGCGCCGCCGGCGCAAGGAGATGATCTACGGAATCTCCTCCTACGTCCTGCTGTTCTGCTGCGCCGGAGTCGCCGCCGCGCTCTCGTTCCACGGCCTGGTGGGCTTCGGCAAGGAGAACCTGGGCCTGTCCAACGGCTGGGAGTACCTCGTCCCGTTCGGCCTGGACGGCGCCGCGATGTTCTGCTCCGTGCTCGCCGTGCGCGAGGCCAGCCACGGTGACGCGGCGCTCGGTTCGCGCCTGCTGGTCTGGGTGTTCGCGATCGCCTCGGCCTGGTTCAACTGGGTGCACGCCCCGCGCGGCGTGTCCCACGACGGCGCCCCGCAGTTCTTCTCCGGGATGTCCATCTCGGCCGCGATCCTGTTCGACCGGGCGCTGAAGCAGACCCGCAAGGCCGCGCTGCGCGAGCAGGGCCTCGTCCCGCGTCCGCTGCCGCAGATCCGGATCGTCCGCTGGCTGCGCGCCCCCCGCGAGACCTACGCCGCCTGGTCGCTGATGCTGCTGGAGAACGTCCGCAGCCTGGACGAGGCGGTCGAGGAGGTCCGCGAGGAGCGCCAGACGAAGGAGGCCGCCAAGCTGCGTGCCCGCAGCGCCGACCGCCGCGAGCGCGCCGAGCTCAAGGCCATCTCCCGCCAGAGCGGGATGCTGGCCCGGGCCCGCGGCGGCCGTCAGGTGCCCGCGCTCACCGCTGCCGGAGACGGCCCGAACGCTTCGGAGCCTGCCCTAGCCGCTGACGCCGACGCCACCTCCCAGACCGGCCGCTCCGTGCTGGAGCCCGCTTCGCTGAGCGCCCTGGAGGCCGGCCGCCGCCCGCGGGCCGCCGTCGGGTCCTCCTCGACCGACCCGTTCGGCGACTCGTCCTACCTCGGCAGCGGCTCCTCGTCGTCCTCCTACCGCAGCTCGACCATCGACCTGACGGCCGACGACGACACCCTGTCGATGCCCAAGCTGGACTCGCTGGAGCGCAAGCTGCGCGCCATCGAGCAGCAGCTCGGCTGACCCTCCCGCAGCGGGGACAACCGAACCGAGCACCACGCACGCAGAACGGCCGCCCCCTCACCGGAGGGGGCGGCCGTTCTCGTCGGGCCCCGGGGCGACGGCCCCGGGTGCGGAGCGCTACTTGCCGGCGCTCGCCAGTTCGTGGTCGTCCCCGCCGCCGCCCGCGGCGGCCTCCTTGCGGTTGCGCAGGATCGACGAGCCGAGGGCGAGGCCGATGAAGGCGACACCGATCAGGCCGGTGACGATCTCCGGGATGTGGTACTCGATGCCGACCAGCAGGATCACCGAAAGCGCGCCGATCGCGTAGTGCGCGCCGTGCTCCAGGTAGACGTAGTCGTCGAGGGTGCCCTGACGGACCAGGTAGACGGTCAGCGAGCGGATGTACATCGCGCCGATGCCGAGGCCCAGGGTGATCTGGAAGATGTCGCTGGAGATCGCGAACGCGCCGACCACGCCGTCGAAGGAGAACGACGCGTCCAGCACCTCCAGGTACATGAAGAGGAAGAACGCGGCCTTGCCGCCCACCTGGACGATGGACTTCCCGGACTTGCCGGACTTCTCCTCCTCCTCCTCGGCCTCCTCCTCCAGGCCCGCCTCGAAGATCGAGGAGAGCCCGTTGACGGAGAGGTAGGTGACCAGGCCGAGCACTCCGGCGAGCAGCACCGTCTCGGCGTGCTCCCCGGCGAAGAAGTTGGACGCCAGCAACAGCGTGACCAGCGCGACGACCGTCGAGAAGGCCTCCAGCTTGCCGACCTTCTCCAGCGGACGCTCGATCCAGGCCAGCCAGTTGTAGTCCTTCTCCTCGAAGATGAAGTCGAGGAAGATCATCAGCAGGAAGACGCCACCGAACGCCGCGATGGCCGGGTTGGCGGCCTCCAGGTACTGGGCGTAGGTGGAACCCTCGTAGGTCTTGTCGGAGTTGAGCGCGAGGTCGATGACGGTCGCGGGGCTGAGGTGCGCGGTGAGGCCGACGACCAGCAGCGGGAAGATCAGCCGCATACCGAAGACGGCGATCAGCACGCCGACGGTGAGGAAGATCTTCTGCCAGTACGGGTTCATCCGCTTCAGCACCGTGGCGTTGACCACCGCGTTGTCGAACGACAGGGAGATCTCCAGGATGGAGAGGATCAGCACGATGCCGAATCCTTCAGCTCCCCAGAGCAGGCCGGCTGCGATCAGCCCGATGACGGTGATCGCGAATGACCAGCCGAAGGTGCGGAGGAACACGGGACTTGGTTACCTTTCGAGTTCATGGCGCCGAGGACGTCGACCGCGTCGGACGCGGGTCTCGGGCCGCCGTTACTGTACGTTCACGCCGAAATCGAGGGCAATGCCGCGCAGACCCGAGGCGTACCCCTGGCCCACCGCGCGGAACTTCCACTCGCCCGCGTAGCGGTACAGCTCGCCGAAGATCATCGCGGTCTCGCTGGAGGCGTCCTCGGTCAGGTCGTACCGCGCGATCTCCTGCCCGTCCAGGGAGTTGACCACCCGGATGTAGGCGTTGCGCACCTGACCGAAGTTCTGCAGGCGCGACTCGGCGTCGTAGATCGACACCGGGAAGGCCACCTTGTCCACCTGCGGGGGGACGAGGTCCAGGTTGACCAGCACGACCTCGTCGTCGCCGTCGCCGTCGCCGGTGAGGTTGTCACCGGTGTGCTCGACCGAGCCCTCGGGGCTCTTCAGGTTGTTGTAGAAGACGAAGTACTCGTCACCGAGCACCCGGCCTCCCGAGCAGAGCAGCGCGCTCGCATCGAGGTCGAACGGCGCACCGGTGGTCGAGCGGGCGTCCCAGCCGAGACCGATCTGGACCTGCGTCAGATTCGGCGCGGCCTTGGTGAGCGAGACGTTTCCACCCTTGGCGAGCGTGACACTCATGGCTGTCCTTCCTCCCTTTTCCTCCCGGGGCGCATCTCAAGGTCTATTCCCCCGTGGCCCCGCCCGGCCTCCTTCGGCCGGCTGAACTTCCTGAACTCCTATCCTTCCAGTGCGCCGGACCGGCTCGAAGCCGGGGCGCACGAACCGGTGCCCCCCGGCCGGGCCCCACCCGCCGCCCGCCCCGGGCGCCACGAAGCCGCACAGCACGAACCCGAGCGACACGGCCCCGGACAGCACGAAGCCGGGGCGGCCGCCGACGCCCTCGCGTCCGCGGCCGACCCCGGCCCGGTGGTACTCCGTCAGGCCCGGCGGGCCCGCCGCCCGGCTCAGACGTTGACGCCGAAGTCCTGGGCGATGCCGCGCAGGCCGGAGGCGTACCCCTGGCCGATGGCGCGGAACTTCCACTCGGCGCCGTTGCGGTACAGCTCGCCGAAGACCATCGCGGTCTCGGTCGAGGCGTCCTCGGAGAGGTCGTACCGGGCCAGCTCCTTGTTGTCGGCCTGGTTCACCACGCGGATGAACGCGTTGCGGACCTGGCCGAAGTTCTGGGTCCGGTTCTCGGCGTCGTAGATCGACACCGGGAAGACGATCTTCTGCACATCGGCCGGCACGGTCGCCAGGTCGACCTTGATGGCCTCGTCGTCGCCCTCGCCGGCACCGGTCAGGTTGTCGCCGGTGTGCTCGACCGAGCCCTCGGGGCTCTTCAGGTTGTTGAAGAAGACGAAGTTGCCGTCCTTGTCGACCTTGCCCTGGTCGTTGCAGAGCAGGGCGCTGGCGTCCAGGTCGAAGTCCGTGCCGGTGGTGGTACGGACGTCCCAGCCAAGGCCGATGACCACGGCGGTCAGGCCGGGGGCTTCCTTGGTGAGCGAGACATTGCCGCCCTTGCTCAGGCTGACACCCACTTGTCCTCCAAGATTCGGGAGGCACGCACTGGTGCCCCCGTGGTGCGGTCGGAGGTGCGGCGAGGATTGCGCCGAGCCTCTGACCAGCCAACGGACCGATCGTAGTGCCGGGTTCCCGTCCTGGGCGGAGAACGGGCCCGGCGTGGCTGTTCGAATCCGCGCGGGGGCCCGCCCCGCGGTCCGTCCGCAGCCCGCCGGGCCCGTCGGGCGCCCCCGGGAAGGGGCGCGCGGGGGCCTCAGAGCGCGCCGAGGACCTTCAGGTACTCCTGCTCGTCACGGGCGTCCGGCAGGTCGTTGACGACGCTCCAGCGGACCACGCCGGCCTTGTCGATCACGAAGGTGCCGCGCACCGCGCAGCCCTTCTCCTCGTTGAAGACGCCGTAGGCGCGGGAGACCTCGCCGTGCGGCCAGAAGTCGGAGAGCAGCGGGTACTCCAGGCCCTCCTGCTCGGCGAAGACGCGCTGGGTGAACGGCGAGTCGTTGGAGACGCCGAGCACCTGGACCTCGTCGTTCTGCAGGCGCGGCAGCTCCTTCTGGATCGCGCAGACCTCGCCGGTGCAGACGCCGGTGAAGGAGAACGGGTAGAAGACCAGGACGACGTTCTTCTCGCCCCGGAAGTCGGAGAGCCTGACCAGCTCGCCGTGCTGGTTCTTCAGCTCGAAGTCCGGAGCCTCGGTGCCGACCTCGATGGCCATGGTGGGACCTTTCTGACGCGACAGGGCCGCGCGGCGGGCGCGGCGAGCGCCATCCTTGCATTCGCCGACCCCGATTCGGCCGAACGGGTGAGGCGGCCGGCGCTCGGGGCGCCTCCTTTCGCCCTCGGCGAACGCCACCCCCGGCAGGAGATCCAGCCCGGAACGCGAAACGGCCGGGCCCCGCTGGAGGAAGCTCCAACGGGGCCCGGCCCTGGATCGCGGCTCAGGCGCGAGGGGCGCTCAGCGCTTGCCCGCCTTGGCGGCCTTGGTCGCCAACCGAGTGGCGGCCCAGTCCTTGGCGATGGCGATCGAGCTGGTCTGCGAGAGGCCGGCGGTCCGGGCCGCGTCGGCGATGTCGGACGCCTCGATGTGGCCGTCCCGGCCGGTCTTGGGCGTCAGAAGCCAGATCAGGCCGCCCTCGGCCAGGTATTCCAGGGCGTCGACGAGGGTGTCGGTGAGATCGCCGTCGTCGTCGCGGTGCCACAGCAGGACGGCGTCGGCGACGTCGTCGTAGTCCTCGTCGACGAGATCTGTCCCGGTGATCTCCTCGATGCCCTCGCGGAGTTCCTGGTCACTGTCTTCGTCGTACCCCAGCTCCTGGATGATCTGGTCCTTCTCGAATCCGAGACGGTGGGCCGGGTTGGACTTGTCCGCGGGGTCCGCGGTCGCGCTCACGGGAATAACCTCCAGTATTCGGCTCGGCATCCATGCCGAGGCTGTGGCCGTAGTCCACACGGGCGCGGCGGTTCGCGCAAGTACCCGACCCCCGATCCCCTCCAAAGGTTGACGTGCCACAGGGGGACACGCCGGTCGACGTGTCGTGAATCACACCGATTTGCCCTTCTCTGCATGGGACAAGGATGCTTCGGGTGACCCCGGTCCACAGGCCGTACGCGTGCCCGAGATGCGAACGGCATTCGGGTCCGCGCGTGCGCGGGCGTAGAGTCTCCTGTTGGCCCTCACCCCGACCGCCCGCCATCGGACGATCGGGCAACCAGGTCGGACCACCTCTGTTCGTAACACCCGGTGGTGCGGGGCGCAGGCAATAGCGCCTGCTCCGCGCGCCGCCAGACCGCTCCGCCTACCGGGCGCAGCGGTTACCGATCGGTAGAGATGACGGATCTCCGAGCGCGGTAGCACGATGGAGGCGGCGCGACACACCTCAGTTTCGACCGACAGTGAAGGAACAGCGTGGCTTCCGGATCCGATCGCAACCCGATCATCATTGGCGGCCTTCCGAGTCAGGTCCCGGACTTCGATCCCGAGGAGACCGCGGAATGGCTGGAGTCGCTTGACGCGGCCATCGACGAGCGGGGGCGCGAGCGTGCCCGCTACCTGATGCTCCGCTTGATCGAGCGCGCCCGCGAGAAGCGTGTCGCCGTGCCCGAGATGCGCAGCACGGACTACATCAACACCATCGCCACCAAGGACGAGCCGTTCTTCCCCGGCAACGAGGAGATCGAGCGCAAGGTCCTCAACGCGACCCGCTGGAATGCGGCCGTCATGGTCTCCCGGGCGCAGCGTCCGGGCATCGGCGTCGGCGGCCACATCGCCACCTTCGCCTCCTCCGCGTCGCTCTACGACGTGGGCTTCAACTACTTCTTCCGCGGCAAGGACGCCGAGGGCGAGTCCGGCGACCAGATCTTCTTCCAGGGTCACGCCTCCCCCGGCATCTACGCCCGCGCCTTCCTCCTGGACCGACTGTCCGAGCAGCAGCTCGACGCCTTCCGCCAGGAGAAGTCGAAGGCCCCGTACGGCCTCTCCAGCTACCCCCACCCGCGGCTGATGCCGGACTTCTGGGAGTTCCCGACCGTCTCGATGGGCCTCGGCCCGCTCGGCGCGATCTACCAGGCCCGGATGAACCGCTACCTGGAGCACCGGGGCATCAAGGACACCTCCGCCTCGCACGTGTACGCCTTCCTCGGCGACGGCGAGATGGACGAGCCGGAGTCGCTGGGCCAGCTGTCGCTCGCCGCGCGTGAGGGCCTGGACAACCTGACCTTCGTGGTCAACTGCAACCTGCAGCGCCTGGACGGCCCGGTCCGCGGCAACGGCAAGATCATCCAGGAGCTGGAGTCCCAGTTCCGGGGCGCCGGCTGGAACGTCATCAAGCTGGTCTGGGACCGCAGCTGGGACCCGCTGCTCGCACAGGACCGCGACGGCGTCCTGGTGAACAAGCTGAACACCACGGTCGACGGCCAGTTCCAGACGTACGCCACCGAGACCGGCGCGTACATCCGCGAGAACTTCTTCGGCGGCGACCTGCGGCTGCGCAAGATGGTCGAGAGCATGACCGACCAGCAGATCCAGCACCTGGGCCGCGGCGGCCACGACCACGCCAAGGTCTACGCGGCGTTCAAGGCGGCCCGCGAGCACACGGGCCAGCCGACGGTCATCCTGGCCCAGACGGTCAAGGGCTGGACGCTCGGCCCCAACTTCGAGGGCCGCAACGCGACGCACCAGATGAAGAAGCTGACGGTCGAGGACCTGAAGCGCTTCCGCGACCGCCTGCACATCCCGATCACGGACAAGCAGCTGGAGGAGGGCTACCCGCCCTACTACCACCCGGGCCGTGACTCGGAGGAGATCCAGTACATGCACGACCGCCGCAAGGAGCTGGGCGGCTACGTGCCGACCCGCAAGGTGCGGCCGCGTCAGCTGGAGCTGCCGGGCGACGACGCGTACAAGGCGGTCAAGAAGGGTTCGGGCAACCAGACCATCGCCACCACCATGGCGTTCGTCCGGGTGCTCAAGGACCTGATGCGGGACAAGGGCATCGGCAACCGCTTCGTGCCGATCGCGCCCGACGAGTACCGCACCTTCGGCATGGACTCGCTGTTCCCGTCGGCGAAGATCTACAACCCGCTGGGCCAGACCTACGAGTCGGTCGACCGCGAGCTGCTGCTGGCGTACAAGGAGTCCCCGACCGGCCAGATGCTGCACGACGGCATCTCCGAGGCGGGCTGCACGGCCTCGCTGATCGCCGCGGGCTCCTCCTACGCCACCCACGGCGAGCCGCTGATCCCGGTCTACGTCTTCTACTCGATGTTCGGGTTCCAGCGCACCGGTGACCAGTTCTGGCAGATGGCCGACCAGCTGGCCCGCGGCTTCGTGATCGGCGCCACCGCCGGCCGGACCACGCTGACCGGCGAGGGCCTGCAGCACGCGGACGGCCACTCGCACCTGCTGGCCTCGACCAACCCGGGCGTCGTCGCGTACGACCCCGCGTACGGCTTCGAGATCGCGCACATCGTCCAGGACGGCCTGCGGCGGATGTACGGCTCGTCGGCGGAGTTCCCGCACGGCGAGGACGTCTTCTACTACATGACCGTCTACAACGAGCCGATCAAGATGCCGGCCGAGCCGGAGAACGTCGACGTCGAGGGCATCCTCAAGGGTCTGCACCGGTACGCCCCGGCGACCGCCGGGCAGATCCCGGCCCAGATCCTCGCCTCCGGCGTGGCGGTGCCGTGGGCCCTGGAGGCCCAGCGCGTCCTCGCCGAGGAGTGGAACGTCAAGGCCGACGTCTGGTCCGCGACCTCCTGGAACGAGTTGCGCCGCGACGCGGTGGAGGCCGAGGAGTTCAACCTCCTGCACCCGGAGGAGCAGCAGCGCGTCCCCTACGTGACGCAGAAGCTGCAGGGCTCCGAGGGCCCGTTCGTCGCCGTCTCCGACTGGATGCGCGCGGTGCCGGACCAGATCTCGCGCTGGGTGCCGGGGCAGTACCAGTCGCTGGGTGCCGACGGCTTCGGCTTCGCCGACACCCGTGGCGCGGCCCGTCGCTTCTTCCACATCGACGCGCAGTCGGTCGTCCTGGGCGTGCTCACCGAGCTCGCCAAGCAGGGCAAGATCGACCGCAGCGCCCTGAAGGACGCGATCGACCGCTACCAGCTGCTGGACGTGGCCGCGGCCGACCCGGGTGCCGCCGGCGGCGACGCCTGAGCGCTCGGTGAGCCGGTGAACCGGTGAACCCAGGGGCCGGACCTCCTCCGTGGAGGTCCGGCCCTTCGCCGTTCCCGCCGCCGGATCCCCGGCGTGACCTCCGTCACATCCCCTTGAACCTCACACAGGTGTGAGCTCCTAGGGTCGTTCCCAGACGAACCGGACCACCCCAGGAGGTCTCCCATGAACGCCGTCCACCCCGAGCCCGCCGTCGGCGGCAACGCGTACAACCGCGGTGTGATCACCGAGTTCCGGGCCTCGGCCGGCGCGGTCGGCGGCTCCTTCGCGGGCACCCCGCTGCTGCTGCTCACCACCTGGGGCCGGCGCAGCGGCGAGCCGCGCACCACCCCGCTGGTCCATCTGACGGAGGGCGGCCGACCCGTCGTCTTCGCCTCGAACGGCGGTGCCCCGGCCGATCCGGACTGGTACCGCAACCTGGCCGCCCGCCCCGAGGTCACCGTCGAGCTCGGCGCCGAGCGCTACCCGGCGCTGGCCGTCCCGGTGACCGGCGGCGAGCGGTACGAGGCCCTCTGGGCGGCCCAGATCGCCGCCCAGCCGGCGTTCGCCGCCTACCGGGCGCGGGCCGGGCGCGTGGTGCCGCTGGTGGAGCTGCGCCGCGCGGCGGGCTGACCCGGAAGGCCGACGCGCGAAGCCGGTGGCCCCGGACTCCCGAGGGAGTCCGGGGCCACCGGCTTCGCGGTGCGCGGGCGGTCAGATGTGGACGGCCGGGCCGGCCTCGCCCTTGCCCCGGCGGGCGAGCAGCCCGAGCAGGGCGGCGGCGAAGGCCACCACGGACGCCACCGCGAAGGCGAGCGACATCCCGCTGAGGAAGGACTGGTGGACGGCGCCGGCCATCGCGTCGACCACCTCGGCCGGGGTCCCCTCCGGGGCGGGCGGGGCGAAGCCGAGCTGGGCCGCCTGCTTGAGGCCCTCGGCCTCGGCGCCCTGGACCGGCGGCAGGCCGGCCTCGGCCCACTTGCCGGGCAGCACGTCGCCGACCTTGGCGGCCATCAGGGCGCCCAGCGCCGCGGTGCCGAGGCTGCCACCGACCTGCATCGCGGCCTGCTGGAGGCCGCCGGCCACGCCGGAGAGCTCCATCGGCGCGTTGCCGACGATCACCTCGGTGGCGCCGACCATGACCGGGCTCATGCCCAGGCCCATCAGGACGAACCACAGCGACATCACCCCGGCGCCGGAGCCCTCGTCCAGGGTGGACATCCCGAACATCGCCACGGTGGTGATCAGCATGCCGGCCACGATCGGGACCCGCGGGCCGAGCCGGCCGATGGCCAGCCCCGCCACCGGCGAGCCGATGATCATCATGCCGGTCATCGGCAGCAGGTGGACGCCGGCCTCGACCGGCGCCATCCCGTGGACGTTCTGCAGGTAGAAGGTCACGAAGAAGATCGCGCCGAAGAACGAGAAGGCCATCAGCACCATCAGCAGCGTGGCGGCCGACAGCGGGACGGAGCGGAACAGGCTGAGCGGGATCAGCGGCTCGCGGGCGACCCGCTGCCAGAGCGCGAAGGCCGTCATCAGGACCAGCGCGCCGCCCAGGAAGAGCAGGGTGCTGGTGTCGCCCCAGCCCCACTCGGGCGCCTTGATGATGCCGAAGACCAGCGCGAACATCGCCAGCGAGAGCAGCACGATGCCGGGGACGTCGAAGGATTTGGCCGCCTTCTCGGCCCGGACGTCCCGCAGGATCCAGATGCCGAGGGCCAGCGTGAGCAGGCCGACCGGGATGTTGATGAAGAACACCGACTGCCAGCTGACGTGCTCGACCAGCAGACCGCCGACGATCGGACCGGCCGCCGAGGACGCGCCGATCACCCCGCCCCAGATGCCGATCGCCATGTTGAGCTTCTCGACCGGGAAGGCCCCGCGCAGCAGGCCGAGCGCGGCCGGCTGGAGCAGCGCGCCGAACAGGCCCTGCAGGACGCGGCAGGCGATCACCGTCTCGATGTTGCCCGCGAAGGCGATCGCGGCCGAGGTGGCGGCGAAGCCGGCCGCGCCGACCAGGAAGGTCCGCTTGTGGCCGAAGCGGTCGCCGATCTTGCCGGCGGTGATCAGGAAGACCGCGAGGGCGAGCAGGTAACCGCTGGTCACCCACTGGATCTCGGACGGCGCGGCCTTGAGGTCGGCCTGGATGACGGGGTTCGCGATCGCGACGATCGTGCCGTCCAGCGCGACCATCATCACGCCGACGGCGACGGTCAGCAGGGTCAGCCAGGGATGCCCCTTCAGGCCGCCCCCGGAGGACGAGTCGGGCTGCGGCGGGTCGTCCGCCTTGGTGCTCTTGACGACGGACTGGCTCATCTGGGGCCCTCCGGGGGCATGGCAGCGAACAGACGTGGTCGTGGCGCCCCGGGCCCACCCGTCCCCACGAGTTACCCGGCCTGGGGGCGCCACGCTCCGGAGATTATGTCAGCAACTGACATTTGGCAAACTCTGCCTTGTTGCGGGGACTGACATTTGTCAGACCGCTACAGTTGTGCACCAGTACCCCCCTCCGCCTCGCCGTCCGGAAGGCCCCCGCCATGGCCGCTCAGCGCTCGCCCCTCGCCACCGCCCCGGCCCTCCGGCCGGCCGAGGGCGCCGGTCCCGGCCTGCGCGAGCGCAAGAAGCAGCGCACCCGGGACGCCCTGATCGAGGCCGCCCACCGGCTCTTCCTCAGCCAGGGGTTCGCCGGCACGACGGTGGACGAGATCGCCGCCGCCGTCGACGTCTCGCAGCGCACCTTCTTCCGCTACTTCGCCAACAAGGACGAGGTCGCCCTCGCCGTCATGGCCGACGCCGAGGACTACTTCATCGACCGGCTACGGGCCCGCCCCGCCGACGAGAACCCGCTGCAGGCTCTGCGGGCCGCGATCGTCGAGTCCTGGCACGACCTCGGCTCCCGGCACCGGACCGGCCCGGGCTCGGTGACCAGCGCGCTGGAACTGATGCAGATGATCGAGGACACCCCCACACTGCTCGCCGCCCACCTGCGCCGGGTCACCGAGCAGGAGCGGGTGGTGGTCCAGGTGCTGGCCGCCCGCGAGGGCCTCGACCCGGCCGAGGACCTGCGCCCCACCGTGATGGCCGCGGTCTTCGGCAGCGTGCTGCGCGCGGCCCACCTGTCCTGGAGCGCCGACCACGAGGCGTCCGGCCTGGAGGGCATGATCGCGCTGATCACCCGTCACTTCGACCAGCTCGGCCCCGCCCTGGCCGGCGACTGGCGGCCCTAGGGCCTGTGTGATGTTGTGATCAGTGGAGCGGTCGTACGAGGTCGTCTATCCAGATCATCGAGGCGCGGAGGTGAAGGCCTGCGAGGTAGCT
>NZ_JBEXYD010000060.1:0-45147 GCF_040630735.1 Kitasatospora sp. NPDC005748
CCGCGGGCGGGTCGTGTTCCGATGATCTCGACGGTGACGGGCGAGTGGTTGTCCGGTACGGAGGTGGACGCGGGCTACTGGTTCGCGAACCTGCGTCGGATGGTCCGTTTCGAGGAGGCGGTGCGCACCCTGCTGGGTGGTGGTTACGGCTCGTTCGTCGAGGTGTCGACGCACCCGGTGCTGACGGCGGCGGTGGCGGAGACGGCCGAGGACGCCGGTGTCGCCGATGTCCTGACGGTGGGCTCGCTGGAGCGTGACAACGCGGGCGCCACCCGCCTCCTCACCTCGCTCGCCCAGGCCTACGTCGGCGGCCTGTCGGTCGACTGGAAGACGGTGCTGCCCGCCGCCGAGGCGCTGGAGCTGCCGACCTACGCCTTCCAGCACCAGCACTACTGGCTCCAGTCCGCTGCGACGGCATCCCCCGTCGGTGGCGACGGTGCGAGCACGGCGGCGGAAGCGCAGTTCTGGGCCGCCGTCGAGGGCGGCGACCTGGCCCGGCTCGCGGACACCCTGGCGATCGAGGACCAGCAGCAGCTCAGCACCGTGCTGCCCGCCCTGGCGACCTGGCGCCGCCGGGAGCAGGACCGCTCGGTCACGGAGAACTGGCGCTACCGCGTCACCTGGGCACCGGTCGCCGACCCCGTTCCCGCCCGGCTGTCCGGCCGGTGGCTGGTGGTGCTCCCCGCCGGGGAGACCGACGGCGATGTGGCCCGGGGCTGCACGGCGGCGCTGAGCGCCCGCGGCGCCGAGCCCGTCGTCCTGGAGGTCACGGCCGAGACCGACCGGAAGCAGCTGGCCGAGCGGATCCGCGCGGTGCGGCCGGAGTCCGGCTTCGCCGGGGTGCTGTCGCTGCTGGGCCTGGACGAGACGCCGGTGCCGGCGCACCCGGTGGTGCCCCGGGGCCTCGCCGCCACGCTGAGCCTGGTGCAGGCGCTGGGCTCAGCCGAGGTGGACGCGCCGCTCTGGGTGGTCACGTCCGGTGCGGTGGCCGGTGGGCCGGGCACCGGACCGGCGAGCCCGGTGCAGACGCAGGTGTGGGGTCTGGGGCGGGTCGTCGCCCTGGAGCACCCGGACCGCTGGGGCGGGTCGATCGACCTCCCCGGGACGGTCGACGAGCAGGCCGCGGGACGGCTGGCCGCGGTGCTGGCCGGCTGCGGCGAGGACCAGGTCGCGATCCGGCCGGCCGGGATCCTGGCCCGGCGGCTGACCCGCGCCCCGCACCCCCGCCCGGCGGAGCGGCCGTGGACGCCGACCGGGACCGTCCTGGTCACCGGAGGCACCGGCGCGATCGGCGGGCACGTGGCCCGCTGGCTGGCCGGTCGGGGCGCGCGGCGGCTCGTGCTGACCAGCAGGTCCGGCGCCGGCGCCGCCGGGGTCGCCGCACAGGCGGCCGAACTGGCCGCCCGGGGCAGCCGGGTGGACGTCGTCGCGTGCGACGTGAGCGACCGGTCCGGGCTGGCCGGGCTGCTCGACCGGATCGCCGCGACGGGCCCCGCGCTGTCCGCGGTGATGCACACCGCGGGCCTCGGACAGGCCACCACGGTCGAGGACACCGACCTGGCCGAGACGGCCGCCGTACTGGCCGCCAAGGCCGGGGGCGCCGTGCACCTGGACGAGCTGACCAGGGGCCTGGACCTGGACGCGTTCGTGCTCTTCTCGTCGATCTCGGCGACCTGGGGCAGCAGCGTCCAGCCCGCCTACGCCGCGGCCAACACCTTCCTGGACGGTCTGGCCGAGCACCGCCGGGCGCAGGGCCTGCCCGCCACATCGGTGGCCTGGGGGCCGTGGGGCGGCGGCGGGATGACCGACGCCGACACCGGCGCCTGGATGGCCCGGGGCGGCCTGATGGTCATGGACCAGGACCACGCCGTCCAGGCGCTGGCCCAGATCCTGGACGGCCGCGAGGGCTCCGTCACGATCGCCGACGTGGACTGGGCGCGGTTCGCCCCGCCGTTCACGCTGCGCCGGCGCAGCCCGCTGATCGAGGGGCTGCCCGAGGTCGTCGCGGCGCTGGCCGGGGCGGGGGCCGGTGCGGCCGCCGACCCGGACGCGGGCGCGTCCCTGCGGGAGCAACTGGCGGGCCTGACCCGGGCCGAGCAGAACCGGACGCTGGTCAAGCTGGTCCAGGCGCAGGCGGCCGCGGTGCTCGACTACGCGTCCCCCGAGGCCGTCGAGGCCACCCGGGCCTTCAGCGACCTGGGCTTCGACTCGCTGACCTCGGTGGAGCTGCGCAACCGGCTCGGCGCCGCCACCGGCCTGCAGCTGCCGGCCACGCTGCTGTTCGACTGCCCCACCCCGGCGGTGCTGGCCGAGTACCTCTGGAACGAGGAGTTCCGGGACGGGTCCGGTCCGGTGTCCCTGGTGGAGGAGGTCGACCGGCTCGGGTCGGTGCTGACCGGGGCGGCGCCGGACGAGAAGACGCACCAATTGATCACCGATCGCCTGCAGGAGCTCCTTTCCCAGTGGATGGAGGTTGGTGCTCCCACGGAAACCCAGGCGGTCGCGGAGAAGATCGGGTCCGCGACGGACGACGAGATATTCGAGTTCATCCACAAGGAACTCGGCAGGTAAGTGGTTGTCCGTGTGCGCGGATGGCAGGCATGCGTTTCACAGACTGGAATGGTGAGATCCGATGGCGAACGAAGAGACTCTCCGCGACTACCTCAAATGGGTGACGACCGATCTCTACAACACGCGTCAGCGACTGCGTGAGGTGGAGGAACGCAGCCACGAACCGATAGCGATCGTCGGAATCGGCTGCCGGTACCCCGGTGGAATCCAGGCTCCGGAGGACTTCTGGAATCTGCTCTCCACCGGCCGGGACGGGGTCGCCGGAATTCCGACCGACCGCGGCTGGAACATCGAGGAGCTCTACGCGGAGGACCCGGACGGCATATCGCAGGTGCGCGAGGCCGGGTTCATCGCGGACGCCAGCGGATTCGACGCGGGGTTCTTCGGTGTCAGCCCGCGGGAAGCGGTGGCGATGGACCCGCAGCAGCGCGTGCTGCTGGAGGTCTGCTGGGAGGCGCTGGAGCGGGCGGGCATCGACCCGACCTCGCTGCGCGGCTCGCTGACCGGTGTGTTCGCCGGCGCCGCGCTGTCCGGCTACGGCTTCGGCACGGACGAGGACCTGGACGTCCACCTGATGACCGGGACGTCGACCAGCGTCATCTCCGGCCGGGTGTCGTACTCGCTGGGCCTGGAGGGCCCGGCGGTGACGGTGGACACCGCCTGCTCGTCGTCCCTGGTGGCGCTGCACCTGGCCGCCCAGGCGGTGCGCTCGGGCGAGTGCACGCTGGCCCTGGCCGGCGGTGTCACGGTGACCGCCATCCCGATCATGTTCACCCAGTTCTCCAAGCAGCTCGGGCTGGCCCACGACGGACGCTGCAAGGCGTTCTCGGCGGAGGCCGACGGCATGGGCATCGCCGAGGGCGCGGGCATGGTCGTCCTGGAGAAGCTGTCCGACGCCCGGCGCAACGGGCACCCGGTGCTCGCGGTCATCCGCGGCTCGGCGATCAACCAGGACGGCGCCTCCAACGGCCTGGCCGCGCCGAACGGCCCCTCGCAGCAGCGGGTGATCCGCGCGGCGCTGGCCAACTCCCGGCTGTCGGCCGCCGACGTGGACGTGGTCGAGGCGCACGGCACGGGCACCACACTGGGCGACCCGATCGAGGCCCAGGCGGTGATCGCCACCTACGGCCAGGGCCGCCCGGAGGACCGTCCGGTCTTCCTCGGCTCGGTGAAGTCCAACATCGGGCACACCCAGGCCGCGGCCGGCGTCGCGGGCGTCATCAAGATGGTGCTGGCGCTGCAGAACCAGCGGATGCCGCAGACCCTGCACGCGCAGGAGCCGTCGCCGCACATCGACTGGTCGGCGGGTGACGTCCGGCTGCTGAACGAGGCCGAGTCCTGGCCCGCCGGCGAGCGGGTGCGCCGCGGTGGCGTCTCCTCGTTCGGCGTCAGCGGCACCAACGCGCACGTCATCATCGAGGAGGCCCCGGCCGAGGAGGCCGAGCCGGCGGAGGCCGTCGACGCCGGGGCGCCGGCCGAGCCCGGCGCCCCGGAGGGCGGGGCGCCGGTCGTCGCGGAGGTCGTGGCACCACTGGTGTCGGGCGCCGAGGCGTGGCTGGTGTCGGGCCGCTCGGCGGACGGGCTGGTCGCCCAGGCGGACCGGCTGCGCGACTGGATCGCCGCGCGACCGGCCCTGGAGCCGGCCGCGGTGGCGCGGTCACTGGTGACCACGCGCGCGGCCTTCGAGCACCGGGCCGTGGTGCTGGGCACCGACCGGGCCGGACTCATGGGCGGCCTGGGCCAGTTGGCCGGCGGTCAGCAGACCGCCTCGGTCGTCGCGGGGGTGGCGCACGCGAGCGCGCGGGCGGTCTTCGTCTTCCCGGGCCAGGGCTCGCAGTGGCTCGGCATGGCCACCGAACTGGCGGCCGGCAGCCCGGTGTTCGCCGCGCGGCTGGCCGAGTGCGCGGCGGCGCTGGCGCCGTACGTGGACTGGTCGCTCGCCGACGTGCTGGCCGGCGCCGAGGGCGCGCCCGCGCTGGAGGCGGCCGATGTCGTGCAGCCCGTGCTGTGGGCGGTCATGGTCTCACTGGCGGCGGTCTGGGAGGCCGCCGGCGTGACCCCCGAAGCGGTGGTGGGCCACTCGCAGGGCGAGATCGCCGCGGCCACCGTCGCGGGCATGCTGAGCCTGGAGGACGCGGCCAAGGTCGTCGCGCTGCGGTCCCGGGCGCTGCGGGCGATCACCGGCATCGGCGGGATGCTGTCGGTGACCGAGCCGGCCGCCCGGGTGGAGGAGCGGCTCGGACGCTGGGCGGGCCGGCTCTCGCTGGCCTGCGTCAACGGCCCCTCGGCGGTGGTGGTCTCCGGCGAGGCGGCCGCCCTGCGGGAGCTCCAGGAGGAGCTGAAGGCCGACGGCGTGCGCGAGCGGATGGTCGCGGTCGACTACGCCTCGCACTGCGCGCAGGTGGAGCGGCTGGAGGAGGAGATCACCTCCCTGCTGGCCGGGGTGACGCCGCGCGCCGGGCGGATCCCGATGATCTCGGCGGTCACCGGCGAGATGCTGACCGGCGAGGAGCTGGGCGCCGGGTACTGGTACGCGAGCCTGCGGGCCACCGTCCGGTTCGAGCGGGCGGTGCGGACCCTGGCCGGCCTCGGCCACCAGGTGTTCATCGAGGTCTCCCCGCACCCGGTGCTGATCGCGCCGATCACCGACACCCTGGAGGAGGCCGCCGTCGACGCCGGCCCGGCCGTCCAGGCCGGGCGGGTCTGCGGCACCCTGCGCCGGGACGACGGTGGGGCGCTGCGCCTGCTCACCTCGCTCGCCGAGGCCTTCGTGGCCGGGGTGCCCGTCGACTGGGCGCGGGTGCTGCCCGCCGCCGACCAGGTGGAACTGCCCACCTACGCCTTCCGCCACGAGCGGTACTGGCCGAAGGGCATGCTCGCGCTGCCCGGCGCGGCCAGGGCAGGGAGCGGCGACCCGGCCTCGCTGGGCCTGGGCACCGTCACCCACCCGCTGCTGCGCGCCGTGGTCGAACTCGCCGGCGACGCCGAACTGGTGTGCACCGGACGGCTGTCGCTGCGCACGCACGCCTGGCTCGCCGACCACGCGGTCGGCGGCGTGGTGCTGCTGCCCGGCACCGGCTTCGTCGAGATGGTGGTGAGCGCCGGCCACCAGGTGGGCTGCTCGCTGCTGGAGGAGCTGACCCTGCAGTCGCCGCTGGTGCTGCCCGCGGACGGCGCCGGCGTCCAGGTCCAGGTGGTGGTGACCGCGGCCGACGCCGAGGGCCGGCGCCAGGTGGACGTGTTCTCCCGCCCCGACCGCCCCGAGGAGGAGCAGGTCTGGGTGAAGCACGCCGCCGCGGTGATCGCCCCCGCCCCGGCCGCCGCCGAACCGGAGGAGGACCTCACGGTCTGGCCGCCGCGCGGGGCCGAGGCGCTCGACATCAGCGACCTGTACACCGTGCACCTGGCCGACATCTACGGACCGGCGTTCCAGGGCCTGCAGGCCGTCTGGCGCCGCGGCGAGGACATCTTCGCCGAGGTGGCCCTGCCGGAGGAGGCCGGGGACCCGGCCTCGTACGGGCTGCACCCGGTCCTGCTGGACGCGGCGCTGCTCGCGGGCGTGGTGGCCGAGGCGGCCGAGGCGCAGGAGTCCGGCGACGCCCAGCAGGGTCAGATCCGGATGCCGTTCGCCTGGACGGGCGTCGCGCTGCACGCCGCCGGGGCGCCGGTCCTGCGGGCCCGGCTGCGCCGGGACGCCCAGGGCAGCCTGACGCTGACCGCGGCCGACGCCACAGGCCGGCCGGTGGTGACGGTGGACTCGCTGATCACCCGCCCGGTCTCGCCGGAGCAGCTGCAGAGCGCCGACGACTGGATCCGCGACGCGCTGTTCACCGTGGAGTGGGCGCCGCTGCCGCAGGGCGCGGTGCAGGAGGGACCGTGGGCGCTGGTCGGTGCCGACCGCTTCGCCGTGGCCGAGCAGCTGGCCGCCGCCGGGATCCCGGTGCACGGCTACCCCGGCATCGCCGAACTGGCCGCCGCCACCGCGGAGGGGGAGGTCTCGCCCCGCGTGGTGATCGCCTGCGTGAGCGGCGAGGGCGTCGACGGGACGGCCGTGGCCGCCCGTCAGGTCGCCGGCGAGGCCCTGGAGCTGGCGCAGGACTGGCTGGCCGCGGCCGAGCTGGAGCCCGCGCAGCTGGTGGTCGTCACCCGTGGCGGCGTGGCCGTGCAGGCCGGCGACGCGGTGGCGGACCCGGCCGTGGGCGCGGTCTGGGGCCTGCTGCGCTCGGCCCAGCTGGAGAACCCCGGCCGGTTCGTCCTGGCCGACCTCCCCGCGGACGGCGGTGACGGCGAGGTGGCCGCGCTGCCGGCCGTGCTGGGCAGCGGAGAGCCCGAGGTGGCCGTCCGCGATCGGAAGGGCTACGGCCGGCGCCTGACCCGCCCGTCGGGCGACCTGGTGGTCCCCGACCGGACGGCGGCGGAGCGGCCGGCCGACCAGGACCCGCGGACGGTGCTCGTCACCGGTGGCACCGGAACGCTCGGCGGTGTGGTCGCCAAGCACATGGTGGCCACCGGACGGGCCGGCGGGGCCGTGCTGCTCAGCCGCTCCGGCCCGGGCGCCGCCGGGGTGGCCGCGCTGGCCGCCGAGGTGGCCGAGCTGGGCGGGTGGGTCCGGGTGGTCGCGTGCGACGTGGCCGACCGGGACGCGCTGGCCGGGGTGCTGGACTCGCTGCCGGCCGACTGCCCGCTGGGCTCCGTGTTCCACGCCGCGGGCATCATCGACGACGGCATGGTCGACTCGCTGAGCGCCGAGCGCGTGTCGGCGGTCATGCGTCCCAAGGTGGACGCGGCCTGGCACCTGCACGAGCTGACCCAGGGCCTGGACCTCGACCACTTCGTGCTGTTCTCCTCGGTCGCGGCCGCGTTCGGTGGTGCGGGCCAGGCCAACTACGCGGCGGCCAACGCCTTCCTGGACGCGCTGGCGGGCGCCCGGCGGGCCGCCGGACTGGCGGGCACCGCGCTCGCCTGGGGCCCGTGGATGCCCGAGGCCGGTATCGGCCGCGGCCTGGACGAGGTGATGCTCCGCCGGATGACCGGTTCGGGCCTCGCCGCGCTGAACGAGCAGGAGGGTCTGGTCCTGCTGGACCTCGCCCTGGAGCGGGCCGAGTCCATCCTGGTCCCGGCCCGGCTGGACAAGGCCGGCCTGCGGGCGCAGGCGGCCGCCACCGGCATCCCGCCGCTCTGGCAGGTGCTCGCGGACGACTTCATCCCGCGCCGGGCGGCCGTCACCTCGGCCGCCGGGGCGACCGGCGCCGGCGCCGCGGACGTGCTGCGCCAGCAGCTGGCCGGGCTGCCGGGCACCGAACGCGACCGGGTGCTGCTGGACCTGGTGCGCACCCACGCCGCGGCGGTGCTCGGACACGCCTCGGGCGACGCGATCGAGGCCGGCCGTCCGTTCACCGACCTGGGCTTCGACTCGCTGATCGCGGTCGAGTTCCGCAACCGGATGAACCCGGCGACCGGGCTGCGGCTGCCCGCCACCCTGGTCTTCGACTACCCCAACCCGGTCGCGCTCGCCGCGCTGCTGCGCGAACAGCTCGCCGGCGACCTGTCCGACATCGTGGACCTCGGCGGTCCCGCGGCGACGGCGGCGCTCGCCATGGACGAGCCGGTCGCGATCGTCGGCATGGCCTGCCGCTTCCCGGGCGGCGCGACCAGCCCGGAGGAGCTGTGGCAGATGCTGGCCACCGGCACGGACGGGCTGTCGACCTTCCCGACCGACCGCGGCTGGGACCTCGACTCCCTCTACAACCCGGACGTGGACAACGTCGGGACCTCGTACACGCAGGTCGGCGGATTCGTCCAGGAGGCCAGCGGCTTCGACGCCGGCTTCTTCGGGATCAGCCCCCGCGAGGCGCTGGCGATGGACCCGCAGCAGCGGCTGCTGCTGGAGACCTCGTGGGAGGCGCTGGAGCGGTCCGGCATCGACCCCGCGACGCTGCGCGGCAGCCAGACCGGCGCGTTCGTGGGCGGGTACGGCTCCTCGTACCTGGCCGTCACGATGGCCGACGAGGAGGAGGTGGAGAGCCTCGGGGCGCACCTGATGACCGGGAACGCGGCCAGCGTGCTCTCCGGCCGGGTCTCCTACGTGCTGGGCCTGGAGGGTCCGGCGGTGACCATCGACACGGCCTGCTCGTCCTCGCTGGTGGCCCTGCACCTGGCGGCCCAGGCGCTGCGTCAGGGCGAGTGCACGCTGGCGCTGGCCGGCGGCGTCACGATCATGGCGAGCCCGGACGGCTTCCGCGCGTTCTCGCACGCCCGCGGTCTCGCGGAGGACGGGCGCTCCAAGGCGTTCTCGGACGCGGCCGACGGCATGGGCATGGCCGAGGGCGCGGGCATGCTCGTGGTCGAGCGGCTCTCCGACGCCCGGCGCAACGGCCACCCGGTACTCGCGGTGCTGCGCGGCTCGGCGATCAACCAGGACGGCGCGTCCAACGGTCTGACCGCGCCGAACGGCCCCTCGCAGCAGCGGGTGATCCGCGCCGCGCTGGCCAACTCCCGGCTCTCCACGGCCGATGTGGACGTGGTGGAGGCGCACGGCACGGGCACCACGCTGGGCGACCCGATCGAGGCGCAGGCGCTGCTGGCCACCTACGGCCAGGACCGCGGCGACCGCGGGTCGCTCTGGCTGGGCTCGGTGAAGTCGAACCTCGGACACACCCAGGCGGCCGCGGGTGTCGCCGGGGTGATGAAGATGGTGCTGGCGCTCCAGCACGAGCAGCTGCCGCGGACGCTCTACGCGGACGTGCCCTCCTCGCACGTGGACTGGGAGGCCGGTGACATCAGGCTGCTGAACGAGCCGGTGCCGTGGCCCACCGGGGAGCGGGTGCGCCGGGCCGGTGTGTCGGCCTTCGGCATCAGCGGCACCAATGTGCACGTCATCGTGGAGGAGGCCCCGGCCGAGGAGCCCGAAGCGGTGGAGACCGTGGACGGGCCGGCCGAGGACGTTCGGTCCGCCGCGGTGGTGGAGCTGGACGGGCCGGCCGCGTGGCTGGTCTCGGGCCGGACGGCCGAGGGGCTGACCGCCCAGGCGGGCCGGCTGCGGGAGTGGGTCGCGGCGCGGCCGGACCAGGCGCCGGCCGAGGTGGCCTGGTCGCTGGCGACGACGCGGTCGGTGTTCGAGCACCGGTCGGTGGTGGTTGGCACCGAGCGCGCCGAGCTGGTCGCGGGCCTGCAGAGCCTGGCCGCCGGTGCGCCGTCGGGTGCGGTGGTGTCGGGTGTGGCCCGCCCGGGTGCGCGGGTGGTCTTCGCCTTCGCCGGTCAGGGTTCGCAGTGGGTCGGCATGGGGCGTGAACTCGCTGCGTGCAGCCCGGTGTTCGCCGCGCGCCTCGCGGAGTGCGAGGCGGCGCTGGCGCCGTACGTCGAGTGGTCGCTGAGCGACGTCCTGGCGGGTGCCGAGGGTGCCCCCGCACTGGAGGCGGCGGATGTCGTCCAGCCCGCCCTGTGGGCGGTGATGGTGTCGCTGGCGGCGCTCTGGGAGGCCGCCGGTGTCGCGCCGGACGCCGTGGTCGGTCACTCGCAGGGCGAGATAGCGGCGGCGACGGTGGCGGGGATGCTGTCGCTGGAGGACGGCGCCCGGGTGGTGGCGCTGCGTTCGCAGTCGTTGAAGGTGCTGGCCGGTCTCGGCGGGATGCTGTCGGTGAGCCGGAGCGCCGCGGTGGTGGAGGAGCGGATCGCCCGCTTCGGTGAGCGTGTTGCCCTGGCAGCCGTCAACGGCCCTTCGGCGGTGGTGGTTTCGGGTGAGCCCGAGGCCCTGGAGGAGCTGAAGGCCGAGTTCGAGGCGGAGGGCGTGCGCGCCCGGATGGTCGCGGTGGACTACGCCTCGCACTCGGCGCAGGTCGACCGCCTCGAAGCGGAGATCACCGAGGTCCTGGCCGGTATCGCGCCGCGCCGGGGCCGGATCCCGATGGTCTCGGCGATGACCGGCGAGACGCTGACCGGCGAGGAGCTGGACGCCGCCTACTGGTACGGCAGCCTGCGCGCCACGGTCCACTTCGACCGCGCGGTGCGCACGCTCGCCGGTCAGGGCTACCAGGTCTTCGTCGAGTCCACGCCGCACCCGGTGCTGCTCGGTGCGATGAACGACACCCTGGAGGAGGTCGCCCAGGCGGCCGGGCCGGGCGCCGTGACGGCCGCCGTCTGCGGCACCCTGCGCCGCGACGACGGCGGCGCCCAGCGCCTGCTGGTTTCGCTCGCCGAGGCCTTCGTCCAGGGCGCGACCGTCAACTGGCGCGCGGTGCTGACCGCCGCCGAACCGGTCGAGCTGCCCACCTATGCCTTCCGCCATCAGCGGTACTGGCCGCAGGGCGCCCTGGCGCTGCCGGCGGCCGGACCGGTCCTCGGTGGGGACGGGGCGAGCACGGCGGCGGAGGCCCAGTTCTGGGCGGCCGTCGAGGGCGGGGACCTCACGCAGCTGGCCGACACGCTGGCCTTCGACGGCGGTCGTCCGTTCAACGAGGTGCTGCCGGCCCTGGCGTCCTGGCGGCGCCGGGAGCAGGACCGGTCGGTGACGGCCGGCTGGCGCTACCGGGTGAACTGGGCGGCGATCGCCGAGCCCGATGCCCGGGTGCTGTCCGGCACGTGGGTGCTGGCGGTGCCGGCCGGTGCGGGCGAGCAGGCGTGCGCGGCCGCGCTGGCGGCGCGTGGCGCGGAGGTGGTCGTGGTCGAGGTCCCGGCGGGTGCTGTGGACCGGGCCGAGGTGGCCGCGCTGCTGGCCGGCGCGGTCGAGCCGTCGGCGGTGGCGGGTGTGCTGTCGCTGCTGGCGCTCGACGAGGCGCCGGTCGCGGAGTTCCCGGTTGTGGCCGGTGGTCTGGCCGCGACGCTGGCGCTCGTCCAGGCGCTGGGCGACGCCCGGATCGGCGCGCCGCTCTGGCTGGCGACGCGCGGCGCCGTGGCGGCCGGTCCGGGTGAGGCCCTGGCCAGTCCGGTGCAGGCGCAGGTCTGGGGGCTGGGCCGGGTGGTCGGCCTGGAACACCCGGAGCGCTGGGGCGGGTTGGTCGACCTGCCCGAGGTGCTGGACGAGCGTGCGGGTGTGCGGCTGGTCGCGGTGCTGGCCGGCTGCGGCGAGGAGCAGATCGCGATCCGGACGGCCGGGATCCTCGGCCGCCGGCTGTCGCGGGTCCCGCAGCGCGGCTCCGAGCGGAGCTGGGCGCCGCGCGGCAGCGTACTGATCACCGGCGGCACCGGCGCCATCGCCGGGCACGTGTCGCGGTGGCTGGCCGGCCTCGGTGCCGCGCGGCTGGTGCTGACCGGTCGCTCCGGCCCGGCGGCCACCGGGGTCGCCGCGACGGTCGCGGACCTCGCCGCCCGGGGCATGGACGTCGACGTGGTGTCCTGCGACGTGACCGACCGCTCGGCGCTGGCCGGGCTGGTCGACTGGATCGGCGGGACCGGACCGGCGCTGTCCTCGGTGTTCCACACGGCCGCCGTCCTGGACGACGGCGTGGTCGACCGGCTGTCGGTGGAGCGGCTGGAGACGGTGCTGGCCGCCAAGGCGGCGAGCGCGGTCCACCTGGACGAGCTCACCGCCGGCCTGGACCTGGACGCCTTCGTGCTGTTCTCCTCGGCCGCGTCCACGCTGGGCGGGCCCGGGCAGGGCAACTACGCGGCGGCGAACGCCTTCCTCGACGCCCTGGCGGAGAACCGCCGCAGCCGCGGCCTGGCCGGTCTCGCGGTGGCCTGGGGCCTGTGGGGCGGCGGCGGACTCGCGGAGTCCAACGAGGCGATCCGGTCGCGGATGCGCCGGATCCCGATGCCGCCGATGGACCCGCAGCTGGCCGTCCGGGCGCTGGCCGAGTCGCTGGACGGTCCGGAGCCCGTCGTCACGGTGATGGACGTCGACTGGCGGCAGCTCGGCACCGCGCCGGGCACGGCCGACGTGCTGGACATGCCGCTGGTGCGCGACATGCCCGAGATCCGCCGGCTGGCCGCCGACCGGGCGGGCGCCGCGGACACCACCCGCAACGACGGCGAACTGGCCCACCGGCTCGCCGGGTTGGGCCGGGCCGAGCAGGACCGGGTGCTCACCGACATGGTCCGGGCGCAGGCCGCCGCCGTGCTGGGCCACTCCTCGGCGGAGATGGTGCAGGCCAGGCAGGCGTTCAAGGACCTGGGCTTCGACTCGCTGACCGCGGTCGAGCTGCGCAACCAGCTGAACGCGGCGACCAGGCTGCGGCTGCCCGCCACGCTGGTGTTCGACTACCCCACCCCGGTGGCCATGGCGGAGTTCCTGCGCGGCGAGCTGGTCGGGGAGCAGACGGGCGGGACTCCCGCCCCGGTGGCCGCCGTGGTGGCCCCGGTGGTGGACGAACCGCTGGCGATCGTCGGGATGGCGTGCCGCTTCCCCGGCGGTGCGGGCACTCCGGAGGAGTTCTGGCAGCTGCTGGCCTCGGGCGGCGACGCGGTGGGCGGCTTCCCGACCGACCGCGGCTGGGACCTCGACGGTTTCTTCGACCCGGACGGGGGGACGGCGGGGACGTCGTCCACCCAGTCGGGCGCGTTCCTGCGCGGTGCCGCGGAGTTCGACGCGGGGTTCTTCGGGATCTCGCCGCGCGAGGCGCTGGCGATGGACCCGCAGCAGCGACTGATGCTGGAGACCTCGTGGGAGGCGCTGGAGCGGGCGGGCATCGACCCGACCTCGCTGCGGGGATCGTCGACCGGTGTGTTCGCCGGCGGCTTCGGGTCCGGCTACGCCATCGGCATGGCGTTGACGGGCCAGGACTCCTCGGGCGTCGAGGGCCACCTGATGACCGGCAACTCGACGAGCGTGCTGTCCGGCCGGGTCTCCTACGTGCTGGGCCTGGAGGGCCCGGCGGTGACCGTGGACACCGCGTGCTCGTCCTCGCTGGTGGCGCTGCACCTGGCGGCCCAGGCGGTGCGCTCGGGCGAGTGCTCGCTCGCGCTGGCCGGCGGTGTCACCGTGATGGCGACGCCGTTCTCCTTCGTCGAGTTCTCGCGCCAGCAGGGTCTGGCGACGGACGGCCGGTGCCGGGCGTTCTCCGAGGACGCCAACGGGACGGGCTGGGCCGAGGGCGCCGGCGTGCTGGTGGTGGAGCGGCTGTCGGACGCGCAGCGCAAGGGCCACAAGGTGCTCGCGGTGATCCGCGGTTCGGCGATCAACCAGGACGGCGCCTCCAACGGCCTGTCCGCGCCGAACGGCCCGTCGCAGCAGCGGGTGATCCGGGCGGCGCTGGCCAGTGGCCGGCTGACCGCCGCCGACGTCGACGTGGTCGAGGCGCACGGCACCGGTACGACGCTGGGCGACCCGATCGAGGCGCAGGCGCTGCTGGCCACCTACGGCCAGGAGCGGGCCGGCGGGCAGCCGCTGTGGCTGGGGTCGGTGAAGTCCAACATCGGGCACACCCAGGCGGCCGCCGGTGTGGCGGGCGTGATCAAGATGGTGCTGGCGCTGCAGAACGAGCGGCTGCCGCGGACGCTGCACGCCGAGGTGCCGTCCTCGCACGTGGACTGGACGGCCGGTGACGTCAGGCTGCTGACCGAGTCGGTGCCGTGGCCGTCCGACGGGCGTCCGCGCCGAGCGGGTGTGTCGGCCTTCGGGATCAGCGGGACCAACGCGCACGTCATCGTCGAGGAGGCGCCGGCTGCCGTCGAGGCTTCCGCGACGGTGTCGGCTCCGGTGGTGTCGGGTGCCGGTGCGTGGATCGTCTCGGGCCGGTCGGCCGAGGGGCTGACGGCCCAGGCGGGCCGCCTGCGCGAATGGATGTCGGTGCGCTCCGACCTGGCGCCGGTGGATGTCGCGTGGTCGCTGGCGGCGACCCGGTCGGCGTTCGAGCACCGGGCCGTGGTGCTCGGGGTCGGGCGCGGTGAGCTGATGGCGGGGCTGGGGAGCCTGGCCACCGGGGCCTCTTCGGGGTCGGTGGTGTCGGGTGTGGCGCGGCCGGGTGCCCGGGTGGGTCTGGTCTTCGCCGGTCAGGGTTCGCAGTGGGTCGGGATGGGCCGGGGCCTCTATGAGGGCAGCGCGGTCTTCGCCGAGGTCTTCGACCGGGTGTGCGGGCTGCTGGAGCTGGAGTTGGGCGTCTCGGTCCGGGACGTCGTGCTCGGCGCCGAGGGTGTGGACGAGGCGCTGGCGAACCAGACGCTGTATGCGCAGGCCGGTCTGTTCGCCTTCGAGGTGGGCGTCGCGGCGGTGCTGGATGCCGCGGGTGTGACGCCGGACGCGGTGGTGGGTCATTCGGTGGGTGAGGTCGCGGCCGCTTATGTGGCCGGGGTGCTGTCGCTGTCCGAGGCGTCGCGGCTGGTGGCGGCGCGGGCTCGGTTGATGCAGGCGCTGCCGGCGGGCGGGGCGATGGCGGCGGTCAACGTCCCGGAGGCCGAGGTGCTGGCGGAGCTGGTGCCCGGTGTGGTGATCGCGGCGGTCAACGGCCCGGAGTCCGTGGTGGTTTCGGGTGAGGTCGAGGCCGTCGATCAGGTGGTGGAGCTGTGGCGGGAGCGGGGTCGCCGGGTGCGGCGGCTGCGGGTCTCGCACGCCTTCCACTCCCCGGCGATGGACCCGGTGCTGGACGAACTCACCGCCGTCGCGGCTGGGTTGGAGTACCGCCGCCCGGACATGATGTGGGCGGGCGCGCTCACCGGTGAGCTCGTCACCGAGCCCGAGGCGGGCTACTGGCCGGCGCAGACGCGGGGGGCGGTGCGCTTCGCCGACGCGGTCGCCGCGCTGGCCCGCGAGGGCGTCTCGGTGTTCATCGAGGTCGGCCCCGACGGATCGCTCTCCTCGCTGGGCCCCGACGCCGTGGCCGGCATCGGGAGCGAGGAGCCCGTCTTCGTCCCGCTCCAGCGGCGCGACGAGCAGGGGGTGACCGGCCTGCTGGGCGGTCTCGCTCAG
Source organism: Kitasatospora sp. NPDC005748 (assembly GCF_040630735.1). NCBI lineage: Bacteria > Bacillati > Actinomycetota > Actinomycetes > Kitasatosporales > Streptomycetaceae > Kitasatospora > Kitasatospora sp. NPDC005748. The sequence continues at coordinate 15,410 of NZ_JBEXYD010000060.1, forward strand.
GCCTTCGTCAACGGCGCCGGGGTGGAGTGGAGTTCGGTGCTGCCGACCGGTACGCCGGTCGAGCTGCCCACCTACGCTTTCCGGCACCAGCGGTTCTGGCCGGAAGGCATCCTGGCCCTGCCGGTCGCCGGTGGGGACGGGGCGAGCACCGAGGCGGAGGCCCGGTTCTGGGCGGCCGTCGAGGGCGGGGACCTCACGCAGCTGGCCGACACGCTGGCCTTCGACGGCGGTCGTCCGTTCAACGAGGTGCTGCCGGCCCTGGCGTCCTGGCGGCGCCGGGAGCAGGACCGCTCGCTGACCGCCAACTGGCGCTACCGGACCGCCTGGTCCGCCGTCGCCGAGCCCGACTCCGGCGTGCTGTCGGGGACGTGGCTGGCGGTGGTGCCGACCGGAGCGACCGAGCAGGCGTGCGCGGCCGCGCTGGCGGCGCGTGGCGCGGAGGTGGTCGTGGTCGAGGTCCCGACGGGTGCCGTGGACCGGGCCGAGGTGGCCGCACTGCTGGCCGCGGCGGTCGAGCCGTCGGCGGTGGCGGGTGTGCTGTCGCTGCTGGCGCTCGACGAGACGCCGGTGCCCGGCCACCCCGCGGTGACCGGCGGCATGGCCGCCACCCTGGCACTCGTCCAGGCGCTGGGCGACGCCGGGATCGCCGCCCCGCTCTGGCTGGCGACGCGCGGCGCCGTGGCGGCCGGTCCGGGTGAGGCCCTGGCCCACCCGCGGCAGGCGCTCGTCTGGGGTCTGGGCCGGGTCGTCGGCCTGGAACAGCCGGACCGCTGGGGCGGGTTGGTCGACCTGCCCGAGGTGCTGGACGACCGGGCCGGTGCCCGACTGGTCGCCGTGCTCGCCGGTTGCGGCGAGAACGAGATCGCGATCCGGACGGCCGGGATCCTCGGCCGCCGGCTCACCCGGGCCGCCCAGCTCCGCGGCAAGGACCGCTGGGCACCGCGCGGCAGCGTGCTGATCACCGGCGGCACCGGCGCCATCGCCGGACACGTCGCCCGGTGGCTGGCCGGTCGCGACGCGCCCCGCCAGGTGCTGACCAGCCGTTCCGGCCCCGCCGCGAGGGGGGCGGCGGCGCTCGCCGCCGAGCTCGCGACGGCCGGCTCCGCGGTCGACGTCGTCGCCTGCGACGTGACCGACCGCTCGGCGCTGGCCGGGCTGGTGAGCTGGATCGGCGGGACCGGTCCGGCGCTGTCCTCGGTGCTGCACACCGCGGCGGTGCTGGACGACGGTGTCGTGGACCGGCTCTCGGTCGAGCGACTGGAGACGGTGCTGGCCGCGAAGGCGTTGAGCGCGGCCCACCTGGACGAGCTCACCGCGGACCTGGACCTGGACGCCTTCGTACTCTTCTCCTCGGTGTCCTCGACGATCGGCGCCGCCGGTCAGGGCAACTACGCGGCGGCGAACGCCTACCTGGACGCCCTGGCGGAGAACCGCCGGGGACGGGGGCTGGCCGCGCTCACCGTCGCCTGGGGTGCCTGGGCCGGCGGTGGCATGGCGGAGTCCAGCAGCGTGGTGCAGGCCCGGGTCAAGCGCGGCCCGATGCCGGCGATGGACCCGCAGCTCGCCGCCCGCGCCCTGGGCGAGGCCCTGGAGGGCCCGGACGCCCTGGTGACGGTGATGGACGTGGACTGGGCGCTGCTGGCCTCCGGACCGGGCGCGGCGGACCTGCCGAAGCGCCCGCTCGTCCGGGACCTGCCGGAGATCCGGCAGCTGGCCTCGGCCGGCGGGAGCGCGGCGGCCGTGGTCCACGCCGAGGGAGAGCTGGCCCACCGGCTGGCCGGGCTCGCCCGGGCCGAGCAGGAGCGGGTGCTCACCGAGGTGGTGCGGGCCGAGGTCGCGGTCGTGCTGGGGCACGCTTCGGTCGACGCGGTCGAGGACCGGCGCGCCTTCAAGGACCTGGGCTTCGACTCGCTGACCGCGGTCGAGCTGCGCAACCGCCTGGGCGTGGCGACCGGCATCCGGCTGCCCGCCACGCTGGTGTTCGACTACCCGACCCCGGTGGTCCTCGCCGAGTTCCTGCGCGGCGAGCTGACCGGGAGGGTGGCGGACTCCGCCGCTCCGGTGTCCACCGCCGTGGCGGTCGCGGCGGCGGACGAGCCGCTGGCGATCGTCGGGATGGCCTGCCGCTTCCCGGGGGGTGCGGGCAGCCCGGAGGAGTTCTGGCGGCTGCTGGCCTCGGGCGGTGACGCGGTGGGCGCCTTCCCGACCGACCGCGGCTGGGACCTGGAGGGCTTCTACGACCCGGAGCGCGGCAACGCGGGGACGTCCTACACCCGGTCGGGTGCCTTCCTGCGGGACGCGGCCGAGTTCGACGCCGGCTTCTTCGGGATCTCGCCGCGCGAGGCGCTGGCGATGGACCCGCAGCAGCGGCAGCTCCTGGAGACCTCGTGGGAGGCGCTGGAGCGGGCGGGCATCGATCCGGCCTCGCTGCGGGGATCGTCGACCGGTGTGTTCGCCGGCGGCTTCGCCTCGGGCTACGGCTTCGGGGTGACGCTGGCGAGCCAGGGCGACTCCGGCTCCGAGGGCCACGTGATGACCGGGAACGCGACGAGCGTGCTGTCCGGCCGGGTCTCCTACGTGCTGGGTCTGGAGGGCCCGGCGGTGACGGTGGACACGGCGTGCTCCTCGTCGCTGGTGGCGCTGCACCTGGCGGCCCAGGCGGTGCGCTCGGGCGAGTGCTCGCTCGCGCTGGCCGGCGGTGTCACTGTGATGGCTACGCCGGGGACGTTCATCGACTTCTCGCGGCAGCAGGGTCTGGCGGCGGACGGCCGCTGCCGGGCGTTCTCCGAGGACGCCGACGGGACCGGCTGGGCCGAGGGCGCGGGCATGCTCGTGGTCGAGCGCCTGTCGGACGCGCGCCGCAACGGGCACAAGGTGCTCGCGGTGCTGCGCGGCTCCGCCGTCAACCAGGACGGCGCGTCCAACGGTCTGACGGCGCCCAATGGTCCGTCGCAGCAGCGGGTGATCCGGGCGGCGCTGGCCAGTGGCCGGCTGACCGCCGCGGACGTGGACGTGGTGGAGGCGCACGGGACGGGTACCACGCTGGGTGACCCGATCGAGGCGCAGGCGCTGCTGGCCACCTATGGCCAGGAGCGGCCGGAGGGGCGGCCGTTGCTGCTCGGCTCGGTGAAGTCCAACATCGGGCACACCCAGGCGGCCGCCGGTGTGGCGGGCGTGATCAAGATGATCCTCGCCCTTCAGCACGAGGAGCTGCCGCGGACGCTGCACGCCGAGGTGCCGTCCTCGCACGTGGACTGGTCGGCGGGTGAGGTCAGCCTGCTGACGGAGCCGGTGCCGTGGCCGTCGGACGGGCGTCCGCGTCGTGCGGGTGTGTCGGCCTTCGGGATGAGCGGTACCAACGCGCACGTCATCGTCGAGGAGGCGCCGGCGGCCGTCGAGGCTACCGAGACGGTGACAGAGCCGGTCCTCTCGGACGCCGGTGCGTGGCTGGTGTCGGGCCGGACGGCCGAGGGGCTGACGGCCCAGGCGGGTCGGCTGCGCGAGTGGATGGTGGCGCGGCCGTCGGTGGATCCGGCGGATGTCGCGTGGTCGCTGGCGGCGACCCGGTCGGCGTTCGAGCACCGGGCCGTGGTGCTCGGGGCCGAGCGCGGCGAGCTGATGGCGGGGCTGGGGAGCCTGGCCGCCGGGGCCTCGTCGGCCTCGGTGGTGTCGGGTGTGGCTCGGCCGGGTGCCCGGGTGGGTCTGGTCTTCGCGGGTCAGGGTTCGCAGTGGGTCGGGATGGGCCGGGGGCTCTACGAGGGCAGCGCCGTGTTCGCCGAGGTCTTCGACCGGGTGTCCGGGCTGCTGGAGCTGGAGTTGGGTGTCTCGGTCCGGGACGTCGTGCTCGGCGCCGAGGGTGTGGACGAGGCGCTGGCGCAGCAGACGCTGTACGCCCAGACGGGTCTGTTCGCCTTCGAGGTCGCCGTCGCGGCGGTCCTGGAGGCCGCCGGTCTGACGCCGGACGCGGTGGTCGGTCATTCGGTGGGTGAGGTCGTGGCCGCTTACGTGGCCGGGGTCCTCTCACTGGAGGACGCGGTGCGGCTGGTGGCGGCGCGGGCTCGGTTGATGCAGGCGCTGCCGGTGGGCGGGGCGATGGCGGCGGTCAACGTCTCGGAGTCCGAGGTGCTGGCCGAGCTGGTGCCCGGTGTGGTGATCGCGGCGGTCAACGGCCCGGAGTCCGTGGTGGTTTCGGGTGAGGCCGACGCGGTGGACCACGTGGTGGAGCTGTGGCGGGAGCGGGGTCGCCGGGTGCGGCGGCTGCGGGTCTCGCACGCCTTCCACTCGCCGGCGATGGACCCGGTGCTGGACGAACTCACCGCCATCGCGGCCGGGTTGGAGTACCACCGGCCGAACCTGATGTGGGCGGGCGCGCTTTCGGGTGAGCTGGTCACCGAGCCCGAGGCGGGCTACTGGCCGGCCCAGACGCGGGGAGCGGTGCGGTTCGCCGATGCGGTGGCGACGCTGGCCCGCCAGGGTGTCTCGGTGTTCGTCGAGGTCGGCCCCGACGGGTCGCTCTCCTCGCTGGGCCCGGACACGGTGGCAGGCGTCGACGGTGACGAGGCCGTGTTCGTCCCGCTCCAGCGGCGCGACGAGCAGGGGGGGACCGGCCTGCTGGGCGGTCTCGCCCAGGCCTACGTCAACGGCGCTGCCGTGAACTGGAGTTCGGTGCTGCCGACCGGTAAGCCGGTCGAGCTGCCCACCTACGCGTTCCGGCACCAGCGGTTCTGGCCGGAGGGCATCCTCTCGCTGCCGACGGCCGCGCCGGCGATCGGCGGGGACGGTACGAGCACCGAGGCGGAGGCCCGGTTCTGGGCGGCCGTCGAGGACGGGGACCTGGCGAGCATCGCCGACACGCTGGCCATCGAGGACCAGCACCGGCTCGGCGAGGTGCTGCCGGCGCTGGCGTCCTGGCGGCGCCGGGAGCAGGACCGGTCGATGACCGCGAACTGGCGCTACCGGGGCGGCTGGGCGGCGATCGCCGAGCCCGACGCCCGGGTGCTGTCCGGCACCTGGCTGGTGGTCGTGCCGGCCGGAGCGGCCGAGCAGGCGTGCGCTGCCGCGCTCGCCGACCGTGGTGCCGAGGTCGTCACGGTCGAGGTCCCGGCGGGTGCCGTGGACCGGGCCGAGGTGGCCGGGCTGCTGGGCGCGGCGGTCGAGCCGTCGGCGGTGGCGGGCGTGCTGTCGCTGCTGGCGCTCGACGAGACGCCGGTGCCGGGCCACCCCGCGGTGACCGGCGGCATGGCCGCGACGCTGGCACTCGTCCAGGCGCTGGGCGACGCCGGGATCGGCGCGCCGCTCTGGCTGGCGACGCGCGGCGCCGTGGCGGCCGGTCCGGGTGAGGCGCTGGCCCACCCGGTGCAGGCGCAGGCCTGGGGGCTGGGCCGGGTCGTCGGCCTGGAACAGCCGGACCGCTGGGGCGGGTTGGTCGACCTGCCGGAGACCGTCGACGAGCGGGCGGGTGCGCGACTGGTCGCGGTGCTCGCCGGCTGCGGCGAGAACCAGGTCGCGATCCGGACGGCCGGGATCCTCGGCCGTCGGCTCACCCGGGCCGCCCAGCCCCGCGGCACCGCCCGGTGGACACCGCGCGGAAGCGTGCTGATCACCGGCGGCACCGGCGCCATCGCCGGGCACGTGTCGCGGTGGCTGGCCGGCCGCGAGGCGCAGCGGCTGGTGCTGACCGGTCGTTCCGGTCCGGCGGCCACCGGGGTCGCGGCGACGGTCGCGGACCTCGCCGCCCGGGGCATGGACGTCGACGTGGTGTCCTGCGACGTGACCGACCGCTCGGCGCTGGCCGGGCTGGTGGAGTGGACGGGGAAGACCGGTCCGGCGCTGTCCTCGGTGCTGCACACGGCCGCCGTCCTGGACGACGGCGTCGTGGACCGGCTGTCGGTGGAGCGGCTGGAGACGGTGCTGGCCGCCAAGGCGGCGAGCGCGGTCCACCTGGACGAGCTCACGGCCGATCTCGACCTGGACGCCTTCGTGCTGTTCTCCTCGGCCGCGTCCACGCTGGGCGCCGCCGGGCAGGGCAACTACGCGGCGGCGAACGCCTTCCTGGACGCCCTGGCGGAGAACCGCCGCAGCCGTGGCCTGGCCGCGCTCACCGTCGCCTGGGGTGCCTGGGCCGGTGGCGGAATGGCCGGGTCCAGCAAGGTGGTCCGGGCGAGGGTCGAGCGGGCCCCGATGCCGGCGATGGACCCGCAGCTCGCGGTGCGCGCGCTGGGCGAGTCGCTGGACGGCCCGGACGCCGTGGTCACGGTGATGGACGTCAACTGGGCCGAGCTGGTGGCCTCGCCGGGCCCGGTGGACCCGCGGGAGATGCCGCTGGTGCGGGACCTGCCCGAGATCCGCCGGCTGGCCGCGGCGGGTGCGAGCGGCGGCGCGGTCCGCGAGGAGGGCGGACTGGCCCGGCAGCTGGCCGGGCTCGGCCGGGCCGAGCAGGAGCGGGTGCTCACCGAGCTGGTGCGGGCCGAGGTGGCCGTCGTGCTGGGGCACGCCTCGGCCGACGCGGTCGAGGACCGGCGCGCGTTCAAGGACCTCGGCTTCGACTCGCTGACCTCGGTCGAACTGCGCAACCGGCTGAACGGTGTGACGGGGCTCCGGCTGCCCGCCACGCTGGTGTTCGACTACCCCACCCCGAACGCCCTTGCCGCGTGGCTGCGAACCGAGGTTGTCTCGGACGAAGCGGTGCCGGTGCCGGTCCTCGCGGAGCTCGACCGGCTCGAAGCCGCCCTCCGCACCGGGTCGATGGCGGACCAGGTGCGGGAGGAGGCCACCGACCGGCTGCGCCGGCTGCTGGACGCCATCGGTGACCAGGCCGCCGACAAGAGCAAGGAACGGCGCGAAGCGGAACTCCGGGAAGCGACCGACGACGAGCTGTTCGCTCTCGTCGACGAACTGGAGTGACGCCTGCCAGGCCCTGACGGGCTCCGTTCGAACCCGGGCTGCCCCGCACACACCGTGCGGGGCAGCCCGCCCCTGACTCTGCCGAAAAACACCATTGCTGGGAGATGACCGTGTCCGACGAGGACAAGCTCCGTAGTTACCTGAAGCGGGCCATCGCAGACGCCCAGGACGCCCGCGCCCGACTGCGCGAGGTGCAGGAGCAGACGGCGGAGCCGGTGGCGATCGTCGGAATGGCGTGCCGCTTCCCGGGGGGTGCGGACACCCCCGAGGAGTTCTGGGAGCTGCTGGCCTCGGGCGGTGACGCGGTGGGCGCCTTCCCGACCGACCGCGGCTGGGACCTGGACGGCGTCTACGACCCGGACGGCGAGCGCGAGGGCACCTCGTACGTGGCGCAGGGGGCGTTCCTGCGGAACGCGACCCGGTTCGACGCCGGGTTCTTCGGCATCTCACCGCGCGAGGCCATGGCGATGGACCCGCAGCAGCGGCTCCTGCTGGAGACCTCGTGGGAGGCGCTGGAGCGGGCGGGCATCGACCCGGCGACCCTGCGGGAGAGCGCGACCGGGGTGTTCGCGGGCGGCTTCGCGTCCAACTACGGGATCGGGGTCTCCTGGTCCGCCGAGGCCGGGTCCGGCGTCGAGGGCCACCTGATGACCGGCAACGCGACCAGCGTGCTGTCCGGCCGGGTCTCCTACGCACTGGGCCTGGAGGGCCCGGCGGTGACCATCGACACCGCCTGCTCGTCCTCGCTGGTCGCACTGCACCTGGCGGCCCAGGCGCTGCGCTCGGGCGAGTGCACGCTGGCCCTGGCCGGCGGTGTCACCGTCCTGGTGTCGCCGGGGACCTTCGTGGAGTTCTCGCGGCAGCAGGGTCTGTCGGCGGACGGCCGGTGCCGGGCGTTCTCCGAGGACGCGGACGGCACGGGCTGGGCCGAGGGCGTGGGCATGCTCGTCGTGGAGCGGCTGTCGGACGCGCGCCGCAACGGGCACCGGGTGCTCGCGGTGCTGCGCGGCTCGGCGGTGAACCAGGACGGCGCGTCGAACGGTCTGACCGCGCCGAACGGGCCTTCGCAACGGCGGGTGATCCGCGCCGCGCTGGCGAACGCGCGGCTGTCGGCCGCCGACGTGGACGTGGTGGAGGCGCACGGAACGGGGACCACACTGGGTGACCCGATCGAGGCGCAGGCGCTGCTGGCCACCTACGGCCGGGAGCGGCCGGAGGGCCGGCCGTTGTGGCTGGGCTCGGTGAAGTCCAACATCGGGCACACCCAGGCGGCCGCCGGGGTGGCGGGCGTGATCAAGATGGTGCTGGCGATGCAGCACGAGGAGCTGCCGAAGACCCTGCACGCCGAGGTGCCGTCCTCGCACGTGGACTGGACGGCCGGTGAGATCGAGCTGCTGACGGCGCCGGTGCCGTGGCCCGCCGGGGAGCGGCCGCGCCGGGCGGCGGTCTCCTCGTTCGGGATCAGCGGCACCAACGCGCACGTCATCGTGGAGGAGGCGCCGGCTCCCGAGACGGCCCGGGCCGAGGCCGTGGCACCGGTGCTGGCGGGTGCCGGTGCGTGGCTGGTGTCGGGCCGGACGGCCGAGAGTCTGACGGCGCAGGCAGGCCGGCTGCGCGCCTGGACGGTGGCGCGTCCGGAGCTGGCGCCGGTGGACGTGGCGTGGTCGCTGGCGGCGACGCGTTCGGCGTTCGAGCACCGGGCCGTGGTGGTGGGCACCGAGCGGGCCGAACTGGTCGGTGGCATCGAGAGCCTGGCCGCCGGGGTCTCCTCGGCCGCGGTGGTGTCGGGTGTGGCGCGGCCGGGTGCCCGGGTGGGTCTGGTCTTCGCCGGTCAGGGTTCGCAGTGGGTCGGCATGGGCCGGGGTCTGTACACGGCGAGCACGGTCTTCGCCGAGGTCTTCGACCGGGTGTGCGGGCTGCTGGAACTGGAGTTGGGCGTCTCGGTCCGGGACGTCGTGCTCGGCGCCGAGGGTGTGGACGAGGCGCTGGCGCAGCAGACGCTGTACGCGCAGGCCGGGCTGTTCGCCTTCGAGGTCGCTGTCGCGGCGGTGCTGGAAGCCGTGGGTGTGACGCCGGACGCGGTGGTGGGTCATTCGGTGGGTGAGGTCGCGGCCGCTTATGTGGCCGGGGTGCTGGCGCTGCCGGACGCGGTGCGGCTGGTGGCGGCGCGGGCTCGGTTGATGCAGGCGCTGCCGGACGGCGGGGCGATGGCGGCGGTCAACGTCTCGGAGTCCGAGGTGCTGGCCGAGCTGGTGCCCGGGGTGGTGATCGCCTCGGTGAACGGGCCGGAGTCGGTGGTGGTCTCCGGCTCGGTCGAGGCCGTCGATGAGGTGGTGGAGCTGTGGCGGGAGCGGGGTCGCCGGGTGCGGCGGCTGCGGGTCTCGCACGCCTTCCACTCCCCGGCGATGGACCCGGTGCTGGAGGAACTCACGTCCGTGGCCGATGGGTTGGAGTACCACCGGCCGGCTGTGCTGTGGGCGGGCGCGGTCACCGGTGAGCTGGTCACCGAGCCCGGGGCGGGCTACTGGCCGGCGCAGACGCGGGGAGCGGTGCGCTTCGCGGACGCGGTGGCGACGCTGGCCCGCCAGGGTGTCTCGGTGTTCGTCGAGGTCGGCCCGGACGGGTCGCTCTCCTCACTCGGCCCGGACGCGGTGGCGGGGATCGACGGGGACGAGCCCGTGTTCGTCCCCCTCCAGCGGCGCGACGCGGAGGGCGTCGCGAGTTTCGTCACGGGTCTCGCCCGCGTCTTCGTGCACGGCGTGCCGGTGAACTGGAGTTCGGTTCTGCCGGCCGGTAAGCCTGTCGAGCTGCCCACCTATGCCTTCCGTCAGCAGCGCTTCTGGCCGGAGGGCGTGGTGCCGCTCACGCCGCCGGCGGCGGGCGGCGGCGACGGTGCGGGCACGGCGGGGGAGGCGCGGTTCTGGGCGGCCGTCGAGGACGGGGACCTGGCGAGCATCGCCGACACGCTGGCCATCGAGGACCAGCGGCAGCTCGCCGAGGTACTGCCGGCGCTGGCGTCCTGGCGGCGCCGCGAGCTGGACCGCCTGGTGACCACGGACTGGCGCTACCGGACGGCCTGGGCGGCCGTGGCGGAGCCCGACGCGCGGGTGCTGTCGGGGACGTGGCTGGTGGTGGTGCCGGCCGGCGCGGGCGAGCAGCCGTGCGCGGCCGCGCTGGCCGCCCGTGGTGCGGAGGTCGTCGTGGTCGAGGTCCCGGCCGGTGCCGTGGACCGGGCCGAGGTGGCCGCGCTGCTGGCCGCGGCGGTCGAGCCTTCCGCCGTCTCCGGTGTGCTGTCACTGCTGGCCCTGGACGAGACGCGCGTGCCGGACCACCCGGGGGTGACCGCCGGGCTGGCGGCCACCCTGGCGCTGGTCCAGGCGCTGGGCGACGCCGGGATCGGCGCGCCGCTCTGGCCGGCGACGCGCGGCGCCGTGGCGGCCGGTCCGGGCGAGGCGCTGGCGCACCCCGTGCAGGCGCAGGTCTGGGGGCTCGGCCGGGTCGTCGGTCTGGAACACCCCGAGCGCTGGGGCGGGTTGATCGACCTGCCCGAGGTGCTGGACGACCGGGCCGGTGCCCGGCTGGTCGCGGTGCTGGCCGGTGCCGGGGAGAACGAGGTCGCGATCCGGGCCGACGGGATCCTCGGCCGCCGGCTCAGGCGGGCCGGGCAGACTCGCGACCGGGACCGCTGGTCGCCGCGCGGCAGCGTGCTGATCACCGGCGGTACCGGCGCCATCGCCGGGCACGTGTCGCGGTGGCTGGCCGAGCGCGGAGCCGAGCGGCTGGTGCTGACCAGCCGCTCCGGCCCCGCGGCCGCCGGGGTCGCGGCCACGGCCGCCGAACTGGCCGCCCGGGGTACGGGAGTGGACGTCGTGGCGTGCGACGTCGGCGACCGGTCGGCGCTGACCGGGCTGCTGGCCCGGATCGGGGAGACCGGTGCGGCGCTGTCCTCGGTGCTGCACACCGCCGCGGTGCTGGACGACGGCGTGGTCGACCGCCTCTCGGCGGCCCGCCTGGCGTCCGTGCTCGGGGTGAAGGCCGAAGGCGCGCTGCTGCTCGACGAGTTGACCGCCGACCTCGATCTCGACGCCTTCGTGCTGTTCTCCTCGGCCGCGTCCACGCTGGGCGCCGCCGGTCAGGGCAACTACGCGGCGGCCAACGCCTACCTGGACGCCCTCGCCGAGAACCGCCGCGGCCGCGGCCTGCCGGGCCTGTCGGTCGCGTGGGGCGCCTGGGGCGGCGGCGGGTTCGCCGAGTCCAGCGCGGCGGCCCGGGCGCGGGTCGAGCGCGGCCCGATGCCGCCGCTGGACCCGCAGCTCGCCGCCCGCGCCCTGGGCGGGGCACTGGAGGGGCCGGACGCCGTCGTCACCGTGATGGACGTCGACTGGGCCCAGCTGGCGTCCGCGCAGGGCACGGCGGACCTGCGGGAGGCACCGCTCTTCCGCGAGCTGCCGGAGGTCCGCCGGCTGACCGCCCGGGGAGCCGGGAACGGGGACGGCACCCGGACCGAGGGTGAACTGCCCCGGCGACTGGCCGGTCTCACCCGGGCCGAGCAGGAGCGGGCGCTCACCGACATCGTCCGGGCCGAGGTGGCCGTCGTACTCGGGCACGCCTCCGCGGACGCGGTCGAGGACCGGCGGTCGTTCAAGGACCTGGGCTTCGACTCGCTGACCGCCGTCGAACTGCGCAACCGGCTGGGCGTGGCGACCGGCATCCGGCTGCCCGCAACCCTGGTCTTCGACTACCCCACCCCGCTGCTGCTGGCCGGCTACCTGCGGGGCGAACTGACCGGGGACGCGGCCGGACCGGGGCCGGTCCTCGTGGCGGCCGCGGCCGTGGACGAACCGCTGGCGATCGTGGGCATGGCCTGCCGCTTCCCGGGCGGGGCCGGCAGCCCCGAGGAGTTCTGGGAGCTGTTGGCCTCGGGCGGTGACGCGGTGGGCGCCTTCCCGACCGACCGCGGCTGGGACCTGGACGGCGTCTACGACCCGGACGGCGAACGCGAGGGCACCTCGTACGTGGCGCAGGGCGCCTTCGTGCGGGACGCCACGGAGTTCGACGCCGGGTTCTTCGGGATCTCGCCGCGCGAGGCGCTGGCCATGGACCCGCAGCAGCGGCTGCTGCTGGAGACCTCCTGGGAGGCGCTGGAGCGGGCGGGCATCGACCCGGCGGCGCTGCACGGCAGTGCGACGGGCGTCTTCGCCGGCGGCTACGCGTCCGGGTACGGCTTCACCCTGGCGGGTGAGGGCGGGGCCGGTGTCGAGGGCCACCTGCTGACCGGGAACGCGACCAGCGTGCTGTCCGGCCGGGTCTCCTACGTGCTGGGCCTGGAGGGCCCGGCGGTGACCATCGACACCGCGTGCTCGTCCTCGCTGGTCGCACTGCACCTGGCGGCCCAGGCGCTGCGCTCGGGCGAGTGCACGCTGGCGCTGGCCGGTGGTGCCACGGTGATGGCCACGCCCGGCATGTTCATCGACTTCTCGCGGCAGCAGGGGCTGTCGGCCGACGGCCGCTGCCGGGCGTTCTCCGAGGACGCCGACGGGACCGGCTGGGCCGAGGGCGCGGGCATGCTCGTGGTCGAGCGGCTCTCCGACGCCCGGCGCAACGGCCACCCGGTACTCGCGGTGCTGCGCGGCTCGGCGATCAACCAGGACGGCGCGTCCAACGGTCTGACCGCGCCGAACGGGCCTTCGCAGCAGCGGGTGATCCGGTCCGCGCTGGCGAACGCGCGGCTGTCGGCCGCCGACGTGGACGTGGTGGAGGCGCACGGGACAGGGACCACGCTGGGTGACCCGATCGAGGCGCAGGCGCTGCTGGCCACCTACGGCCGGGAGCGGCCGGAGGGGCGGCCGCTGCTGCTCGGCTCGGTGAAGTCCAACATCGGGCACACCCAGGCGGCCGCCGGTGTGGCGGGCGTGATCAAGATGATCCTCGCCCTTCAGCACGAGGAACTGCCGAAGACCCTGCACGCGGACGAGCCCTCCTCGCACGTGGACTGGTCGATGGGTGAGGTGCGGCTGCTGGCCGAGTCGGTGCCGTGGCCGGTGGGGGAGCGGCCGCGCCGGGCGGCGGTCTCCTCGTTCGGGATGAGCGGGACCAACGCGCACGTCATCGTCGAGGAGGCACCGGCGGTCGTCGAGGCCGCCGAGGTGGTCGAGGCCGTGGCGCCGGTGGTGTCAGGGGCCGGTGCCTGGCTGGTGTCGGGCCAGTCGGCCGAGGGGCTGACGGCGCAGGCGGAGCGGCTGCGGGAGTGGGTGTCGGCGCGGCCGTCGGTGGAGCCGGCGGAGGTGGCGTGGTCGCTGGCGACGACGCGGTCGGCCTTCGAGCGCCGGTCGGTGGTGGTCGGTACCGACCGCGCGGAGCTGGTCGCGGGCCTGCAGAGCCTGGCGGCCGGTGTGCCGTCGGGGTCGGTGGTGTCGGGTGTGGCGCGGCCGGGTGCGCGGGTGGTGTTCGCGTTCGCGGGGCAGGGTTCGCAGTGGGTGGGGATGGGTCGTGAACTGGCTCTGTCGAGCCCGGTGTTCGCGGCACGGCTCGCGGAGTGCGAGGCGGCGCTGGCGCCTTTTGTGGACTGGTCGCTGGCCGATGTCCTGGCGGGTGTGCCGGAGTTGACGGCGGCGGATGTCGTCCAGCCGGCGTTGTGGGCGGTGATGGTGTCGCTGGCGGCGGTCTGGGAGGCCGCCGGTGTCGCGCCGGACGCCGTGGTGGGGCATTCGCAGGGTGAGATCGCGGCGGCGACCGTCGCGGGGATGCTGTCGCTGGAAGACGGTGCCCGGGTGGTGGCGCTGCGTTCGCGGTCGTTGAAGGTGCTGGCGGGCCTGGGCGGGATGTTGTCGGTGAGCCGGTCGGCCGCGGTGGTGGAGGAGCGGATCGCCCGCTTCGGTGAGCGTGTTGCTCTGGCAGCCGTCAACGGGCCGTCGGCGGTGGTGGTTTCGGGTGAGCCCGAGGCCCTGGAGGAGCTGAAGGCGGAGTTCGAGGCGGAGGGTGTCCGGGCCCGGATGGTCGCGGTGGACTACGCCTCGCACTCGGCCCAGGTGGACCGCCTCGAAGCGGAGATCACCGAGGTCCTGGCCGGTATCGCGCCGCGCCGGGGCCGGATCCCGATGGTGTCCGCGATGACCGGTGAGACGCTGACCGGCGAGGAGTTGGACGCCGCCTACTGGTACGGCAGCCTGCGCGCCACGGTGCACTACGACCGCGCGGTGCGCACGCTGGCGGGCCAGGGGCACCAGCTGTTTATCGAGGTGACGCCGCACCCGGTGCTGCTGGGCGCGATGAACGACACGCTGGAGGAGGTCGCCCAGGAGGCCGGCCCGGGCATCGTGCCCGCCGCGGTCTGCGGCACGCTGCGCCGTGACGAGGGCGGCGTGACCCGGCTGGTCACCTCGTTCGCCGAGGCCTTCGTCCAGGGCGCTCCGGTGGACTGGCGCACCGTCCTCCCCGCCGCCGAGCGGGTCGAGCTGCCGACGTACGCCTTCCAGCACGAGCGGTACTGGCCGCAGGGGATGCTGCCCCTGTCGCCGGTGGGTGCGGGCCGGGACGCGGCGTCGCTGGGCCTGGGCGCGGTGGACCATCCGCTGCTGGGCGCGGCGGTCGAACTGGCCGGCGGCGCGGGCCTGGTCTGCACCGGGCGGCTCTCCGTGCGGACCCACCCCTGGCTGGCCGACCACACGGTGGGCGGGACGGTGCTGCTGCCGGGGACCGGCTTCGTCGAGCTGGTGGTCCGGGCCGGTGACCAGGTGGGCTGCGGCCTGCTGGAGGAACTGACGCTCCAGGCGCCGCTGGTGCTGCCCGCCGACGGCGGCGGGGTCCAGGTCCAGGTGGTGCTGGCCGAGGCGGACTCCGAGGGCCGCCGCGCGGTCGAGGTGTTCTCCCGCCCCGACGTGTCCGACCCGCAGCAGGACTGGACGCGGCACGCGAGCGGCGCGGTGGCCGCGGCCCCGGCGGAGCGGCCGGCCCCCGGGGAGCTGTCGGTCTGGCCGCCGGAGGGCGCGACCGCGCTCGACGTCGGCGAGGTGTACGCCGTCCGGCTGGCGGAGGTGTACGGTCCGGCGTTCCACGGGCTGCGGGCCGCCTGGCGGCGCGGCGAGGACGTCTTCGCCGAGGTGGCGCTGCCGGAGCCGGTGGCGCGCGAGGCGGGTGCGTTCGGTCTGCACCCGGCGCTGCTCGACGCGGCCCTGCACGCCGCGCTGCTGGAGGGCACGGCCCCGGCGGACGCGGACGCGGACGGCGGGCCTGGCGAGGTCCGGATGCCGTTCGCCTGGACGGGCGTCGAGCTGCACGCGAGCGGGGCGACCGTCCTGCGGGTGCGGCTGCGGCGGGACGCCCGGGGCGCGCTGGCGCTGACGGCCGTGGACCCGGCCGGCTCCCCGGTGGTGTCGGTGGAGTCGCTGGTCAGCCGGCCGGTGTCGGCCGCGCAGCTGCGGGCCGCCGACAGCGGGGTGTCGGACGCGCTGTTCGTGGAGGAGTGGGCCCCGGTGGCCGAGGTCCCGGTGGCCGAGGAGCCGACCGGGGACTGGGCGCTGATCGGCGCCGACCGGTTCGGTCTGGTCGAGGCGCTGGCCGCGGCCGGTGTGCCGGTCCGGTCCTTCACCGGTCCGGCCGAGGCGGCCGGGGCCGAGCCGCAGGTCGTGCTGGTCTGTGCGGGGGCCGAGGAGGCCGAGGACGGCGACGTGGCCGGGGCCGCCCGCCGCCGCACCGCCGACGCGCTGGCGCTGGCCCAGGAGTGGCTGGCCGAGGAGCGCCTGGAGAACGCCCGGCTGGTGGTCGTCACCCGGGGCGGCGTGGCCGCCGGGGAGGGCGAGGCCGTGGCCGACCTGGCCGCCGCCGCCGTCCGGGGTCTGCTGCGCTCGGCGCAGTCGGAGAACCCCGGCCGGCTGGTCCTGGTGGACCTGCCCGCCACCGGTACGGCCGAGCGGATCGCCGTTCTCCCGGGCGTCCTCGCCACCGGCGAACCGGAGCTGGCCCTCCGTGACACGGCCGTGCTGGGCCGGCGGCTGGGCCGTCCGTCCGGCGCTGGAGCAGCGGTTGAACGCCTCGCGGGCCGCGCGGCCGACGGCCCGCGGACGCTCCTGGTGACCGGCGGGACGGGCACCCTGGGCGGCCTGGTGGCCCGGCACCTGGTGGTGACCGGGCAGGTCAACGGCGTGGTGCTGACCAGCCGTTCGGGCCCCGCCGCCGCCGGGGCGGCCGCGCTGGCGGCCGAGCTGGCGCAGCTGGGCGCCCCGGTCCGGATCGTGGCGTGCGACGTGGCGGACCGGGACGCGCTGGCCGCGCTGCTGGCCACGATCCCGGCCGACCGCCCGCTGGGTTCCGTCTTCCACGCCGCCGGGATCATCGACGACGGCGTGATCGGCACCCTCACCGCCGACCGGCTGGCGGCGGTCATGCGGCCGAAGGTCGATGCGGCCTGGCACCTGCACGAACTCACCCGGGACCTGGACCTGGCGCACTTCGTCCTGTTCTCCTCGGCCGCCGCCGTCTTCGGCGCACCGGGGCAGGGCAACTACGTCGCCGCCAACTCCTTCCTGGACGCGCTGGCCGGGTACCGCCGGGCCGCCGGCCTGGCGGGCCTGTCGCTGGCCTGGGGCCCCTGGGTGCACGAGGCGGGCATCGGCCGGGAGCTGGGCGAGCGGCTGCTGACCCGGATCAGCAGGTCCGGGGTCGCGGCGCTGGGCGCGGACGAGGGCCTGGCCGTGCTGGACGAGGCGCTCACCCGCGGCGAGGCGGTCCTGGTGCCGGCCCGGCTGGACCTGGCGGACCTGCGGGCGCGGGCCGCCCGCAGCGGGGACGTCCCGCCGCTGTGGCGGGCGCTGGCCGGTGGCCGGGTCCGGCGGGCCGCCGCTGCGGCCGGGACCGGGGCCGAGGCCGGCGAGGCGCTGCGGCACCGGCTGGCCGGGCTATCCGGCCAGGACCGTGACCGGGCGCTGCTGGACCTGGTCCGGGCGCACGTGGCCGCGGTGCTCGGGCACGCCTCCGCCGAGGCGGTCGAGCCCACCCGGGCCTTCACCGACCTGGGCTTCGACTCGCTGACCGCGGTGGAGCTCCGGAACCGGCTGCGGACCGAGACCGGGCTGCGGCTGCCGGCCACGCTGGTCTTCGACCACCCCACCCCCGTCGCGCTGGCCGCGCTGCTGCGCGGCGAGCTCGCGGGCGGCCTGCCCGCCGCGGCCCCGGCGGTCCGGCCGTCCGCCGCGGTGGCGGACGAGCCGATCGCGATCGTCGGCATGGCCTGCCGGTTCCCCGGCGGCGCCGCCGGCCCGGAGGAGCTGTGGGAGCTGCTGGCCTCGGGCCGGGACGCGATCGGCCCGTTCCCGCAGGACCGCGGCTGGGACCTCGACGCCCTGTACGACCCGGACACCGAGCACGCCGGGACGTCCTACACCCGCGAGGGCGGCTTCGTCCGGGACGTCAGCGGCTTCGACCCGGCGTTCTTCGGGATCTCGCCGCGCGAGGCGCTGGCGATGGACCCGCAGCAGCGGCTGCTCCTCGAAGTGTCCTGGGAGGCCTTCGAGCGGGCCGGGATCGACCCGGCCGCCCTGCGCGGCAGCCTGACCGGCGCCTTCGTCGGCGGCTACGGGTCGGGGTACGCCGGGATGAGCCTCGAAGGCGAGTCCGAGTTCGAGGGCATCGACGGCCATGTGATGACCGGGAACGCGACCAGCGTGCTCTCGGGCCGGCTGTCCTACACCTTCGGCCTGGAGGGGCCCGCCGTCACGATGGACACGGCGTGCTCCTCGTCGCTGGTGGCGCTGCACCTGGCCTGCCAGTCGGTCCGGGCGGGGGAGTGCTCGCTCGCGCTCGCGGGCGGCATCACCGTCATGGCGGCCCCGGACGGCTTCATCGCCTTCTCCCAGGCGCGCGGGCTGGCTGTGGACGGCCGGTCCAAGGCGTTCGCCGCGTCCGCCGACGGGATGGGCATGGCCGAGGGCGTCGGCATGCTCGTGGTGGAGCGGCTGTCCGACGCGCGCCGCAACGGGCACCCGGTGCTCGCGGTGGTGCGCGGTTCGGCGATCAACCAGGACGGCGCGTCCAACGGCCTCACCGCCCCCAACGGGCCTTCGCAGCAGCGGGTGATCCGGGCCGCGCTGGCCAGTGGCGGGCTGACGGCCGCCGACGTGGACGCGGTCGAGTCGCACGGCACGGGCACCAAGCTCGGCGACCCGATCGAGGCCCAGGCGCTGCTGGCGACCTACGGGCAGGACCGCCCCGAGGACCGTCCGGTCTGGCTGGGGTCGGTGAAGTCCAACCTCGGGCACACCCAGGCGGCCGCCGGGGTGGCCGGGGTGATGAAGATGCTGCTGGCGCTCCAGCACGAGGAACTGCCGCGGACGCTGCACGTGGACGAGCCGTCCCCGCACATCGACTGGTCGGCCGGGCACGTGCGGCTGCTCACCGAGCCGGTGCCGTGGCGGGCGAACGGGCGGCCGCGCCGGGCGGGCGTCTCCTCGTTCGGGATCAGCGGCACCAACGCGCACATCATCCTGGAGGAGGCACCGGCGGCCGGGGCGGCCGACGCCGTCGAGCCCGCGGCGCCGGCGCCGTCCGGGGCCGGCGCGTGGGTGCTGTCGGGCCGCTCGCCCAAGGCGCTGGCGGGCCAGGCGGGCCGGCTGCGCGAGTGGGTGGCCGCCCGGCCCGGGGCGGAGCCGGCCGATCTGGCCTGGTCGCTGGTCGCGACCCGGTCGCTGTTCGAGTACCGGGCCGTGGTCGTGGGCGGGGACGGCGCGGAGCTGGCGGCCGGGCTGGAGAGCCTGGCGGCGGGCGTGTCCGCGGGGTCGGTGGTGTCGGGGGTGGCCCGGGCCGACGCGCGGCCGGTGTTCGCCTTCCCCGGCCAGGGCTCGCAGTGGGTCGGGATGGGCCGTGAACTGGCCGCGGTGAACCCGGTGTTCGCGGCGCGGCTGGCGGAGTGCGAGGCGGCGCTGGCGCCGTATGTGGACTGGTCGCTGGCCGATGTCCTCGCGGGTGTGACGGAGTTGAAGGCGGCGGATGTCGTCCAACCGGCGCTGTGGGCGGTGATGGTGTCGCTGGCGGCGGTCTGGGAGGCCGCCGGGGTGGTGCCCGAGGCGGTGGTCGGGCATTCGCAGGGCGAGATCGCGGCGGCGACCGTCGCGGGGATGCTGTCGCTGGAGGACGGCGCCCGGGTGGTGGCGCTGCGTTCGCGGTCGTTGAAGGTGCTGGCGGGCCTGGGCGGGATGCTGTCGGTGAGCCGGTCGGCGGCCGTGGTGGAGGAGCGGATCGCGCGGTTCGGTGAGCGGCTGTCGCTGGCGGCCGTCAACGGCCCGTCCGCGGTGGTGGTTTCGGGTGAGCCGGAGGCGCTGGAGGAGCTGAAGGCGGAGTTCGAGGCCGAGGGCGTGCGTGCCCGCCTTGTCGCGGTGGACTACGCCTCGCACAGTGCGCAGGTCGAGCGGCTGGAAGCGGAGATCATGTCCGTGCTGGCCGCGGTGGAACCGCGCCCGGGCCGGATCCCGATGGTGTCCGCGATGACCGGTGAGACGCTGACCGGTGAGGAGTTGGACGCCGCCTACTGGTACGGCAGCCTGCGGGCGACGGTGCACTTCGACCGGGCGGTGCGCACGCTCGCCGGTCAGGGGCACCGGGTGTTCGTCGAGGTCTCCCCGCACCCGGTGCTGCTCGGCGCGATGACCGAGTCCCTGGAGGAGGTCGCGCAGCAGGCGGGCGCGGCCGCCGTGCCCGCCGCCGTCTGCGGCACCCTGCGGCGTGACGACGGCGGCGCCCAGCGCCTGCTGACCTCGC
Source organism: Kitasatospora sp. NPDC005748 (assembly GCF_040630735.1). Classification (NCBI taxonomy): domain Bacteria; kingdom Bacillati; phylum Actinomycetota; class Actinomycetes; order Kitasatosporales; family Streptomycetaceae; genus Kitasatospora; species Kitasatospora sp. NPDC005748. The sequence goes on from NZ_JBEXYD010000060.1 coordinate 35,060, forward strand.
TCGCCGAGGCCTTCGTGAACGGCGCGGCCGTCGACTGGACGGCCGTCCTCCCGGCCGGCCGGCGGGTGGACCTGCCGACGTACGCCTTCCGGCACGACCGCTTCTGGCCGAAGGTCCCCTCGGCGCTGCCGGCGGGCGGCCCGGCCACCGGCCGGGACGGGGCGGCCACACCGGCCGAGTCCGCGTTCTGGGCGGCCGTCGAGGGCGGCGACCTGGAGCAGCTCGCGGACACCCTGGCGATCGAGGACGGACGCGAGCGGCTCGGCGAACTGCTGCCCGCGCTGACGACGTGGCGGCGCCACGACCTGGACCGCTCGACCACCGCGAGCTGGCGCTACCGGATGGGCTGGGCGCCGGTCGCCGAGCCCGACCCGGGCGTGCTCACCGGCACCTGGCTCGTCGCGGTGCCCGAGGCGGACGCCGCCGGCGACCTGGCGCAGGGCTGCGCGGTCGCGCTGGGTGTGCGCGGGGCCGAGGTCGTGCCGGTCGAGGTCCCGGCCGGGACGACGGACCGCGTCGTCCTGTCCGCGCTGCTCGCACGGGCGCTCCGGGAGGCGGGCGCGGAGCCGTCCGGCGTGACCGGCGTGCTGTCGCTGCTGGCGCTGGACGGGACACCGCTGCCGGACCACCCGGTGGTGACCGGCGGGCTGGCCGCCACCCTGACCCTCATCCAGGCGCTCGGCGACGCCGGGATCGAGGCACCGCTCTGGCCGGCCACCCGCGGCGCGGTCGCGGCCACGCCCGGCGAGCTGCCGACCGCTCCGGCGCAGGCACAGGTCTGGGGCCTCGGCCGGGTCGTCGGCCTGGAGCACCCGGACCGCTGGGGCGGTCTGATCGACCTGCCCGAGGTGCTGGACGACCGGGCCGGCGCCCGGCTGGTCGCGGTGCTCGCCGGCTGCGGCGAGGACCAGGTCGCCATCCGCCCGGCCGGGATGCTGGGCCGCCGGATGAGCCGGGCCGCCGGGGTGCGGGCCGGTGAGGACCGCTGGACCCCGCGCGGCAGCGTGCTGATCACCGGCGGCACCGGCGCCATCGCCGGGCACGTGGCCCGCTGGCTGGCCGAAGGGGGCGCGCCGCGCGTCGTGCTGACGGGCCGTTCCGGCCCGGCGGCCGCCGGGGTCGCGGCCACGGTCGCCGAACTGGCGGAGCGCGGCACCGCGGTGGACGTCGTCTCCTGCGACGTGAGCGACCGCGCGGCGCTGGCCGGGCTGGTGGACCGGATCGGGAAGACCGGTCCGGCGCTGTCCTCGGTGCTGCACACCGCCGCTGTCCTGGACGACGGCGTGGTCGACCGCCTCACCCCGGCCCGACTGGAGACGGTGCTGGCCGCCAAGGCCGCGAGCGCCGCCCACCTCGACGAGCTGACCGCCGACCTGGACCTGGACGCCTTCGTGCTGTTCTCCTCCGCGGCGTCGACCCTCGGCTCCGCCGGGCAGGGCAACTACGCGGCCGCCAACGCCCACCTCGACGCCCTGGCCGAGAACCGGCGGGCCCGCGGGCTGACCGGTCTGTCGGTGGCCTGGGGCCAGTGGGGCGGCGGCGGCCTGGCGGAGTCCAAGGAGGCGATCCGGGAGCGGATGAAGAAGCTCCCGATGTCGGCGATGGACCCGCAGCTGGCGGTCCGGGCCCTGGACGAGTCGCTGCGCGGCCCCGACGCCGTGGTGACGGTGATGGACGTGGACTGGGCCCTGCTGGCGCAGACCGCGGTGGACCTGCCGAAGGCCCCGCTGGTGCGGGACCTGCCGGAGGTCCGCCGGATCGCCACCACCGCCGCCGCCCGGCCCGCCGAGGCGGCCGGCGCGGGGGAGGGCGAGCTGGGCCGGCGGCTGGCGGGCCTGGACCGGGCCGAGCAGGAGCGGCTGCTGTCGGACCTCGTACGGGCCGAGGCGGCCGTGGTCCTGGGCCACGCGTCGGCGGACGGCGTCCAGGCCCAGCAGGCCTTCAAGGACCTCGGGTTCGACTCGCTGACCGCGGTGGAGATCCGCAACCGGTTGAACACCGCGACCGGACTGCGGGTGCCCGCTACGTTGATTTTCGACTACCCCACCCCGGTGGCGGTGGCCGCCTGGCTGCGCACCGAACTCGCCCCGGACGAGGCGGACTCGGTGCCGGTGCTCGACGACCTCGACCGGCTCGAATCCAGCCTGTCCGGTCCGGCACCCGACCAGGACACGAGCGAGCGAATCACGAGGCGGCTGCAGAGCATTCTGTCGAAGTGGATCGAGAAGCAGGGCGAAGCGGAATCCGGCAGCGGCGAGGTTGAACTCGAATCGGCGACACCCGACCAGGTGTTTGAGTTTCTCGACAAGGAACTTGGTCTGTCCAACTAGTTACTTCGCGCTAATTGACGGCATGTTTTGGTAAGGGGTCACTGTGGATAACCAAGAGAAACTCTTCGACTACCTCAAGAAGACCGCGGCCGAGCTCCAGGAGACGCGCAAGCGCCTGCACAAGCTGGAGGCCGGCGAGTACGAGCCGCTGGCGATCGTCGGCATGGCGTGCCGCTACCCGGGCAACGTGGAGACCCCGGAGGACCTCTGGGAGCTGCTGGCGGCCGGCGGCGACGCGGTGGGCGAGTTCCCCACCGACCGCGGCTGGGACCTGGAGAGCATCTACGACCCGGACCCGGAGAAGTCCGGCCGGTCGTACACCCAGTCCGGGGCCTTCGTGAAGGACGCCAGCGGATTCGACGCCGCGTTCTTCGGGATCAGCCCGCGGGAAGCCGTCGCGATGGACCCGCAGCAGCGCCTGCTGCTCGAAGTCGCCTGGGAGGCGCTGGAGCGCGCGGGAATCGACGCGGGAACGCTGAAGGGCAGCCGGACGGGCGTTTTCGTCGGTGGTTTCACCTCGAACTACCTGGTGAACCTGGAGCTGGCGGAAGGGGGCACGGCCGGGCTGGAAGGCCACATGATGACCGGCAACCTGACCGCCGTGCTCTCCGGCCGGGTCTCCTACGTCATGGGCCTGGAGGGCCCCGCCGTCACGGTGGACACGGCGTGCTCCTCCTCGCTGGTCGCGCTGCACCTGGCCTGCCAGGCGATCCGCGCCGGGGAGTGCTCGATGGCACTCGCCGGCGGTGTGACCGTGCTGGCGCAGCCCGGCATGTTCGTCGAGTTCTCCCGCCAGCAGGGCCTGTCGGTGGACGGCCGCTGCCGCGCCTTCTCCGACGACGCGAACGGCACCGGCTGGGCCGAGGGCACCGGCATGCTCGTCGTGGAGAAGCTCTCCGACGCGCGCCGCAACGGGCACAAGGTGCTCGCGGTGATCCGCGGCTCGGCGATCAACCAGGACGGCGCGTCCAACGGTCTGACCGCCCCCAACGGCCCCTCGCAGCAGCGGGTGATCCGCGCCGCGCTGGAGAGCTCCCGGCTGTCCGCCGCCGACATCGACGCGGTGGAGGCCCACGGCACCGGCACCAAGCTCGGCGACCCGATCGAGGCGCAGGCGCTGCTGGCGACGTACGGCCAGGAGCGCGGCGGCGGGCAGCCGCTCTGGCTGGGGTCGGTGAAGTCCAACCTCGGACACACCCAGGCCGCCTCCGGGGTGGCCGGCGTGATCAAGATGGTGATGGCGCTGCGCAACGGCCGGTTGCCGCGGACGCTGCACGTCAACGAGCCCACCCCGCACGTCGACTGGTCCGCCGGTGAGGTGGAGCTGCTGACCGAGTCCGTCCCGTGGCCGGCCGGCGAGCGGGTCCGCCGCGCGGGCGTGTCGTCCTTCGGTGGCAGCGGCACCAACGCCCACCTGATCCTGGAGGAGGCACCCGCCGAGGAGGACGCGGAGCCGGTGGAGGCCGCGCCGCGGGTCGTCTCGGGCGCCGGCGCGTGGCCGGTGTCGGGCCGCTCGGCCGAGGGGCTGGCGGCGCAGGCCGGCCGGCTGCGGGACTGGGTGGCGGCGCGGCCGGAGGCGGAGCCCGCGGACGTGGCGTGGTCGCTGGCGACCATGCGCGCGACCTTCGAGCACCGCGCCGTGGTCGTGGGCGGGGACGGCGCGGAGCTGGCGGCCGGGCTGGAGAGCCTGGCCGACGGCGTGCCCAGCGGCGCCGTCGTCGCGGGCGTGGCCCGGGCCGACGCGCGGCCGGTCTTCGTCTTCCCCGGTCAGGGTTCGCAATGGCTCGGCATGGGCCAGGAGTTGGCGCGGTCGAGCCCGGTGTTCGCGGCACGGCTGGCGGAGTGCGAGGCGGCGCTGGCGCCGTATGTGGACTGGTCGCTGGGTGAGGTCCTGGCGGGCGCCGAGGGCGCGCCGGAGCTGAAGGCGGCGGATGTCGTCCAGCCCGCGCTGTGGGCGGTGATGGTGTCGCTGGCGGCGGTCTGGGAGGCCGCCGGGGTGGTGCCCGAGGCGGTGGTCGGGCATTCGCAGGGTGAGATCGCGGCGGCGACGGTGGCCGGGATGCTGTCGCTGGAGGACGGCGCCCGGGTGGTGGCGCTGCGTTCGAAGTCGTTGAAGGTGCTGGCCGGGCTCGGCGGGATGCTGTCGGTGAGCCGGAGCGCCGCGGTGGTGGAGGAGCGGATCGCCCGGTTCGGTGAGCGGCTGTCGCTGGCGGCGGTCAACGGGCCTTCGGCGGTGGTGGTTTCGGGTGAGCCGGAGGCCCTGGAGGAGTTGAAGGCGGAGTTCGAGGCCGAGGGTGTCCGGGCTCGGATGGTCGCGGTGGACTACGCCTCGCACAGTGCGCAGGTCGAGCGGCTGGAAGCGGAGATCATGTCCGTGCTGGCCGCGGTGGAACCGCGCCCGGGCCGGATCCCGATGGTGTCCGCGATGACCGGGGAGACGCTGACCGGTGAGGAGTTGGACGCCGCCTACTGGTACGGCAGCCTGCGGGCGACGGTGCACTTCGACCGCGCGGTGCGGACCCTGGCGGGTCAGGGGCACCGGGTGTTCGTCGAGGTCTCCCCGCACCCGGTGCTGCTCGGCGCGATGACCGAGTCGCTGGAGGAGGTCACCCAGGAGGCTGGGCCGGGCGCGGTGCCCGCCGCCGTCTGCGGCACCCTGCGGCGTGACGACGGCGGTGCGACCCGCCTGGTCACCTCCTTCGCCGAGGCCTTCGTCAGCGGCGCGGCCGTCGACTGGGCCGCCGTGCTCCCGGCCGGACCGGGAGTGGACCTGCCGACCTACGCCTTCCAGCACGAACGGTTCTGGCCCAAGGGCACGCTGGGCGAGCTGCGCTCCGCGCGCCCGGGCGGCGGCGACGCGCTGTCGCTCGGCCTGGGCGCGGTGGGCCACCCCATGCTCGGCGCGGTGGTGGAACTGGCCGGTGGCGCGGGCCTGGTGTGCATGGGCCGGGTGTCGCTGCGCACGCACGCCTGGCTGGCCGACCACGCCGTCGGCGGCGTCGTCCTGCTGCCCGGCACCGGCTTCGTGGAGCTCGCGGTGCGCGCCGGTGACCAGGTGGGCTGCGGCCTGCTGGAGGAACTGACGCTGCACGCACCGCTGGTGCTGCCCGCCGACCGCGGCGGGGTCCAGCTCCAGGTGGTCGTGGCCGCGCCCGACGCCGAGGGCCGCCGCGGGGTCGAGGTGTTCTCCCGCCCCGAGGAGACGGCCGCCCCGCAGGCCTGGGTCCTGCACGCGAGCGGTGTGGTCGCCCCCGCCACCGCGGCCGGGCGGACCGACGAGGACTTCGTGGTGTGGCCGCCGAAGGACGCCGCACCGGTGGACATCACCGACGTGTACGCGGTGCACCTCGCCGAGGTGTACGGCCCGACGTTCCACGGCCTGCGGGCCGCCTGGCGCCGGGGCGAGGACGTCTTCGCCGAGGTCGCGCTGCCCGAGGAGGCGGCGGCCGAGGCCGGCGCGTTCGGCCTGCACCCGGCGCTGCTCGACGCCGCCCTGCACGCCTCGCTGCTGGCGGAGCCGGTCGTCGAGGCCGAGCCGGGCCAGGTGCCGATGCCGTTCGCGTGGACCGGGGTCGAGCTGCACGCCGGTGGCGCGTCGGTGCTGCGGGTGCGGCTGCGCCAGGACGCCCAGGGCGGTGTGTCGCTGACCGCGGCGGACGCCACCGGCGCACCCGTGGTGTCGGTGGGGTCGCTGGTGAAGCGACTCGTCGCGATGGACCAACTGCGCTCCGCGCAGAACGAGTTGAACGACTCGCTGTTCGTCCAGGAGTGGACCGAGGTGCCAGCCGGGGCCGCCCCGGCCGGCGAGTGGGCGCTGATCGGCGCCGACCGCTTCGGGCTGGTCGACGAGCTGGGCGCCGCCGCTGTGCCGGTGCGCGCCTTCGCCGGCATCGCCGAGCTGGCCGCCGCCGTCGAGACGGGCGAGGCCGCTCCCGGCACCGTCCTGCTGTGCGCGGACGCCCTGCTCGGCGGGGTCGCGGACCAGGGCGCCGGCCTCCCGGACACGGTGCGCCGGGCCGGTGCCGAGGCACTGCGGCTGGTGCGCGAGTGGCTGGACGAACCACGCCTGGACGCCGCGCGGTTGGTGGTCGTCACCCGGGGCGCCGTGGACGCCGGCGGCGAGGCGGTGACGGACCTGGCGGCGGCCTCCGTACGGGGGCTGCTGCGGTCCGCCCAGGCCGAGAACCCGGGCCGGCTGGTCCTGGCCGATCTCCCGGCCGTCGAGGCCGGCGCCCGAAGCGCGCTGCTGGCCACCGTGGTCGGCGGCGACGAGCCCGAGCTGGCGATCCGCGGCGAGGCCGCCTACGGCCGGCGCCTGACCCGCCCCTCGGGCGAGCTGGAGCCGGTCATCTGGCCGGCCGACGCGGTGGCCGACCCGGCGGCGCGTTCGCTGCTGGTGACGGGCGGCACCGGGACGCTGGGCGGGCTGGTCGCCAAGCACCTGGTGGCGACCGGCCGGGCCGGTGGTGCAGTGCTGACCAGCCGCTCCGGCCCGGCCGCCGCCGGAGCCGCCGCGCTGGCGGCCGAGCTGGCGGAGCTGGGCGTCTGGGTCCGGATCGTCGCGTGCGACGCGGCCGACCGGGACGCGCTGGCCGAGGTGCTGGACCGGATCCCGGCCGAGAACCCGCTGGGCTCCGTGGTCCACTCGGCGGGCGTCGTCGACGACGGCGTGATCGCGTCGCTGACGCCGGAGCGGCTGGCGGCCGTCATGCGGCCGAAGGTCGACGCGGCCTGGAACCTGCACGAGCTGACGGCCGGGCTGGACCTGGAGCGCTTCGTCCTGTTCTCGTCCGCGGCCTCCACCTTCGGCGCGGCCGGCCAGGCCAGCTACGTGGCGTCGAACTCCTTCCTGGACGCCCTGGCCGGGTACCGCCGGGCCGCCGGCCTCGCGGGGATGTCGCTGCAGCTCGGCCCGTGGATGCACGAGGCGGGCATCGGCCGGAACCTGGACCGGACCTCGCTGTCGCGGATCGACCGCGGCTTCGTCCCGCTCGGCGCCGAGGACGGCCTGGTCGTCCTGGACGTGGCGCTGGCCCGGGACGAGGCGGTGCTGATGCCCGCCCGCCTCGATCTGGCGGCGCTGCGGGCGCAGGCCGCCGGCAGCGCGGACGTCCCGCCGCTGTGGCGCACGCTGGCCGGGGTGTCCGTCCGGCGCACGGCCGTCTCGGCCGCCGCCACCGGCACCGGCGCCGACGCGGCCGAGGCGCTCCGGCGCCGGCTCGCGGCGGTCTCCGGCCCCGCGCGGGACCGGGTGCTGCTGGACCTCGTCCTCGCCCATGTCGCCGCCACGCTGGGGCACGCCTCGGCGGACGCGATCGACACCGGCCGCCCGTTCACCGACGTCGGCTTCGACTCGCTGACCGCCGTCGAGCTGCGCAACCGTCTGAACGCCGAGACCGGCCTGCGGCTGCCCGCGACGCTGGTCTTCGACTACCCCACCCCGACCGCGCTCGCCACGCTGCTGCGCGGCGAGCTGGCGGGCGACCTGCCCGCCGTCGCGGCGCCCGCCGCGCCGGTGGCCACCGGCGCCGCGGACGAGCCCATCGCGATCGTCGGCATGGCCTGTCGCTTCCCCGGCGGCGCGGCCAGCCCGGAGGAGCTGTGGCGCCTGCTGGCCTCGGGCTCGGACGCGATCGGCCCGTTCCCGCGCGACCGCGGCTGGGACTTGGAGAGCCTCTACCCGGACACCGACCCGCACGGCGAGTCGTACACCCAGGCCGGCGGCTTCGTCCAGGACGCCAGCGCCTTCGACGCGGGGTTCTTCGGCATCTCGCCGCGTGAGGCGCTGGCGATGGACCCGCAGCAGCGGCTGCTGCTGGAGACCTCCTGGGAGGCGTTCGAGCGGGCCGGGATCGACCCCGCGACGCTGCGCGGCAGCCAGACCGGCGCCTTCGTCGGCGGCTACAGCTCCCGGTACGCGACCGACGTCCAACTGGAGGGCACCGAGGTCGTCGAGGGCCACCTGGTGACCGGGAACGCGACCAGCGTGCTCTCGGGCCGGCTGTCCTACACCTTCGGCCTGGAGGGCCCGGCGGTCACGGTGGACACGGCGTGCTCCTCCTCGCTGGTGGCGCTGCACCTGGCCGCCCAGGCGCTGCGTTCCGGTGAGTGCTCGCTCGCCCTGGCCGGCGGGGCCACCGTCACCGCCACCCCCGGGGTGTTCGTGGCCTTCGCCAAGGCCGGCGGCATCTCGATGGACGGGCACTGCAAGTCCTTCGCCGCGGCGGCCGACGGCTCCGGCTTCGCCGAGGGCGCGGGCATGCTCGTGGTGGAGCGGCTGTCGGACGCGCGGCGCAACGGGCACAAGGTGCTCGCGGTGATCCGCGGTTCGGCGATCAACCAGGACGGTGCGTCCAACGGTCTGACCGCCCCCAACGGCCCCTCACAGCAGCGGGTGATCCGCGCGGCGCTGGCCAGCGCCCGGGTGTCGCCCGCCGACGTGGACGTGGTCGAGGCGCACGGTTCGGCGACCACGCTGGGCGACCCGATCGAGGCGCAGGCGCTGATCGCCACCTACGGCCAGGACCGGCCGGAGGGCCGGCCGTTGTGGCTGGGTTCGGTGAAGTCGAACATCGGGCACACCCAGGCCGCGGCCGGTGTGGCCGGGGTGATGAAGATGGTGCTGGCGCTGCAGAACGAGCAGCTCCCGCAGACGCTGCACGTGGACGAGCCGACCCCGCACGTGGACTGGTCGGCGGGCGAGGTGCGGTTGCTGACCGAGCCGGTGGCGTGGCCCACCGGCGAGCACGTCCGCCGGGCCGGTGTGTCCGGCTTCGGGATGAGCGGCACCAACGTGCACGTCATCCTGGAGGAGGCGCCGGCCGCGGTCGCCGAGGAGGCGGACGCCCTGGACGAGCCGGTCGGTGAGGCCGGGGCGGTGGCGGTGCTGGAGCCGGCCGGGCCGGTGGCGTGGCCGGTGTCGGCGCAGTCGTCGGAGGCGTTGGCGGGTCAGGCGGATCGGCTTCGGGAGTGGGTGTCGGCGCGGCCGTCGGTGGATCCGGTGGGTGTGGCGTGGTCGTTGGCGGCGACGCGGTCGGTGTTCGAGCACCGGGCGGTGGTGGTCGGTGGTGGTCGTGAGGAGTTGGTGTCGGGGCTGGGTGGCCTGGTGGCCGGGTCGGGTGCGGCCGGGGTGGTGTCGGGGGTTGCCCGTTCGGGTGGTCGGACGGCGTTCGTGTTCGCGGGTCAGGGTGCGCAGTGGGTTGGCATGGGCCGTGAACTGGCTTTGTGCAGTCCGGTGTTCGCGGCGCGGTTGGCGGAGTGTGAGGCGGCGCTGGCGCCGTATGTGGACTGGTCGTTGAGTGAGGTTCTGGCGGGTGCCGAGGGTGCGCCGGGTCTGGACGCGGCTGATGTGGTGCAGCCGGTGCTGTGGGCGGTGATGGTGTCGCTGGCGGCGGTGTGGGAGGCCGCGGGCGTCACGCCCGATGCGGTGGTGGGTCATTCGCAGGGTGAGATCGCGGCGGCGACGGTCGCGGGGATGCTCAGTCTGGAGGACGGTGCGCGTGTGGTGGCGGTGCGGGCTCGGGCGCTGACGAGTTTGTCGGTGCAGGGTTCGATGGTGTCGGTGGTGATGCCGTCGCAGGCGGTGCGGGAGATCGTCGAGGGTTGGGGCGAGCGCCTGTCGGTGGCGGCGGTGAATGGCCCGGCTGCGGTGGTGGTGTCGGGTGAGCCGGAGGCGTTGTCGGAGTTCGAGCGTGAGTTGGCTTCGCGCAAGGTGTTGCGGTGGCGGATTCCGGCGACGGACTTCGTGGCGCATTCGCC
>NZ_JBEXYD010000061.1:0-44938 GCF_040630735.1 Kitasatospora sp. NPDC005748
GGACGTCGGCCGGGCCGACGTCCCACTCCCGGGCGGGAGGGTGGGGCAGTTGGTCTCTGGTGGTGCGCCGCGGCGCACCGTGCGGCGGCGGGGTGCCGAGCGGACGTGGTGCGCCGCACGGCGGCCCGGGGGTGCCCGTGGCGCGTCCGGTTCCGGGCGGACGGGCCACGGGCGGTCCCGGGAGGTGCCCCGGCCGGGGGCTACTCCCCCAGGGCGGCGCGGGCGTCGACGAAGGCCGCCACCACGCGCTCGACGTCCTCGGTGGAGTGCGCGGCGGACAGCTGCACCCGGATCCGGGCCGCGCCGTGCGGCACGACCGGGAAGGAGAAGCCGATCACGTACACGCCGCGCTCCAGCAGCAGCTCGGCGAGCCGGCCGGCCTCGGCCGCGTCGCCGATCATGACCGGGGCGATCGGGTGGTCGCCGGGCAGGATCTCGAAGCCGGCCTCGGTCATCCGCGAGCGGAACAGCGCCGTGTTGGCGGCCAGCTTCTCGCGCAGCTCGGTCGAGCGCTCGACCAGGTCGAGCACCTTCAGCGAGGCGGCGGCGATCACCGGGGCGAGCGAGTTGGAGAACAGGTACGGCCGCGAGCGCTGGCGCAGCAGGGCGACGATCTCGCGGCGCGCCGCGACGTAGCCGCCGGAGGCGCCGCCGAGGGCCTTGCCGAGGGTGCCGGTGATGATGTCGACGCGGTCCATCACGCCGTGCAGCTCGGGGGTGCCGCGCCCGTTCGGGCCGACGAAGCCGACCGCGTGCGAGTCGTCGACCATGACCATGGCGTCGTAGCGCTCGGCCAGGTCGCAGATCTCGCGCAGCGGGGCGACGTAGCCGTCCATCGAGAAGACGCCGTCGGTGACGACCAGCCGGCGGCGGGCGCCCTGGGCCTCCTTGAGCTGCTGCTCCAGGTCGGCCAGGTCGCGGTTGGCGTAGCGCAGCCGGCGGGCCTTGCAGAGGCGGATGCCGTCGATGATGCTCGCGTGGTTCAGCGCGTCGGAGATGACGGCGTCGCGCTCGTCGAGCAGGGTCTCGAAGACGCCGCCGTTGGCGTCGAAGCAGGAGGAGTAGAGGATCGTGTCCTCCTGGCCGAGGAACCCGGAGAGGCGGTCCTCCAGCTCCTTGTGGACGTCCTGGGTGCCGCAGATGAACCGGACCGAGGCCATCCCGTAGCCCCAGCGGTCCAGGGCGTCCTTGGCGGCGGTGAGCACCTCGGGGTGGTCCGCGAGGCCGAGGTAGTTGTTGGCACAGAAGTTCAGTACCTCGCCGGGCTGCCCGCCGGCGGTGACGGTGACGGCGGCGCTCTGCGGGGTGCCGATCACCCGCTCCGGCTTGAACAGGCCGGCCTCGCGGATCTCGTCGAGGGTGGCGGCCAGGTCGTCGCGCACGTTGTCGAACACGGTGTCTCCCTAGAGGGGGTCAGACGGTCTCAGACGGTCCAGTCGAGGATGATCTTGCCGCAGCGGCCGCTCGCGGCCTCGTCGAAGGCGGCCTCGAAGTCGGCGGCGGCGTAGCGGCCGGTGATCACGGGGCTGAGGTCGAGCCCGCCCTCCAGCAGGACGGACATCGCGTACCAGGTCTCGAACATCTCGCGGCCGTAGATGCCCTTGATGGTGATCATCGAGGTGACGACCGAGGCCCAGTCGACCGGGAACTGCTCGGCGGGCAGGCCGAGCATGGCGATCTTCCCGCCGTGGGTCATGTTGGCGATCATCGACTGCATCGCCTCGGGGCGGCCGGACATCTCCAGGCCGACGTCGAAGCCCTCGCGCAGGCCGAGCTTCTGCTGGCCCTCCTCGATGGTGTGCTCGGCCACGTTCAGGGCCAGCGTGACACCGACCTCGCGGGCCAGGTCGAGGCGGTACGGCGAGACGTCGGTGATCATCACGTTGCGCGCGCCGGCGTGCTTGGCGACGGCGGCGGCCATGATGCCGATCGGACCGGCACCGGTGATCAGCACGTCCTCGCCGACCAGCGGGAAGGAGAGCGCGGTGTGCACGGCGTTGCCGAAGGGGTCGAAGATCGCCGCGACGTCGAGGTCCACCGGGACCCGGTGCACCCAGACGTTGGAGGCGGGCAGCGCGACGAACTCGGCGAAGGCACCGTCCCGGCCGACCCCGAGGCCGACGGTGTTGCGGCAGAGGTGACGTCGGCCGGCCAGGCAGTTGCGGCACTTGCCGCAGACCAGGTGGCCCTCGCCGCTGACCAGGTCGCCGACCGAGATGTCCGCGACGGCCGCGCCGATCTCGGCCACCTCGCCGACGAACTCGTGGCCGAGGACGAGCGGGGTCCGGATGGTCTGCTGGGCCCAGCCGTCCCACTTGCGGATGTGCAGGTCGGTGCCGCAGATCCCGGTGCGCAGCACCTTGATCAGCACCTCGCCGGGGCCGATGGCAGGCTTCGGGACGTCCATCAGCCAGAGTCCGGGCTCTGCCTTCTGCTTGACGAGTGCCTTCACTGCGGCGGCTCCTGACGCATGGTGGGGCGGCCTGGTGAGGGCAGGCCGACGGGGCCCGGCGGGGTGGCTGCTCCTGCCTCCTCGCACCGAACATGGAGCAATCTGCCTGGTGGGAGGGGGTGCGGTCCATCGAGGAATTCTTAAGGGGCGCCACAGCTGGGCTAAACGATCGTGCCCGAGCCGGGCCCGGCCACCGGCGCGGCGTGCCGGTGGCCACCCGTTCGGCGGAGCGCTGGGGGCGCTCGGCACGGGCGCGGCGGCCCGGCCGGGCGTGAACCGGGCCGGGATGACCGGGGGTTCGGCTGGTTCGGCGCGCCGGCGGTTCCGGGGTGACCGGGGGTGGGGCCGTTCGGGCCAGTGCGGCGGCGGCCCGCGCGCGGGCCGGTCGTGGCGCGCATACGGTGGCGATCGCTCCCCCATGGCCCCGTGGAGCGCCGCTCCGGGGCCGTTCGGTCCAGAGAGGCGCTCCGATCATGACGAAGACACGACGGCCGCTCGCCCCGCTCCCCCGCCGCTCCGTGCGGGCGGCCACCGCGGTACTGGCCCTGACCGGTCTGCTGGCCGCCGCGGGTTGCTCCGGCCGGACGGCGTCCGACCCCCCGCCCGCCGGCCCGGTCACGGCCGTCCCCGCCGCGCTCAGCCCCTCGGCAGGCCCGTCCGGCCCGTCGTCGGGTCCGTCGTCCGGCTCGTCCTCCGCCGCCTCCTCCGCCTCAGGCTCCGCTTCGGGCTCCGCTTCGGGCTCGCCGAGCGCGTCCGGCTCCTCGCCGACGGCCGGCGGCACCGTGGCCGCGCTCACCCCGGACGTCACCGCCCGGCTGGACTCGGCGGTGCAGAAGGTGCTGAGCGAGGCCTCCGTCCCCGGGGTGATGGTCGCTCTGACCACGCCCGACGGCAGCTACCTCAAGGCCTTCGGCGTCTCCGACAAGGTCGCCGGTACGCCGATGGTCACCGGGCTGAACATGCGGATCGGCAGCGAGACCAAGACCTTCACCGTCACCGGGCTGCTCCGGCTGGTCGACCAGGGCAAGGCCGGTCTGGACGACCCGGTCGGCAAGTACGTCGCGGGCGTGCCCGGCGGGGACACGATCACCCTGCGCCAGCTCGCCGACATGCGCAGCGGCCTCTTCAACTACAGCGCGGACCCGGACTTCCAGCAGGCCGTGGTCAACGACCCGAACCGCGTCTTCACCCCGCAGCAGCTGCTCTCCTACGCCTTCGACCACCCCGCGGACTTCGCCCCGGGCAGCGCCTTCGAGTACAGCAACACCAACACCGTGCTGATCGGCCTGGTGGTGGAGAAGCTGAGCGGGCAGCCGCTCGACGTCTTCCTGAAGCAGCAGGTGTTCGACCCGGCCGGGCTGGGCCGGACGGTCTTCCCGACCGACGCGGCGTTCCCCCAGCCGCACGCCCGCGGGTACACCGACCAGACGCCGGACGGCTCGATCGCGGACGCCACCGACTGGAACCCGTCCTGGGCCTGGGCGGCGGGCGCGGTCATCTCCGACCTGGCCGACATGCAGAAGTGGGCGAAGGTGCTGGCCACCGGCACGCTGCTCAAGCCGGCCACCCAGGCGGAGCGGCTGGTGACGCCGCCCACCCCGCTGCCGGACGTCGGCTACGGGCTCGGGCTGTTCGTCAACCACGGCTGGGTCGGGCACAACGGCTCGCTGCCCGGCTACCAGAGCGCCGTGGTCTACCTGCCGTCGGCGCAGGCCACCCTGGCGGTGCTGCTGAACACGGACATCTCGTCCCAGGGCGAGGAGCCGTCGACGCTCTTCGCCAAGGCGATCACCGAGATCGTCTCGCCGGGGAACGTCTACTCGTTCCCGCCCGCGACGGCGAGCTCGTCGCCGTCCGCCTCGGTGACCTGAGCGGTCCCCCCGGTGGCCCGGGGAGCTGACCGGCCGGCGGCCCCGTCGACCGGTCAGCTCCCCAGGACCCGGGCCAGGTCGTAGGAGACCGGCTCCTCCAGCTGCGCGTAGGTGCAGCTCTCCGGGGTGCGGTCCGGGCGCCAGCGGCGGAACTGGGCGGTGTGCCGGAACCGGGTGCCCTCCATGTGGTCGTAGGCCACCTCGACCACCCGCTCGGGGCGCAGCGCCACCCAGGAGAGGTCCTTGCCGCCGGTCCAGCGGCTGACCGCGCCGGGCAGCCGGGCATCGGCGTGGGCGGCCTCGTCCGCCCAGCCGCCCCACGGGTGGGCGGAGACGTCCGTCATCCGCAACGGCGCCAGTTCCTCGACGAGTTCACGTCGGCGGGCCATCGAGAAGGCGGCGCAGACGCCGACGTGCTGCAGGCGGCCCTCGGCGTCGTTGATGCCGAGCAGCAGCGAGCCGACCACCGGTCCGCTCTTGTGCTCGCGGTAGCCGGCCACCACGCAGTCGGCGGTGCGCTCGTGCTTGATCTTGAACATGGTCCGCTCCCCCGGCCGGTAGGGCTGGTCCAGCGGCTTGGCCACCACGCCGTCCAGTCCGGCCCCCTCGAACTCGGCGAACCAGCTCTGCGCCAGCTCGCGGTCGGTGGACGCGGGGGCGGTGAAGACCGGGTCGGCGGCCCCGCCGAGCGCCGCCTCCAGGGCCGGGCGGCGCACCGAGAGCGGCTCGTCGAGCAGCGAGACGTCGCCGAGCGCGAGCAGGTCGAAGGCGACGAAGGAGGCGGGGGTGCGCTCGGCCAGCAGCCGCACCCGGCTGGCCGCCGGGTGGATCCGCTCCAGCAGCTCCTCGAACCGCAGCCGGCCGTCCCGGGCGATCACCACCTCGCCGTCCAGCACGCAGCGCGGCGGCAGCTCCCGCTTCAGGGCCTCCACCAGTTCGGGGAAGTACCTGGTGAGCGTCTTTCCGGTGCGGCTGCCGAGCTCGACCTCGTCGCCGTCGCGGAAGACGACGGTGCGGAAGCCGTCCCACTTGGCCTCGTACTGCATTCCCGGCGGGATCTTGGCGACCGACTTGGCGAGCATCGGCGCCACCGGCGGCATCACGGGCAGGTCCATGGCTCCGATCCTCGCGCCAACCGTTCCGGGGCGCGCGCCGGGCGGAGCGCGTCTAGCGTGAGAGGCATGGGCGCAGCCGTGGAACTGGATGTCGCCGGGCGCAGCGTACGGCTGTCGAATCCGGACAAGGTGTACTACCCCGAGCGCGGCTTCACCAAGCTGGACGTCGCGCAGTACTACCTGGCCGTCGCGGACGGGGTGCTGCGCGGGCTGCGGGACCGGCCGACCACGCTGCAGCGGTTCCCGGACGGCGTCACGGGCGAGTTCTTCTACCAGAAACGGGCGCCGAAGGGCCTGCCGGAGTGGCTGCCGACGGCCCGGATCAGCTTCCCGAGCGGGCGGTCCGCCGACGAGATCTGCCCCACCGAGCCGGCCGCCGTGCTCTGGGCCGCCAACCTGGGCTGTCTGACCTTCCACCCGTGGCCGGTGCGGCGGACCGACACCGACCACATCGACGAGCTGCGGATCGACCTCGACCCGCAGCCGGGCACCGACTTCCACGACGCCGCCCTGGCCGCCCACGAACTCCGCGCCGTGCTGGAGGAGCACGGACTGCGCGGCTGGCCAAAGACCTCCGGCGGACGCGGGGTGCACGTGTACGTGCCGCTGGAGCCGCGGTGGACGTTCACCGACGGCCGGCACGCGGTGATCGCGCTCGGCCGGGTGCTGGAGCAGCGGATGCCGGGCCGGGTGACCACCGCGTGGTGGAAGGAGGAGCGCGGCGAGCGGATCTTCGTGGACTACAACCAGATGGCCCGGGACCGGACCATCGCCTCCGCCTACTCGCTGCGCGCCCGCCCCCGGGCGACCGCCTCGACGCCGCTGCGCTGGGAGGAGCTGGACGACGCCGCACCGGAGGACTTCGACCTGCGGACGGTGCCACCGCGGTTCGCCGAACTCGGCGACCTCCAGGCGGAGATGGACGACAAGGCGTACCGGCTGGACGGGCTGCTGGAGCTGTACGAGCGCCAGCTGCGGGACGAGGGGCTGGGCGAGCTGCCGTACCCGCCCGACCATCCGAAGGCCCCCGGCGAGCCGAGCCGGGTGCAGCCGAGCCGGGCCCGGAAGACCTGACGGGGCGGCGGGCACCGCGCGGCGGTCGAATAGGCTGACGCTCTTCGAACGGTGGAACGGGGGGCGTCGGGGTGGGCGGGCGCGGACTGCGGGAGATCATGGCCGACGCGGCGGGCGGACTGTTCCCGCCGCCGGACGGCTCGGTGACGGTGGTGCCGCAGCCGTCGGCGCGCGAGGCCGGGGTGCTGGCGTTCTCCGCGCACGCCGTGGTGTTCACCGACGAGGACCCGGCCTGGGTGCGGACCGCGCTGGCCGCCGTGCCGGGCGACCCGCTGGCCGCACCGCTCTCCCCGCCCTTCCTGACCGCGCTCGCCGAGCGGACCGGCCGGGTGGCCGGCACCATCGACCTGCTGACCGTGGCCGGCCGGCTGCCCGGTGCTCCCCCGCTGGCGCCGGCCGAGGTCCGGGACCGGGCGCACCCCCGGGTGGTGCGCGCGCTGCGCTACCGCGAGGACGTCCGGGTCTTCACGGTCGACGGCGGGGTCCTGGTGCTCGGGCGCGGGGTGGCCGGACGGTGGGAGTGCGCGATCGAGGTGGACCCACAGGCGCGCGGCCGGGGCCTGGGGCGCGCGCTGGCGGCGAGCGCCCGGCATCTGCTCCCGGAGGGCGAGTGGATCTGGTCGCAGCAGGCGCCGGGCAACGCCACCAGCGTGCGGGCGTTCCAGGCGGCCGGCTACCGCCCGGTGGGCGCGGAGGCGCTGCTGGTGGTGGGGCAGCCGTGAACGGGGGCGGGGCGGTTCCGGGCGAGGTGGTTCCGGGTGACCTGGTGACGGTGCCGGCCGAGGTCCGGGACCGGCTGACGGTCCGTTTCGGCCCGGCGGCCGAGGCCTGGTGCGCGGCCCTCCCGGCGGTGGTCGAGGAGCTGGCCCGGCGCTGGAGCCTGGAGCTGCGCGCGGCCGGCGGCGGCGGGACGTCCCGGGTGTTCCGCTGCGAGCGCGGTGACGGCACCGCGGTCTGGCTGAAGCTGACGCCCGATCCCGAGGTGGCCGCGCAGGAGGCGGTGGCCCTGCGGGCCTGGTCGGGGCTGCCGTCCGTGGTGCGGCTCCTGGCGACGGACACGGCGGCGAACGCCCTGCTGCTGGCGGACGTGGAGCCCGGGGCGCCGCTGCGGCAGCGGGCCTGGCGGCCGGCGGAGGTGGCGCCGCTGCTCGGCGCCCTGCGCTCGGTGCCGGTGGACGGGCTGGCCCTGCGGCCGCTGGGCGACCGGGTGGAGTTCCTCTTCGACCTCACCGAACGGCGCGCGCCCGGCGCGGTGCCGCCCGGGGCGCGTGCCTTCGCCCGGGAGCTGGCAGCCGGCGGGCCGCTCGCGCTCGTCCACGGGGACCTGCACCCGGCCAACGTCCTGGACGGCCCGGCCGGACCGGTCGCGATCGACCCGCGCCCGTCCCTCGGGGACCCGGACTTCGACCTGGTGGACTGGGTGCTCGACGGCGTCACCGACCGGCCCGCCCTAGACCGGGCGATCGCCGACCTGAGCGCCCGCGTCCCCGGGGCCGATCCGGCCCGCGTCCTGGCCTGGTGCCGCGCCCTCGCGGTGACCGTCGCCGCCCCCCGCGCGGCAGCGGGCCGGCACGACGCGGAGACGGCGTTCCTGCTGGAGCTGGCGGGGTTCTGAGGCCGCGGCGCGGCACCGGACGGCGGCGGGGTCCTGAGGCCGCCGTGTCCGCACAGGAAGTCGGCGGGTCCGACTTCCTGTGCGAGCGCCGAGGACGGGGCTTCAGCCTGCGGCGAGGCCGCCCAGGAGGAAGGCGAAGGCGCCGGTGAGGAGGGCGCCGGTGGTGATCGCCAGGGCGGTGACCAGCCACTTCCAGGGGATCAGCGACTTCAGCAGCCGGGCGGCGAGGCAGGCGCCGAGGGTGATCGCCGCGAGGGCGAACAGGAAGAGGCTCAGCCACTTGAACAGCCCGGCCGTGCCCGCCAGGCGGCACTCGCCGTCCTCGCAGGAGACCCGGACCCGGTTGTGGGTGTCGACCTTCCAGTCGATCCGGGCGTACTCGTTCGGCAGGCCGCCGCCGTCGGGGTAGAAGGTGCCCCGGCAGTCGCCGGTCTCGGTCGGGACGGCCTCGGCGGAGTCGGTCCGCAGGCACCGGTCCGCCACCAGCACCCCGGGGGTGCCGGAGAGGCCGGTCGCGTACCCGAGCCCCTCCCCCGCCGTCACCGCGCCCCAGCCGCCCACCCCGAGCAGCGCCAGCACGGCGGCGGCGATCGTCAGCGCCTTCACCAGTGCCCGCCGAATGTCCGGATCCATCGCCACCCCTGTTCCGTCGCCCCCGGTTGCAGGGACGCACCGACCGGCCGCCCGGTTCGGCTCCGTTGGCCGGCGGTCGGGAAGGGCGGCGGCCAGGAGTACTCCGCGGCCTCGCCGGAGACGAGCGCCGTAGCTCCGCCGCAATTCGCTCCGCCCCCCGGCGGAGCGCACTGCCCCCGGGAGGGGACGCGGTCCGACCGGTGCGTGGTTGCGGGGGGGCGGCGCGGTCAGGCGGAGTGCGCGCCGGCCGGGGCGAGGGAGGCGATGATCCGGACCGCGTCGGCGATCTGGCCGTCCGTGAGGTCCCCCCGGGCGGTGAGGCGCAGCCGGGAGACGCCGTCCGGGACGGACGGCGGACGGAAGCAGCCGACCGCGAGACCGGCCCGGCGGCAGTCGGCGGCCCAGGCCACGGCGGCCTCCGGGCCGGGGGCGCGGACGGAGACGACCGCCGCGTCCGGGGTGGAGGCCCGCAGGCCGGCGGCGGTGAGCCGGGCGGCGAGGGTGCGGGCGACCTCGCGGGCCCGCTCGGCGCGGTGCGGCTCGGCCCGCAGCAGGCGCAGCGCGCCGAGGGCGGCGCCGGCGGCGGCCGGGGCCAGGCCGGTGTCGAAGATGAAGGTGCGCGCCGTCTCGGTGAGGTGGCGGATCACCCGACGCGGGCCGAGCACCGCGCCGCCCTGCGAGCCGAGCGACTTGGACAGCGTGACGGTGGCGACGGTGTCGGGCTCGCCGGCCAGGCCCGCGGCGGCCAGCGCACCGGCGCCGCCGGGGCCGAGCACGCCCAGGCCGTGCGCGTCGTCCACCAGCAGGGCGGCGCCGTGGGCGCGGGCGGCGGCGGAGAGTCCGGGCAGCGGGGCGGCGTTGCCGTCGACGGAGAAGACCGAGTCGGTGACCACCAGCGCCCGCCGGTGGGTGCGTTCGGCGAGCGCGGCACGGACGGCGTCCGGGTCGCTGTGCGGGGCGCGGTGGACGTCGCCGCGGGCGAGCCGGCAGCCGTCGATCAGCGAGGCGTGGTTGTAGGCGTCGGAGACGATCAGGGTGTCCGGGTCGGTGAGCGCGGTCAGCGCGGCCAGGTTCGCGGTGTAGCCGGAGGAGAACACCAGGGCCGCCTCCACCCCGCAGAACTCGGCCAGCTCGCCCTCCAGTTCGGTGTGCAGGGCGGTGGTTCCGGTGACCAGCCGGGAGCCGGTGGCGCCGCCGCCCCAGCGCAGCGCCGCGTCGGCGGCGGACCGGGTGACGGCGGGGTGCCGGGTCAGCCCGAGGTAGTCGTTGCCCGCGAGGTCGAGCACCGGGTCCTCGGCCGGGCGGCTGCGCAGCGTCCGGGTGAGGCCCGCCCGGGCCCGCAGCTCGGCCGTCTCGTCGAGCCAGTCGAAGACGGCGGCGGGGGCGGGGACGGCGTCCGCCGGAGTGCGGACGGGCGGTTCGGACGCGGTGCGGTGGGCCATGCCCGGCACTCTGGCACGGCGGGCGCGACCCGGGCAATGTGCGAAGCGGCACACGCCCGGGCGGCCGTTCCGACGCCGTCCACCGGCGGATCGAGGCCGGTGGGGGCCTCGGGCTGCCGGCGCTCTCGGACCGGAAGCGGGCCCGGGCGTTCGTCGACCTCGCGCACCGGGCCGCCGGGGAGGCCGTCCGGCAGGAGGGGTGCGGCGGGGCGCGCCCCGCCGAGCGGGCGCCCGCGACTCCGGGGAGGAGCTGAGCCCCGGGCTTTGCCCGGCGTGTGCGCGAGCAGGCAAGATAGCCGGGTGACCCTCCTTGATCTGATGCCGAAGCCCGCTACCCCCGACGCGCTGTACGAGACGTTCGCCGCCTGGGCGGAGGAGCGCGGGATCACGCTGTACCCGGCGCAGGAGGAGGCCCTGATCGAGCTGGTGTCGGGGAACAACGTCATCCTCGCGACGCCGACCGGGTCGGGGAAGAGCCTGGTGGCGGCCGGTGCGCACTTCGCCGCGCTGGCGGAGGGCAAGCGGACCTTCTACACCGCGCCGATCAAGGCACTGGTCTCGGAGAAGTTCTTCGACCTCTGCAAGATGTTCGGCACCGAGCAGGTCGGCATGATGACCGGCGACGCGAGCGTCAACCCGACCGCGCCGATCATCTGCTGCACCGCCGAGGTGCTGGCGCAGATCGCGCTGCGGGACGGCGCCCGGGCCGACGTCGGCCAGGTCGTCATGGACGAGTTCCACTTCTACGCGGAGCCGGACCGCGGCTGGGCCTGGCAGATCCCGATCCTGGAACTCCCGCAGGTGCAGTTCCTGCTGATGTCCGCGACGCTCGGCGACGTCCGTCGTTTCGAGGAGGACCTGACCCGCCGCACCGGCCGGCCGACCACCGTGGTCCGCTCGGCGACCCGGCCCGTCCCGCTGTTCTACGAGTACCGCCGCACCACCATGCACGACACCCTGGAGGAACTGCTGAAGACCGGTCAGGCCCCGGTCTACGTCGTGCACTTCACCCAGAAGGAAGCCGTCGAGCGGGCGCAGTCGCTGATGAGCATCAACATGTGCTCGAAGGCGGAGAAGGACGCCATCGCCGCCCTCATCGGCAACTTCCGCTTCACCACCAAGTTCGGCCGCAACCTGTCCCGCTTCGTGCGGCACGGGATCGGCGTGCACCACGCGGGCATGCTGCCCAAGTACCGCCGGCTGGTCGAACGGCTCGCCCAGGCGGGGCTGTTGAAGGTGATCTGCGGTACCGACACGCTCGGCGTGGGTGTCAACGTGCCGATCCGTACGGTGCTGTTCACCGCGCTGTCCAAGTACGACGGCGTGCGCGTGCGGGTGCTGCGGGCCCGGGAGTTCCACCAGATCGCCGGACGGGCCGGGCGGGCCGGGTTCGACACCGTCGGGCAGGTCGTCGCGCAGGCGCCCGAGCACGTGATCGAGAACGACAAGGCCGTCGCCAAGGCGGGCGACGACCCGAAGAAGAAGCGCAAGATCGTCCGCAAGAAGGCGCCGGAGGGCTTCGTCGGGTGGTCCGAGGAGACCTTCGAGCGGCTGATCGGGGCCGACCCGGAGCAGCTGGTCTCCCGGTTCAAGGTGAGCCACGCGATGCTGCTGTCGGTGATCGGCCGGCCCGGCAACGCCTTCGAGGCGATGCGCAAGCTCCTCACCGACAACCACGAGGAGCGCGGCGCGCAACGCCGGCACATCCGCACCACGATCGCCATCTACCGCTCGCTGCTGGAGGGCGGCGTGGTCGAGCGGCTCCCGGAGCCGGACGCGGAGGGCCGGATCGTCCGGCTGACCCTCGACCTCCAGGAGAACTTCGCCCTCAACCAGCCGCTCTCCACCTTCGCGCTGGCCGCCTTCGAGCTGCTCGACCCGGCCTCGCCCTCGTACGCGATGGACGTCGTCTCGGTGGTCGAGGCCACCCTCGACGACCCGCGCCAGATCCTCGCCTCGCAGCAGAACAAGGCCCGCGGCGAGGCCATCGGCGAGATGAAGCGCGACGGCATCGAGTACGAGGAGCGGATGGAGCGGCTCCAGGAGATCACCTACCCGAAGCCGCTGGAGGAGCTGCTCACCCACGCCTACGAGGTGTACCGGCGGGCGCACCCGTGGATCGGCGACCACGAGCTGCGGCCGAAGTCCGTGGTCCGCGACCTGTACGAGCGGGCGATGACCTTCTCGGACTACGTGGGCCACTACGACCTGGCGCGCACCGAGGGCATCGTGCTGCGCTACCTGGCCGGCGCCTTCAAGGCGCTGGAGCAGACCGTGCCCGACGACCTCAAGACCGACGACCTCAAGGACGTCATCGCCTGGCTCGGCGAGCTGGTCCGCCAGGTCGACTCCAGCCTGCTGGACGAGTGGGAGCAGCTGGCCAACCCGACCGATCCGCAGGCCCCCGAGGTCGCGCTGGACGACAAGCCGGCGCCGGTGACGGCCAACGCGCGGGCGTTCCGGGTGCTGGTGCGCAACGAGCTGTTCCGCCGGGTCGAGCTGGCCGCGCTGGAGAACTACCACGCCCTCGGCGAGCTGGACGGCGAGTACGGCTGGAACGCGGACCGCTGGGCGGAGGCGATGGACGGGTACTGGGACGAGCACGACGACCTCGGGACCGGACCGAACGCGCGTGGCCCGAAGATGCTGCTGATCGAGGAGGAGGACTCCTCCTGGAAGGTCCGGCAGATCTTCGACGACCCGGCCGGTGACCACGACTGGGGCATCAGCGCCGAGGTCGACCTGTACGGCTCCGACGAGGAGGGCCGGGCGGTCCTGCGGGTCACCTCGGTGGACCGGCTCGACGGCTGACCACCCGACGGCGGCGGGGTCCACCACGGGTGGGCCCCGCCGCCGCGTCACATCCAGACGAAGGGCGCGCCCGCCGAGTAGGAGACCGCCCGGGTGGCCTCGTCGAGCGCCTGCTCGCCGCCGGCCGGGGCGGTGGACGGGGCGCCGACCGGGGTGGGCGGGCCGGAGGGGGCGGGCGCGGTGCCGTGCGGCTCGACGGGCCGCGAGCTGGTGACCGTCACGTACTGGCCGACCGCCGCGACGCGCTGCTCCGAGCCGGGCTTGGCGCTGCCGGCGGGCTGGGCGGGGGCGGTGGAGGCGTCCGGGAGGATGAAGGTGAGCGCGCCCGGCTTGGCCCGCAGGGTCTCGGCGGCCCTGGCGGCGGCGGCGTGGTCGGCGAAGCGCAGCAGGGTGACGCTGCTGAGCACCGGCTGGGCCTGGCCGGCGAAACTGACGGCGAGGTAGGCCTGGCAGCCGCTGTCGCGCAGCAGGTCCTCGGCGCGGTCCTGGAGGGTCTCGGCGCAGCTCTCGCCCTGCCGGACACCGGAGCGCTTGCCCCGGTAGGCGCCGACCTCGATCACCCGCTGGGCGGGGAAGAGGGTGTCGACGTTGAGGCCCTCGGGGTCGGTCGCGGCGCGCGGCGGCGGACTGCCGACCACCCGCGGGGTGCTGGAGGCGTCCTTGCTGGCCGGGCCCAGGCCGGGTATCCAGTCGCCGGGCGCCGGGCGGGTGATGATCCAGCCGCCGGCCGCCACCACGCCGACCACCACGACCCAACCCACGACCCGGCGGGCGCCGAATCTCCCGGGCGGCTGTCGATGGGCCTCGGCCGGCCGGGCGGCTCCGTGCTGTTCCTGGTCACCCGATGGCGGGGTCCGCTCCCCCTGCGTGGTCATGGCGCAGATTCTAAGCAGTGCGCGGGTGGTGGAGATCACGGGGGCGGGCCGTTGACGATCACCCGTACTACCGGTCGGTAACCCCGGCCCCCGGGGGACGTGACCTGCACCACTACCGTGAGCTGTGACACTGTGACAACTCGCACATCCTCCCGGAGATCTTCTGGTGGGTTCCCTCTGGCGTCGCCCGACGGCCAGCAGGCAGGATCAGCCTCATGGATCTGCTCGATACCCTCACCGCCAAGGGCCTGCGCGGGGAAATCCCCACCCGCGAGGAGGCCCTGGCCGTCCTCGCCACCACCGACGACGAGCTGCTGGACGTGGTCGCGGCCGCCGGGCGGGTGCGCCGGCAGTGGTTCGGCCGCCGGGTCAAGCTCAACTACCTGGTGAACCTCAAGAGCGGGCTCTGCCCGGAGGACTGCTCGTACTGTTCGCAGCGGCTGGGCTCCAAGGCCGAGATCCTCAAGTACACCTGGCTGAAGCCGGACCAGGCCGCCGAGGCGGCGAAGGCGGGCGTCGCCGGCGGCGCCAAGCGGGTCTGCCTGGTGGCCAGCGGCCGCGGCCCGACGGACCGTGACATCGACCGGGTGGCCGACACCATCTCGGCCATCAAGGACGCCGACCCGGCCGTCGAGATCTGCGCCTGCCTCGGCCTGCTCTCCGACAACCAGGCCGAGCGGCTGCGGGCGGCCGGCGCCGACGCGTACAACCACAACCTCAACACCTCCGAGGGCACCTACGGGGACATCACCACCACCCACACCTACGCGGACCGGGTGGACACCGTGCAGAAGGCGCACGGCGCGGGCCTGTCCGCCTGCTCCGGCCTGATCGCGGGCATGGGCGAGAGCGACGGCGACCTGGTCGACGTGGTCTTCGCGCTGCGCGAGCTGGGCTCCGACTCGGTACCGGTCAACTTCCTCATCCCGTTCGAGGGCACCCCGCTGGCCAAGGAGTGGAACCTCACCCCGCAGCGCTGCCTGCGGATCCTGGCGATGGTCCGCTTCGTCTGCCCCGACGTCGAGGTGCGGATCGCGGGCGGACGCGAGGTCCACCTGCGCTCGCTGCAGCCGCTGGGCCTGCACATCGCCAACTCGATCTTCCTGGGCGACTACCTGACCAGTGAGGGCCAGGCCGGCCAGGCCGACCTCGACATGATCAAGGACGCGGGCTTCGAGGTGGAGGGCGCCGGCGAGGCCACCCTGCCCCGGCACCGGGCCGACATCGCGGCCGCCGCCGAGGGCGGCGCGTGCGGGACGGGCGGCGGCTGCGGGCCGTGCGGCGGGCACGCCGCGCCGGCCGAACAGCCGACCGCGGAGCAGGCCGGGGGCTGCGGGCCCTGCGGCGGGCACACTGCGCCGCCCGTCGAGGCGGACACCGCCGAGGCCGCCGGGACCGCCGGGGCCGGGACGGCCGCCGTCGCTGGGGCGAACACCGGCGACGGGCTGCGCAGCGACCTCGTCCGGGTCCGCCGGCGCGGTGCCGGTACCGAGCTGGCCCCCAACGCCTGACCGTCCGCAGGGAAAGACTCACCATGGCTCAGCTGACCACCGAC
This sequence comes from Kitasatospora sp. NPDC005748, assembly GCF_040630735.1. Lineage (NCBI taxonomy): Bacteria > Bacillati > Actinomycetota > Actinomycetes > Kitasatosporales > Streptomycetaceae > Kitasatospora > Kitasatospora sp. NPDC005748. The sequence continues at coordinate 15,444 of NZ_JBEXYD010000061.1, forward strand.
ACCCTCCTCGCCCTCGACCGGGCGCACGTCTGGCACCCGTACGGTCCGATGCCCGGCACCGCCACCCCTTACGTCGTCGAATCGGCGTCCGGGGTGCGGCTGCGGCTCGCCGAGCCCGTCGCGGGCCGCCGCGAGCTGGTCGACGGCATGTCGTCCTGGTGGGCGGCGATCCACGGCTACGGGCACCCGGTGCTGGACGAGGCGGTGCGCGACCAGCTGGGCCGGATGAGCCACGTGATGTTCGGCGGGCTCACCCACGAGCCCGCCGTACGGCTCGCCGCCCGGCTGGTCGAGATCACCCCGGAACCGCTGCGGCACGTCTTCCTGGGCGACTCCGGCTCGGTGGCGGTCGAGGTGGCGATGAAGATGTGCCTGCAGTACTGGCAGTCCGTCGGGCGGCCGGAGAAGCGGCGGCTGCTCACCTGGCGCGGCGGCTACCACGGGGACACCTTCCACCCGATGTCGGTCTGCGACCCGCAGGGCGGCATGCACCACCTCTGGGGCGGGGTGCTGCCCGACCAGCTCTTCGCACCCCAGCCGCCGGCCGGCTTCGACGCCCCGCCGGACGCCGGGTACGCGGCGGAGTTCGAGTCTCTGATGGAGCGGCACGCGGGCGAACTGGCCGCCGTGATCGTCGAGCCGGTGGTGCAGGGCGCGGGCGGGATGCGGTTCCACTCCCCGGCCTACCTGCGGATGCTGCGCGAACTCTGCGACCGGCACGGGGTGCTGCTCGTCTTCGACGAGATCGCCACCGGGTTCGGCCGCAGCGGCGCGCTGTTCGCGGCCGACCACGCCGGCGTCTCGCCGGACGTGATGTGCCTGGGCAAGGCGATGACCGGCGGCTACCTGACCATGGCGGCCACGCTCTGCACCGCCGAGGTCGCGGACGGGATCAGCCGGGGCGAGATGCCGGTGCTGGCGCACGGGCCGACGTTCATGGGCAACCCGCTGGCCGCGGCGGTCGCCAACGCCTCGATCGACCTGCTGCTGGGCCAGGACTGGCAGGTCGAGGTGAAGCGGATCGAGGACGGTCTGCGGGACGGTCTGGCGGACGCCGCCGAGCTGCCCGGGGTCCGGGACGTACGGGTGCAGGGGGCCATCGGGGTGGTGCAGCTCGACCACCCGGTGGACGTGGCGGCGGCGACCGAGGCAGCCGCCCGGGAGGGCGTCTGGCTGCGGCCGTTCCGCGACCTCCTCTACACGATGCCGCCGTACGTGACGCAGGACGAGGACGTGGCGCGGATCGCCGCGGCCGTGACGGCGGCGGCGGTGGCCGGATGAGCGCGCGGATCCTGTTCGTCACGGGGACCAACACCGAGGTCGGAAAGACCGTCGCCACCGCCGCGGTCGCCTCGGCGGCGCTGCGGGGCGGCGCGCGGGTCGCGGTGCTGAAGCCCGGCCAGACCGGTCTGGCCGCCGGCGAGCCGGGCGACGTGGACGACGTCCGCCGCCTCGCCGCCGACCCGGCCTCGGGTGCGCCGGCCGGCCGGCTGACCACGCGCGAGCTGGCCCGGTACCCGGAGCCGCTGGCCCCGAACACGGCGGCGCGGCGCGCCGGACTGCCCCCGGTGTCGCCCGACGAGGTGGCGGCGGAGGTGGCGGCGCTGGCCTCGTCGCACGAGCTGGTCCTGGTCGAGGGCGCCGGCGGACTGCTGGTGCACTACGACGACGAGGGCCGGACGCTGGCCGACCAGGCGCGCGCGGTGCGGCGGGCCGGTCTCGCGGCCGAGGTGCTGCTGGTGGCCTCGGCGGGGCTGGGCACGCTCAACATCGTCGCGCTCACGGCGGAGGCCCTGCGGGCGCGCGAGCTGCCGCTGGCCGGCGTCGTCGTCGGCTCCTGGCCGCAGCGCCCCGGGCTCGCCGAGCGCTGCAACCTCGCCGACCTGCCCCGGTCGGCGGACGCTCCGCTGCTCGGCGCCCTCCCGGCGCACGCGGGCGGCGCGCCGGACTTCGCCGCGCTGGCCGTCGCCTCCCTGGCGCCCGAGCTGGGCGGCGACTGGGACGCCGCGGCCTTCGCCCGGACGCACCGGCCGTACGCGCTGTAGGACGCGCGGGAGGCGCGGGTGCCCGCCCGGACCCGTAGGGGCGGGCGGGCACCGGGCGGGCACCGCGCTCAGGCGGGCGCCGGGCGGTGCAGCAGTACCGGTTTGACGGCCGCTCCGGCGACCGAGTCCGCGACCGCGCGGTTGATGTCGGCCAGCGGGTACGACCGGACGAGCCGGTCCAGCGGGAAGCGGCCCGCCAGGAAGAAGTCCAGCAGCTGCGGGATCAGCAGCTGCGGGACGCTGTCGCCCTGGAGGATGCCCTTCACCGTGCGGCCGAGCAGCTGGACCAGTCCGACCGAGAGGTCCTGTCCGGTGCCCGCCGACCCGACGATGCCGGCCGTTCCGCCGACGGCCAGCGACTCCACGGCGGCCCGGGCGGTCCGCGGCAGGCCCACCGCGTCGAGCGCGAAGTCGACACCGCCCCGGCTGAGCCGGACCACGGCGGCCGCCACGCCGTCCTGGGCGCCGTCGAGCACGTCGGTGGCACCGAGTTCGAGCGCGAGGTCCAGCCGGGCGCGGTTCAGGTCGACGGCGATGATCCGTGAGCAGCCGGCGATCCTGGCCGCCATCACCGCCGCCAGCCCCACCGGCCCGGCGCCGAACACCACGAGACTGCTCCCGGGCGGTGCCGCGAACACCCCGAGCACCGCACCCGCGCCGGTCTGCAGCCCGCAGCCCAGCGGGCCGAGCAGTTCGAGCGGGGCGTCCTCACGGACCTTCACGACACTGCGCCGGTGGGCGACGACGTGGTCCCCGAAGGAGGACTGGCCGAAGAAGTGCCCGTTGATCTCGGTGCCGTCCGCGTCCCGGTAGGCGGTCGAGCCGTCCGCCCGCCGGCCGCGCAGGTTGAGCGGCAGGAACGACGCGCAGTGCATCGGGTGGCCGGTGAGGCAGGGACGGCAGGAGCCGCAGCTCATCGGGGCCAGCACCACCGGGTCGCCGGGGGCGACCGAGGTCACCCCCGCGCCGACGGCCGCGACCACACCGCTGCCCTCGTGCCCGAGGACGGCGGGCAGGCCCGGCGGGAGGATCTGGTCCAGCGCCAGCAGGTCGGTGTGGCACAGTCCGGTGGCGACGAGCCGGACCAGCACCTCGTCGGCCCGGGGCGGCTCCAGCAGGACGTCCTCGACCGTGAACGGCCCGCCCTTGCCTCGGGCGACGGCGGCCTTGATGGACAGCATTCGGGTCCTCTCTCATTGACAGCGGGCAGGGGCAGGCCCCGGGTCACCGACCCGGGGCCGGCGGGGCGGCGGGGGCCGCCGCCGGGCCGCCGGGGCGGGCGCCGGGCGCGTCGCCCGGAGCGTCGTGGCCGCCGTCGTCGTGCGGACCGGCGGTGGTGCTGGTCACCCGGCCGTCGGCGAAGCGCAGCCGGCCCTCCCCGGCGACGACCAGGTCGGCGAACTCGAAGCGGGTGATGCCGGTGTCCGCCGCGACGACCCACGCCTGTCCGGTGCGCCCGTCCCGCACGGCGACGGCCATCGCGTCCACCACGAGGTCCGGGGCGGCCACCGCCACCCCGGCGGCCCGCCAGGCGGCGAGGCGCCCGGCGATCAGCGGCGTCTCGACCGCGCCCGGGCAGAGCACGTTGAGGGTGACGCCGTCGCCCGCGAGCGCCGGCGCCAGCGACCGGACCAGCCCCACCACGGCGTGCTTGGAGGCGGCGTAGAACACGTCCGGCGAGGGACGCAGCCCGGTGGTACTGGCGGTGACCGTGATCGAGCCCCCGCCACGGGCCCGCAGCGCCGGGAGCGCGGCCTGCACCCCGTAGACCACCGAGTCGACGTTGACCGCGAGCAGCCGCCGGTAGGCCTCGGGATCGAACCCATCGCCGATCGCGCTCCCGGCCAGGACGCCGGAGTTGAGCCAGACGGCGTCCAGGCCGCCGAACCGGTCGACCGCGGCCCGCACCAGCCGCTCGTTGTCGGCCAGTTCGGCGGTGTCGGCCCGGACGAACAGGGCGCCGGTCTCCCGGGCGACCGCCTCGCCGCGGGCCCGGTCGATGTCGGCCAGCACGACGTGACCGCCCTGGGCGGTGAACCGCCGGGCGGCGGCGGAACCGATTCCGCCGCCCCCGCCGGTGATCAGTACGACCTTGCCCGCGAAGTCCGCGAGGTCCGCGGACCTCTCGGGGCCCGCGGGGCCGGCCGTGTCCGGAGTCGTGTCCATGCGTCCGGGCTAGGAGAGCAGGGTCGAGAAGAAGACCAGCTTGGCCTCGGCGACCTTGCCGGGGTCGACCGGGCGCCACTGGCGGACCCCGGTGCGCCCGGCGTAGCTGCCGCTCACGCCGACCACCGGGCAGTAGAGCCACTCGCCGGAGACCAGGTTGCTGAACCGCGCCCAGGCCTCGACGTGCACGTCGCCGTCGGCGAGCGCGATCTTCTCGGTGATGCAGGTCATCAGCTCGTCGTCGCTCTCGCGGCGCGTGACGATCTTGTAGAAGCCGTCGACCGTACCGATCGCGGCACCCGACGGGTCGCGCAGCTCCGCCACGTAGGTGCCGCTCTGTCCGACCTTCGGGTCCTCGAAGTCGATGTCGTTGGCGAAGGTGACCAGGTGCTCACTGAGGTTCTCGAACATTGTCCATCGTTCCTTCGGTAGGGGTGCCGGGTGCTCCCGGCGGTCATGACGGGTGGGGTCGGGTGCCCTGGGACGGTCGGGTACCGGGACGGTCGGGTACTGGGACGGTCGGGTACCGGGACGGTCGGGTACCGGGGATGTCAGGCCTTGCGGAACACGTCCTTGACGAGGATCAGGCCGTCCTTGAGCGTGAAGAGGTCCACGCCCCGGTCCAGCACCCGGCCGGTGGCGTCGCGCAGGGTGAACTCGATGATCTGCCGGTCCCCCACCACCACGGCCGGCTCGAAGACCAGGGCGATCCCCTGGTCGCCGAACTCCTCGCGCTTCTTGACCAGGTCCACCAGGTAGGCCCGGATCTCGTCGCGCCGGTAGGTGGTGCCGGGCTCGGGCCCCTCGGCCACGCTCCAGACGCCGTCCTCGGCGAAGCAGGCGACCGCCTCGTCGAAGGCGTCCCGGGCGCACGCGTCGAAGAAGGCCGCGACCTTGCCCTCGCCCACCGCCGTGCCGGCTACCGCGTTGTCGGTCATCGTGATCTCGTCTCTCTCGGGTCGGAATCTGTCGGTCGGAATCTGTCGGTCGGAATCTGTTGCCCGGGTGTGTCGGTCGGGGTGTGTCGGCCACGCTCGGTCGTACGGAACGGGCCGGGTGGGCCGGGTGGGTGCCGGTCAGGACAGCAGGACGGGCAGGCTCTCCAGCCCGCGGAACTGGAGGCTGTGCCGCCAGACCAGCCGGTCGGCCGGCACCGCGAGCTCCCAGCGGGGGAAGCGGCTCAGCAGGCGGCCGAACAGCACCTCGCCCTCCAGCCGGGCCAGCGGGGCGCCGATGCAGTGGTGGATGCCGTGGCCGAAGGACAGGTGCTGGTTCCTGGTGCGGCCCACGTCCAGCCGGTGGGGGTCCGCGAAGACCGCCGGGTCCCGGTTGGCGGCGCAGAGCGAGACGAAGACGATCTCGTCCGCGGGGATGGTCACCTCGCCCACCTGGACCGGCTTGGTGGTCCAGCGGATGGTGGCGAGGTTCAACGGGCTCTCGTAGCGCAGGAATTCCTCGACCGCACCGGCCAACAGGGTGGGGTCGGCCCGGAGCCGGCCCAGCTGGTCGGGGTGCTGGATCAGCGCCAGCACACCACTGCTGATCATGTTCGCGGTCGTCTCGTAGCCGGCGTTCATCAGCAGGAACAGGCTGGAGATCAGCTCGCCGCCGTCCAGCCGGTTGCCGTCGTCCTCGGCGTCGATGAGCGCGCTCACCAGGTCGTCGGCGGGCTCCTCGCGCTTGGCCTCGACCACCGCCGCCAGGTGGCCGTACGCCAGCCCGACCGCCTCCCGCTTCTCGGCGGCGGTGGACCGGACGCTGGTGAGCACGCCGTTCCAGCGGCGCAGATCGGCGAAGTCGGACACCGGCACGCCCAGCAGGGCGCCGATCACGTAGATCGGGAAGGCCAGGGCGATCTGCTCGACCAGGTCGAACTCCGCGCCCGGCACGATGTCGTCGACCAGGTCGTCGGCCAACTCCTCGATCCACGGCCGCATCTGCTCGACCCGGCGCATGGTGAAGGCCTTGGAGACGATCCGCCGCAGCCGGGTGTGGTCCGGGGGGTCGCTGAAGAGCATGCTGCGCGGGTTGCTGCCCGCCGAACCGTCGGGGTGCAGGGCGTGCCGCTCGATGATCCGGGGCAGGCCGAGCGCGTCCTTGGACAGCGACTGGTCGGCCAGCAGCGCCCGGACGTCCTCGTGCCGGGTCACCACCCAGGCATTGACCTCCGACGCGAGCGTCTTCACCACGTGTCGGCCGACCGGCGCCTCGGTGCGCAGGACGTCGTAGGAGGGGTAGGGGTTCTGCATGAACGTCGGACCGAACACGGTGTCGGCCTCCGGGGCCGGTGCGGGCGGGGTGGATTCGGTGGTCATCGCGGTGCTTCTTCCTCCGGTACCGATCCGGACAGCCACGACTCGACAGCACGGCCGGTCGAGGGTCCGAAATCTCCGATGATGGTCAGGTGATCTGCCGGCACGTCGACCGTCGTGTGCCGGGTGGGCCAGGACGCCGCGGGGACCGGTCGGTCGGCCGCGGTGCCGGGGAGGGACTCGGTCGCCCGGACGAGCAGGATCGGGCTCGTCACCGGCGCCGGCCGCCAGTCGCGGAACAGGTCGAAGTGACGGCCCATCGCGCTCAGTCCGGCGTCCGTGGTCGCCTCCACCAGCTCGGCGCGGTCCGCCAGGGCGGTGAACAGCGTCGACTCCAGGGCGGTGAGACCGGGGCTGCCCGGCAGGTGACTGTCGAGCAGGACCACGGCGGCCGGGGCCGCTCCCTCCTGCGCCAGCGCTCCGGCCACGGCGTGCGCGACCCAGCCGCCCGACGAGTAGCCCACCAGGACGACGGGCCGGTCGCCGTGCTCCGCGCGGACGGCGGCCGCCTGGCTGCCGACGAACTCCGCCAGGGTGCGGGGCAGTTCCTCACCGGCCGCGTACCCGGACGGCGCGAGCACGGTCAGGCCCCGGCGGCCCCGGAACGCGGTCGCGAACCGGGCGTACTGGTAGGCGTGCGCGGGTGCCACCAGCGAGGGGAAGCAGACCAGGGGCGGTCCGGCCGGTCCCTCGGCGAAGCGGGCGCTCCGTGGTGCGGGCGGCCCCGACGCCGGGGCGTCCGGTCCGTCCGGGCGGTCCGGGCCGTCCGGTTCGTCGCGCAGGTGGGCGGCGGCGGCGAGCAGGCGCAGCCCCTGGCCGGCCCGGCCGGCCAGGCTGGCCTGCCGGAACAGCGCCACCAGCGGGGTCTCGGGTCCGTTCGGGGCCGGAGCCTGAGCCTGAGTCGGAGTCGGAGTCGGAGCATGAGTCGGAGTCGGAGCCTGAGCGGGAGCCTGAGTGGGAGTCGGAGTCGGGTCCACCGGGGGCGCGTCGACGATCCGCTCGGTCAGCAGGGCGGCCAGCGCCGCGCCCGTCGGGCACTCGACGATCGCCGACGGGGCCAGCCGGACCCCGGTCGCCTCGTGCAGCCGGGTGCGCAGCTCCGCCGCGCCCAGGGAGTTGAGTCCGAGCTCGGTGAAGGTGTCGGCCGGCCCGGCGGGCGCGTCCGGATCGCCGAGCACGGCGGCGACCTGATCCAGCACCACCTCGGTCAGCAGCGCGGTCCGGGACGCGGGCGGCGCTTCGCGGAGCCGTCGGCGCAGCGTCTCGCTCCCGGACTCGGCCTCGTCCGGCTTCGACCCCGGCGGCACATACGTGTGCGGACTCGTGTGCGGGCTGCCGGCCGGCTCCTGTCCGGCGAAGGCCTCCCGGCCGGTGCCGTTCCCGGCCCCGGCCCGGCCGGTCATGGCGGTGGAGCGGGTCGCGGACAGCCAGTGGCCGCGGCCCTGGAACGGGTAGACCGGCAGGTCCACCCGGCGGCCGCCGCCCGGGGCGGTCAGGTCCACCGGCAGTCCCCGTACGTGGAGGCGGGCGAACGCGGCCGTCAGCGCGGCGCGGTCCGGGCGGTCGGCCCGCAGCAGCGGGACGGCCGCGGCGGCCCCGGGATCGGTGAGGCAGTCCTGGACCATCGCGGTGAGCACGGCGTCCGGCCCGAGTTCGACGAAGGTGCGCACCCCGCGCCCTTCCAGCGTCCGGACGCCGTCGGCGAACCGGACCGGCTCCCGCACGTGCCGCACCCAGTAGTCGGCGCCGGCCACCTCGGCCGGACCGACCACCGCACCGGTCAGGTGGGAGACCAGCGGGATCACCGGCGGGTGGTAGGCGATCCGCTCGGCCTCGGCGCGGAACGCGGCCAGCATGCCCGCCATGTGCGGGGAGTGGAAGGCGTGGCTGACCCGCAGCCGCTTGGTCCGCCGGCCCCTGGCGGCCAGCACGGCGGCGACCTCCCGGACGGCGTCCTCGTCGCCGGAGAGCACGGTGGCGGCGGGGCCGTTGACCGCGGCCACCGCGAGCCGGTCGGCACGCTCGGCGACGAGCTCCGCCACCTCGTCCGGCCCGGCCTCGACGGCCGTCATCGCGCCGCCGGGCGGCAGCTCCTCCATCAGCCGCGCCCGGGCCGCGACCAGTGCGGTGGCGTCCGCGAGGTCGAACACACCGGCCACATGGGCGGCGGCGAGCTCCCCGATCGAGTGCCCGGCCACCACGTCCGGCACCAGGCCCCGGCTCTCCACGAGCCGGAAGAGGGCGACCTCCAGCGCGAACAGCGCCGCCTGGGCGTGCCCGGTCCGGTCCAGCAGGGCGGCCCCGGTGGAGCCGGGGCCGGCTTGCAGCACGCCCCGGACGGAGTGGCCGAGCCGCTCTTCGAGCCCGTCGCAGGCCTCGTCGAACGCCGCCCGGAAGACCGGGAACGCCTCGTACAACTCCCTTCCCATTCCCGGGCGCTGGCTGCCCTGCCCGGTGAAGAGGAAGGCCACCGCGCCGTCCGCGGCCACCCGGCCGGTGATTACCCCGGGCACCTGGCGGTCCGCCGCGAGTGCGGCGAGGCCGGCGTCGAAGCCGGCCCGGTCCTCGGCGAGGACGACCGCCCGGTGGGTCAGCGCGGCCCGGCCGGTGGCGAGGGACCAGCCGAGGTCGGCGAGCGTCTGGTCGGGGTGGGTGCCGAGGTGGGCGCGGAGCGAGCGGGCCTGGGCGCGCAGCGCGTCCGCGCCCCGGGCGGACACCGGCAGCGCGAGGACGCCGGCGGCCGCGGGGGCGGTCCCGGTGGCGGCGACGGCGCCGGTCGCGAGGTCCGCCGCGGGGGCGGGGGCCGGCCCGGGCTCCGGCTCGGGGGCCTCTTCGATGATCGCGTGCGCGTTGGTGCCGCTGACACCGAAGGAGGACACGCCGGCGCGGCGCGGCCGGCCGGTCCGCGGCCACGCCACCGGCTCGGTCACCAGTGACACCGCGCCGGACGACCAGTCCACGTGCGGGGACGGCGCGTCCACGTGCAGCGTCCGGGGCAGCACCCCGTGCCGCATCGCCAGCACCATCTTGATCAGCCCGGCGAGGCCGGCGGCGGCCTGGGTGTGCCCGATGTTCGACTTCACCGAGCCCAGGTACAGCGGCCGGTCGGCCGGTCGGTCCTGCCCGTAGGCGGCCAGCAGGGCCAGCGCCTCGATCGGGTCGCCCAGCCGGGTGCCGGTGCCGTGCGCCTCCACCGCGTCGACCTCGGCCGGCGTCAGACCGGCGTCGGCCAGCGCCTCGCCGATCACCCGCTGCTGGGCGGGCCCGTTCGGCGCGGTCAGCCCGTTGCTGGCGCCGTCCTGGTTCACCGCGCTGCCGCGCAGCACCGCGAGCACCGGGTGCCCGTTGCGGCGCGCGTCGGAGAGCCGCTCCAGCACCAGGACGCCCGCGCCCTCACCCCACCCGGTGCCGTCGGCCCCCGCGGCGAACGCCTTGCAGCGGCCGTCCTCGGCGAGTCCGCGCTGGCGGCTGAAGTCGACGAACACTCCGGGGCCGGACATCACCGTCGCCCCGCCGACGAGCGCCAGCGAGCACTCGCCCTGGCGCAGCGACCGGGCGGCGAGGTGCAGCGCCACCAGCGAGGACGAGCACGCGGTGTCCACGGTGAGCGCCGGACCGCGCAGGCCCAGGGTGTAGGCGAGCCGGCCGGAGAGCACGCTGGCCGCGTTGCCGGTGCCCAGGTAGCCGTCCAGGCCGTCCGGGATCTCCCGGACGAACGACAGGTAGTCCTGCCCGTTGGTGCCGATGAACACCCCGGTGCGGCTCTCCCGCAGACCGAGCGGGTCCAGGCCCGCGCGTTCCACCGCCCGCCAGGCGATCTCCAGCAGCAGCCGCTGCTGCGGGTCCATCGCCGCCGCCTCGCGCTCGCCGATCCCGAAGAACGCCGCGTCGAAGCGGTCGGGCCGGTCCAGGAAGGCGCCGTGGCGGGTGTAGCTGGTGCCGGACCGCTCCGGGTCCGGGTCGTACAGGGTGGCGAGGTCCCACCCGCGGTCGCTCGGGAACTCGGACACCGCGTCGCGCCCGGTGCGCAGCAGCTCCCAGAAGTCCTCCGGCCCGGCGACCCCGCCGGGGAACCGGCAGTCCATCGAGACGATCGCGACGAGGTCCTCCGCGGGATCGGCGCCGGCCGCGGACCGGCCGGCCCGCTGTTCGGTGTCGTCCCGCAGCCGGGTGCGCAGATGGGCGGCGAGCGCCTGCGGGTTCGGGTGGTCGAACGCGAGGGTCGGGGGCAGGGTGACGCCGAGGGCGGTGCCCAGCGCGTTGCGCAGTTCGACCGCGGTGAGCGAGTCCAGGCCGAGTTCCCGGAACGGCTTGTCGGCGACGACCGCCGTGGCGTCCCGGTGGCCCAGCACCCGGGCCGTGGTGGCCGCCACCAAGTCGCGCAGGGCCCGGTCGAGTTGGGCGGGCGGCAGGGCGGCGAGCCCGGTCGTGGCGCTGCCCGCGCCGGCCGTCGCGCCGCTCGGGGCGGGCTCCGGCCGGGCTTCGGGCAGGTCGGCGAGCATCGGCGGCAGCGGCGCTCCCCCGGCGGCCAGCCGCGCCCAGCGGACGTCGGCGACCATGGTGGTGGCGGCGCCGGCGTCCACCGCCGTGCGCAGCGCCGCGAGGGCGGGCCCGGCCGCCATCGGCTCGACCGCGAGCCGGGCCAGCTTCTGCCGGGCGCCGTCGCCCGCCGCCATCCCGGCGCCGGCCCACGGCCCCCACGCGATCGAGGTGGCCGGCAGGCCGTCCCGTACCCGGCGCTCGGCCAGCGCGTCGAGGAACGCGTTGGCCGCCGCGTAGTTGCCCTGGCCGGCGCTGCCCAGCGTGCCGGCCACGGAGGAGAAGAGGACGAACGCCGACAGCTCGGTACCGAGGGTCAGTTCGTGCAGGTTCAGCGCGGCGGCGGCCTTCGCCCGGGCCACTTCGGCGAGCCGCCCGGGCGTCAGCGCGGTCAGCACGCCGTCGTCGAGCACCCCGGCGGCGTGCACCACGGCCGTGACCGGGGCCGGGAGCCCGGCCAGCAGGGCGGCGAGCGCGGCGCGGTCCGCCACGTCGCACGCCTCGATGCTCACCTCGGCGCCCAGCGCGGCCAGTTCGGCGGCCAGCTCCTCGGCGCCCGGTGCGTCGGCGCCCCGGCGGCCGGTGAGCACCAGGTGCCCGGCGCCCTCCCGGGCGAGCCAGCGGGCCACTTCGGCGCCCAGCGCGCCCGTGCCGCCGGTCACCAGGACGGTGCCAGACGGCCGCCAGCGCGGCGGCGTCGGGCCGGGCCGGGCGCGCACCAGCCGGCGGGCGAACACCGCGTCGCCGCGGATCGCGGCCTGGTCCTCGCCCGTCGCCCCGGTGAGGAGGCCGGCGAGCCGGGCGCCGGTCCGCCCGTCCGGCGCGGCCGGGAGGTCCACCAGACCGCCCCAGGTCAGCGGCTGTTCCAGCCGGGCGACCTGGCCGAGCCCCCAGAGCGGGGCCTGGGCGTAGCCGCCGAGGCCGTCCTGCGGGGTCGCCGGGACGGCGTCCCTGGTCGCCGTCCAGAGCGGGACGTCGAGGCCGAGGTCGGTGACGGCCTGCTGGACCGCGAGGGCGCCGGCGAGGCCGCGGGTGATCTCGGGGTGGTCCGGCTCGGGCCGCTCGTCGACGCCCGCCAGGCAGAGCACGCCGCGCAGGGCGGGGGCGTCGGCGGGGGCGGCGTCGGCGGCGGCGCGGGCCGGGGTGTCGGCGAGGGCGGCGCGGATCCGGTCGGCGAGTTCCGCGCGAGCGGCCACCGGCACGATCACCGACTCGACGCGCCCGCGCAGGCTCGCGACCACCGCCGCCGCCCACCGCCGGTCGCCCTCCCCCTCCGGGACGACGACCAGCCAGCGGCCGGGCGCGCCGGCGGGGTCGGTCAGGTCGGTCAGGGCAGCCAGGCCGGCCAGGTCGGCCTTGGGCAGCCGCTGCCAGCGTGTGCGGTACTGCCAGTCGGCCGCCTGCTCGCCGGCCTGCCGCGAGCGGTGCCAGGACGACAGCGCGGGCAGCGCCCGGCTCAGTGGCACGTCGCCCGTCAACTCCAGGGCGGCGGTGAGCCCTTCGAGGTCGCCCTGGTCCACCAGCCGCCAGAACTCCGGGTCGGTCCGCCCGGACGGGGCGGCCGGGTCGGCGCCCTCCTCGTGGGACAGCCAGTACCGGTCGGACCGGAACGTGTACGTCGGCAGGTCCACCCGCCGGGGGCTGCCGTCGGCCCCGGCCGAGACCACCCCGGCCCAGTCGACCGGGACGCCGGCCGTGAACAGGGCCGCGGCGGCGGTCAGCGCGGCGCCGCGCTCCGGGCGGTCCCGGCGCAGCATCGGGACGGCCAGCGGGGCGCCCGGCAGCTCGCCCACCGGGCCGGCCTCGGCGGGCCGCCCCGCCGAGGCGGACTCCGCGACCAGCGCCGACAGCACCCCGTCCGGGCCGGCCTCCAGGCAGGTGTCGAACCCGTCCGCGAGCAGGGTGGCCGTCACGTCCGCGAAGCGCACCGGCGCGCAGACCTGGTCCACCCAGTAGGCCGCCGAGCCCCAGGACGCCCCGTCACTCCACCGGCCGGTCACCGCGGCGACCCCGGGCAGCTCGGGCGAGCGGGTGGTCACCCCCGCCAGCACCTCGCCGAACGCGTCGAGCATCGGCCGCATCAGCGGCGAGTGGAAGGCATGGCTCACCGTGAGCGCCTTGACCCGGCAGCCCGCCGCGCGGGCCACCCGGCCGACCCCCTCGACCGCGTCCGCCCGGCCGGAGACCACCACCGACGTCGGGCCGTTGACCGCGGCGACCGCCAGCTGCCCCGGGGTCCGGGCCTCCTGCTCGGCCACCCAGCCGAGCACCCGGTCCGGCTCGGCCTGCACCGCGAGCATCGCGCCACCGGTCGGCAGCGCCTGCATCAGCCGGCCGCGGGCCGCCACCACCGCGCAGGCGTCGGGGAGCGACCAGACGCCCGCGACGTACGCGGCCGTCAGCTCGCCGATCGAGTGGCCGGCCACGGCCGCCGGCCGGATGCCCCACGACCGCGCGAGCCGGACCAGCGCGACCTGGAGGGCGAACAGCGCGGGCTGGGCCAGATCGGTCCGGTCCAGCGACCGGCCGTCGGCGGCGACCCCGGTGGCCATCGCCTCCCGCAGCGGGACGCCCAGCAGCGGGTCGAACGCGGCGCACACCTCGTCGAGCGCCGCCGCGAACACCGGGAACGCCTCGGCCGCCCCGGTGCCCATCCCGGCCCGCTGGGCGCCCTGGCCGGTGAACAGGAACGCCACGCCGCGGCCCGTCCCGGCCGCGCCCTCGGCCCGCACGACGGCGGGGTGGGCCGTGCCGGCCGCGACGGCCCGCAGGCCGTCGAGCAACTCCTGCGGGCTGTCGCCCAGCACCACGGCCCGGTCCTCCAGCGCCGGGCGGGTGGTGGCCAGCGACCACGCGACGTCGACCGGTCCGGGCGCGGATCCGGGGGCGGACCCGGCGGTCAGGAAGTCGGCGAGCCGGGCCGCCTGGGTGCGCAGCGCCTCGGGACCGCGCCCGGACACCACCCACGGCAGCGTGCCGCGCGCCACCGCCCCGTCGGCCGGCTCCTCGGTCGGTTCCCCGGTCGGCTCCTCGACCGCCGGGGCCTGCTCCAGCACCAGGTGCGCGTTGGTGCCGCTGATCCCGAACGCCGACACCGCCGCCCGGCGCGGCCGCCCGGTCTCCGGCCACGCCACCGGCTCGGCCAGCAGCGACACCGCGCCGGAGGCCCAGTCCACGTGCGGGGACGGCGCGTCCACGTGCAGCGTCCGGGGCAGCACCCCGTGCCGCATCGCCATGACCGCCTTGATCACCCCGGCGACCCCGGCGGCGGCCTGGGTGTGCCCGATGTTCGACTTCACCGAGCCCAGGTACAGCGGCGGGCCGTCCGGGCGGTCCCGGCCGTAGGTGTCCAGCAGGGCCTCCGCCTCGATCGGGTCGCCGAGCCGGGTGCCGGTGCCGTGCGCCTCCACCACGTCCACGTCCTGCGTGGTCAGCCGCGCGTCGGCCAGGGCCCGGCGGATCACCCGGCGCTGGGACGGCCCGTTCGGCGCGGTCAGCCCGTTGCTGGCGCCGTCCTGGTTCACCGCGCTGCCGCGCAGCACCGCGAGCACCCGGTGGCCGTTGCGCCGTGCCTCGGACAGCCGCTCCAGCAGCACCAGGCCGACGCCCTCGGACCAGCCCGTCCCGTCGGCGGCCGCCGCGAACGACTTGCAGCGGCCGTCGGCGGACAGCCCGCGCTGGCGGGAGAACTCCATGAACAGCGTCGGCGTCGACATCACCGTCACGCCGCCCGCCATGGCCAGCGAGCACTCACCGGTCCGCAGGGCCCGGGCGGCCAGGTGGATCGCCACCAGCGACGAGGAGCACGCCGTGTCGACGGTGACCGCCGGGCCCACCAGCCCCATCGCGTAGGAGATCCGGCCGGAGACGACGCTGTCGGCGCTGCCGCTGATCAGGTAACCCGCCACCTCCTCGGGCACCGTGCTCTGCCGCAGCGCGTAGTTCTGGTACATCGCCCCGACGAACACCCCGGTGTCGCTGCCGCGCAGGGTCAGCGGGTCGATCCCGGCGCCCTCCGCGACGGTCCACGCGGTCTCCAGCAGCTGCCGCTGCTGGGGGTCCATGGCGAGCGCCTCGCGCGGCGAGATGTCGAAGAACCCGGCGTCGAACTCCGGTGCGCCGTAGAGGAATCCGCCCGCCCGCGCATAGGTGGTGCCCGGGTGGTCCGGGTCCGGGTGGTAGAGGTCGGCCGGCCAGCCCCGGTCGGTCGGGAACTCCGACATCGCGTCGCGCCCGTCCTCCACCAGCCGCCAGAGGTCCTCCGGCGACCGGACCCCGCCGGGGTAGCGGCAGGCCATGCCGACGATCGCGATCGGCTCGTGCTCGCGGTCCTCCAGCTCGCGCACCCGCTGGCGCGACCGCTTGAGGTCGGCGGTCACCCGTCGCAGATACTCGACGACCTTGTCCTGCTCCGACACCTGTCGTTCCCTTCCGTGCTGCGTCGTGTGCGGGTCGTTCCCCGGGCCGGCGACCGGCCCGGCGCCCGGGACGGTCACTGGTCCGGTCACCGCTTCGGCCGTTGGTCCGATCACCGGAGCGGTCACCGGTCCCGTCACCGGTCCCGTCACTGGTCCGGTCACCGGTCCCGTCACTGGTCCGGTCACTGGGGGTCGAGTTCGGCGTCGATGATGTCGAAGAGCTCGTCCACCGAGACGCTGGCGATCCGCTCCGAATCCGCCGCCTCCTCGGGGCGGGCCATGGCGTCCCGCCACCGGGCGAGCAGCGTCTCCAGCCTGGTCGCGACCGCCCGGCCGTCCAGGTCCGTCACCGAGGTGGCGGCCAGCGCCGCCTCCAGCCGGTCCAGCTCCTCGCCGACGCTCGCCACCGGGTGGTCCTCCCGCGTACCGGGCAGCACCAGGCGCTCGGCCAGGTGGGCGGCGATCGCCGCGGCCGTCGGGTGGTCGAAGACCAGCGCCGTGGGCAGCCGCAGCCCGGTCAGCAGGCCGAGCCGGTTGCGCAGTTCGACCGCGGTCAGCGAGTCGAACCCCAGCTCCGAGAGGACCCGGTCCGGCTGGACGCGCTGGGTGCCGTCGTGGCCGAGCACGGTCGCGATCGCCTCCCGCACGGCGTCCAGCAGGATCCGGTCGCGCTCCGCCCCGCCGACCGCGGCGAGCCGGTCCAGCAGCGCCCCGGAGCGGCCGGCCGAGGCCTGCCGACGGCCGGACGGGCCCCGGACCAGACCGTGCAGCACCGACGGCAGGGCCGACCCCTGCGCACGCAGCGCGCCCACGTCCCAGCGGACCGCCGCCAGCAGCGGCTCACCGGTGCCGACGGCCTCGTCGAACAGCGCCATGCCGTCCCGCGCGGTCAGCGGCACCAGCCCGCCCCGGGCCAGCCGGCGCAGGTCCAGCTCCGAGAGGTGCCCGGTCATCGCGCTGGCGTCGGCCCACAGGCCCCACGCCAGCGAGGTCGCGGGCAGGCCGAGCCCGGCCCGGTGGGCGGCGAGCGCGTCCAGGAAGGCGTTGGCCGCCGCGTAGTTGGCCTGGCCGACGCCGCCCAGCACACCGCTGGCCGAGGAGTAGAGCACGAAGGCCGAGAGGTCCAGCCCGCGGGTCAGCTCGTGCAGGTGCCAGGCCGCGTCCACCTTCGGGCGCAGCACCCCGGCCGCCTGCTCGGCGGTCATCGACGTGATCAGGCTGTCGTCCAGCACACCCGCCGTGTGGACGACGGCCGTGAGCGGGTGCGCCGCCGGGATCGCGGCCAGCAGCCCGGCCAGCGCGTCACGGTCGGCGGCGTCGCAGGCCGTGAGGGCGACCTCCGCCCCCAGCCCGGTCAGCTCGGCCCGCAGCTCCTCGGCGCCCTCGGCCCGCGGACCGCTCCGGCTGATCAGCAGCAGTCGGCGGGCCCCGTGGGCCGTCACCAGATGACGGGCCACCAGGCGGCCCAGCACGCCGGTGGCGCCGGTGACCAGCACCGTGCCCGCCGGGTCCAGGGCCGGGAACGCCCGGTCCGGGGCCTGTTCGGCCGGGACCGCCCGGACCACCGGGGCCAGCCGGGGCACCAGCGGCGCGCCGTCCCGGACGGCCACCTCCGTCTCCGCCCCGAGCGGGACCGCGGCCAGTGCGGCCGCGTCCGCCGCCCGGTCCAGGTCCGCGTCCAGCAGCCCGAACCGGCCCGGGTGCTCCGACCGCGCGGAGCGGACCAGCCCCCAGACGGCGGCAGCCACCGGATCGCCGCCGTCGGTCGCCCCGGCGCAGACGAACACCAGCCGGGACTCGGCGAACCGCTCGTCGGCCAGCCACTCCTGGACGAGCGCCAGCGCCTCCCGGACCGCCGTGTGGGTGGCGGCCGGTACGTCCCCGGCGGGCGCCGCCACCCGGACCAGCACCACCGGCGGCACTGCCGTGCCGGTGTCGACCTCGGCGGCCAGCGCACCGAGGCCGGCGAACGCGCGGATGCCCTCCGGGCCGCCGGGCCGGTCGCCGAGGACCGCCCAGTCGGCACGGTCCACCGGCGCCGCGGTGGCGGCCGGCTGCCACTCCAGCCGGAACAGGGCGTCCGGCTCGCCGCGCCGCCCGGCGGACGGCGCCGGCGCGAGCCGCACCGAACCGGCCGAGGCGACCACCACGCCGTCGTGGTCCGTCAGGACCACGGAGACGGTGTCCGCGTCCGTGTCCTGGTCCGACTCCGTCGCCCCCGTCGCCTCCGCGCGGCCGATCACGGCCCGGACGGCGGTGGCCCCGGCGGCGTGCACCTGCACCTCCGTCCAGGACACCGGCACCAGCGGCCCCGACGCGTCCCGGGCGGCGGTCCACGCCCGGACCGCCGCGTCGAACAGCGCCGGGTGCAGGACGAACGCCCCCGGTTCGGCCAGTTCGACCTCGGCCCACACCCGGGCCCCCTCCTGCCAGACCCGCCGCGGCCCCGGGAACGCCGGTCCGTACGCGATGCCCTGGTCGGCGATCCGCTCCGCCACCGTGTCGGCGGCGAGCTCCGTGCCCGGCCGCCAGACCACCGGACCGGCCGGCTCCCGCTCGGCACCGACGGCGGCCGTCAGATGGACGGTCCACTCCTCGCCGTCGCCCGCCTCGGGGCACGACCGCACGACGACCGACCGCAGGCCGGCGCCGTCCGCCGCCCCGACGACCACCTGGACCCGGATCGCGCCCTGCTCCGGCAGGGCGAGCGGCACCGTCGCCGTCGCCTCCGCCACCCGGGGCGCGCCTGCCCGGTCACCGGCGGCGATCACCAGGTCGAGCAGCAGCGAACCGGGGAGCACGACCACCCCGTCGATCGCGTGGTCGGCCAGCCAGGGGTGGGTGGCGAGGGAGATCCGCCCGGTCAGCAGCGCTCCGCCGTCCGGGAGTTCGGCCGAGGCGGCGAGCAGCGGGTGCCCGGTGTCGGACAGCCCCGCCGAGGACACATCGCCCCCGGCCGCCGGCTCCAGCCAGTAGCGGTCGCGCTGGAACGCGTACGTCGGCAGCTCGACCAGACGCGGGGCATGCCCCGCGAACAGGGTGGGCCAGTCGACGTCGGCACCGTGGACGAAGGCGTGCGCGAGAGCGGTCACCGCCTGGCGGGCCTCCGGCCGGTCCCCGCGCAGCGCGGGCGCGGCAGCCTCGACAAGGGCGGAGAGCACACCGTCCGGGCCGAGTTCGACCCAGGCGCCCACACCCGCCGCCTCGACCGCGTCCGCGAAGCGGACCGTGCGGGACACGTGCTCCACCCAGTAGGCCGGGTCGCACCACTCACCGTCGACGGGCAGGCCGGTGACGGTCGAGACCGCCGCAATACGCGGCGAGTGGAAGGCCAGACCCGACACCACCGCACGGAAGTCCTCCAGCATCGGGGCCATCAGCGGGGAGTGGAACGCGTGGCTGACATCGAGCCGCTTGGTGCGGCGGCCCGGCAGCGCCTCGACAACCGCACGAACCGCGCCCTCCGCCCCCGAAACCACCACCGACGTCCGCGAGTTGACCGCCGCGACACCCACCTCCGCGAGCCCGGCGAGCAGCGGGAGAACCTCCTCCTCGGCCGCCTCCACCGCGACCATCGCCCCACCGGCGGGCAGCGCGTCCATCAACCTCGCCCGCGCCGACACCAACGCACCCGCGTCCACCAGATCCAGAACCCCGGCCACATGCGCCGCCGCGATCTCACCCACCGAATGCCCCACCAGCACACGCGGAGCCACACCCCAGGAGGCCAGCAGCCGGAACAGCGCCACCTCCAGCGCGAACAGCGCCGGCTGCGCCAACCCGGTGCGACCCAGCCCCTCACCCGAGGCGACGACCTCCGCCACCGGCGCGTCGAGCACCGCACACACCTCATCGAACGCCTCCCGGAACACCGGGAACACCTCGTACAACTCCCGCCCCATCCCCACCCGCTGACCACCCTGGCCCGCGAACAGGAACCCCACACCGGTCCGCACCGCACCCGGCGAGGACAACACCGGCTCGGCCGCGACGAGTTCGGAGCCGTCGGCGCCCAGCAGCACCGCCCGGTGCTCGAACACCGCCCGCGACGTCGCCAACGAGAAGCCCACGTCCACCGGATCGACGTCACCCGAGGAGGCCAGCTCCGCCACCCGGGCCAGCTGCCCGCCCAGCGCCTCCGCCGAGCGCGCCGACACCACCCACGGCACCACCGGCATCGCCGCCCGGTCACCGCCCACCGCGACCGCCGCCGGATCCCCCTCCTCGAGGATCACATGCGCGTTCGTACCACTGATCCCGAACGAGGAGACACCGGCGCGACGCGGCCGGTCACCCGGGAACCACTCCCGGGCCTCGCCCAGCAACTCCACCGCCCCGGCCGACCAGTCGACGTAGGGGCTGGGCTCGTCCAGGTGGAGCGTCCGGGGCAGGACGCCGTGCTGCATCGCCAGCGCCATCTTGATCACGCCGGCCATCCCCGCCGCGTGCTGGGTGTGGCCGATGTTCGACTTCACCGACCCGAGGTAGAGCGGCCGGTCCGCGTCGCGGTCGCGCCCGTACGTCGCCAGCAGGGCCTGCGCCTCGATCGGGTCACCCAGCCGGGTGCCCGTCCCGTGCGCCTCCACCGCGTCCACGTCCGCCGCCGACAACCCCGCACTCGCCAACGCCTGCCGGATCACCCGCTCCTGCGAGGGACCGTTCGGCGCCGTCAGCCCGTTCGACGCACCGTCCTGGTTCACCGCACTGCCGCGCAGCACCGCCCAGACCCGGTGGCCGAGCCGCCGGGCGTCCGAGCGCCGCTCCAGCAGCAGCACGCCGGCGCCCTCGGACCAGCCCGCGCCGTCGGCGGCCGCCGAGAACGACTTGCAGCGGCCGTCCGGCGCGCCGACCCGCTGCCGTGAGAACTCCACGAACAGGGTCGGGGTGGACATCACGATCACACCGCTCGCCAGCGCCATCGAGCACTCGCCGTTGCGCAGCGCCTGCGCCGCCAGGTGGATGGCCACCAGCGAGGAGGAGCAGGCGGTGTCGACGGTCAGCGTCGGACCGGTGAAGCCGAAGGTGTAGGCGATCCGGCCGGAGGCGATCGCGCCCGCGCTGCCGGTCAGCAGGTAGCCCTCGAACTCGGGGGCCTTGGCGAGGATCCCCGCGTGGTCCTGGCCGCTGATGCCGGCGAAGACGCCGGTCTGGCTGCCGCGCAGCGACTGCGGGTCGATGCCCGCGTGCTCGAAGACCTCCCAGGTGGTCTCCAGCAGCAGGCGCTGCTGCGGGTCCATGCTGAGGGCCTCCCGCGGGGAGATCCCGAAGAACCCGGCGTCGAACCGGTCCACGTCGTCCAGGAAGCCGCCCTCGACCGTGTAGGTCTTGCCGGGCGCGTCCGGGTCGGCGTCGTACAGGTCCTCGATGCTCCAGCCGCGTTCGGCGGGGAACGGCCGGATGGCGTCCACGCCGTCGGTGACCAGCTGCCACAGGTCCTCCGGCGAGTCGACCCCGCCGGGGTAGCGGCAGGCCATGCCGACGATGACGATCGGATCGTCGTCGTCGGGCGAGGCCGCGGACGGGACCGGGAGGGTCTCCGGGCCGGCCGCCGCCGCGCCGCCGAGTTCGGCGTCGAGGTGGGCGGTGAGCGCGGCCACGCTCGGGTAGTCGAAGACGAGGGTGGCGGAGGGCTTCAGGCCGGTCGCGTTCCTGAGCCGGTTGCGCAGTTCGACGGCGGTCAGCGAGTCGAAGCCCAGCTCGGTGAACGGCCGGTCCGCCTCGATGGCCGACCCGTCGCGGTGCCCGAGCACCTCGGCGACCTGGGTGCGGACGAGATCGGCCAGGGCCCGGGTGCGGTCGGCGGGAGCGAGCCCGGCCAGCCGGCCGGCCAGGGCGGAGGCGCTCTCGCCCGTTCCGGCGGTGCCGCGGCGCGCGGTGGGCCGGACCAGTCCGCTGAGCAGGGGCGGGAGTTGGCTGCCGAGGCCGCGCAGGGCGGCCAGGTCGAGCCGGGTGGGCAGCGCCCAGCCGCGGCGCTCCCGCAGCACCGTGTCGAACAGGGCGAGGCCGTCCGCGTCGCCGAGCGGGCGCATACCGGCCCGGGCGATCCGCTCGCGGTCGGTGCCGGTCAGTTCGCCGGTCATCGCGCCGCCGGACTCCCAGAGCCCCCACGCGAGCGTCGTCGCCGGCAGGCCGAGTCGGCCCCGGTGGGCGGCCAGGGCGTCGAGGAAGGCGTTGGCCGCCGCGTAGTTGGCCTGGCCCGCGCCGCCGAAGGTGGCGGCGGCCGAGGAGTAGAGGACGAAGGCGGTGAGATCGAGCTCCCGGGTGAGCTCGTGCAGGTGCCAGGCCGCGTCGGCCTTCGGGCGCAGCACGGCGGCGAACCGCTCCGGCGTGAGCGAGGTGACGAGCCCGTCGTCGAGGACGCCGGCGGTGTGCACGACCGCGCGCAGCGGCCGGTCGGCGGGGACGGCGGCGAGCAGGGCGGCGAGCGCGGCCCGGTCGCCGACGTCGCAGGCCGCCACGGTGGCCTCGGCGCCGAGCGCGGCCAGCTCGTCCCGCAGGGCGGCGGCGCCGGGCGCGGCCGGGCCGGAGCGGCTGACCAGCAGGAGGTGCCGCACCCCGTGCTCGCGGACCAGGTGGTGGGCGAGCCGGGTGCCGAGGGCACCGGTGGCGCCGGTGACCAGCACGGTGCCGTCGGGGTCGAACGGGCCGGCCCCGGCGGTGTCGGTAACGGAGTCGGTGCCGGTGCCGGTAGCGGAGTCGGTAGCGGAGTCGGCGGCGTTGTCGGCGGCGGGCAGGCGGGCCAGGCGGGGCACCAGGACGGCGCCGTCGCGGAGCAGGACCTCCGGCTCGTCGACGGCCAGGGCCGCCGCCCAGGCGTCGGAGGGCGCCTGGGCCGTTTCGCCGCCCGGCGCGGAGCCGTCGGCCGAGTCGACGAGCAGGAAGCGCCCGGGGTGCTCGGTGGCGGCGGCCCGCACCAGGCCGCGGACGCTCGCGGACGCCAGGTCGGTGCCGTCGACGGCCCCCCGGGTGACCACGGCGAGCCGGGTAGCGGCCAGCCGCTCGTCGGACAGCCAGTCGGTGAGCAGGGCGGCCGTCCCGGTGACGGCGGTGTGGGTGTCCGCGAGCGGGTCGCCGGTACCCGGCGCGAGGCCGGTCAGGACCAGCTCGGGCACGGGTGCGCCGTCGTCCAGTGCCCGGCGCAGCGCGGCCAGGTCCGGGTGCCCGGGGGCGGTGGGGAAGGCCCCGGCCAGGTCCGCGCCGGCCAGCAGGACCGGCCGCTCGGGCGCCGGCCGGGTGGCGGTGGCCGGACGCCAGTCGATCCGGAACAGCGCGTCGTGGTCGCGGGTCGCGCCGCGCAGCGCCGCCGGGTCGACCTCGCGCCAGGTCAGCGTGGCGACGGTGGCGACGGGCGCGCCGTCGGCGTCGGCGAGGGCCAGCGCGACGGAGTCGGGCCCCGTCGGGGTGAGCCGGACCCTGAGCCGGGTGGCGCCGGAGGCGTGCACCTCGACGCCGCTCCACGCGAACGGCAGGCCGCCGTGCCGGCCGTCGTCGACGACACCGCGCAGCAGCGGGTGCAGGGCGGCGTCGAACAGGGCGGGGTGGAGCACGAACCGGCCCGCCTCGGCGGTCTGTTCCGGGCTGAGCGCGGTCTCGGCGAACAGCTCGCCGTCGCGCCGCCACACCCGGCGCAGGCCCTGGAACTGCGGTCCGTAGCCGTGGCCGAGCCCGGCCAGCCGGGCGTAGACGCCGTCGAGGTCCACCTCGACCGCGCCGGGCGGCGGCCAGGCGCCCACCTCGGCGGGTGCCCCGGCGCCGGGGGCGACCACCCCGGTGGCGTGGCCGGTCCAGACCGGCTCCGCCCCGTCGGCCGGTTCGGGCCGCGAGTGCACGGACGCCTCGCGCTGGCCGTACTCGTCGGCCGGGCCGATGACGACCTGGATCTGGACGGCGCCCTGGGCGGGCAGCAGCAGCGGTGCGGTCAGCGTGAGGTCCTCGATCCGGCCGCAGCCGACCCGGTCGCCGGCCGTGGTGACGAGCTCGACCAGCCCGGTACCGGGCAGCAGCACGGTGTCCAGCACCGCGTGGTCGGCGAGCCACGGGTGGCTGCTCAGCGAGAGCCGGCCGGTCAGGACGACGCCGCCGCCCGCCAGTTCGACCGAGGCGCCGAGCAGCGGGTGGCCCGCGAGCCCGAGGCCGGCGGCCGTGACGTCGCCCACCGAGCCGTCGGAGCGGAGCCAGTAGTCGGTGTGCTGGAACGCGTAGGTGGGCAGCTCGACCGGTCGGCGCGGGCCGCCGAGCAGGGCCGTCCAGTCGACCGGCACGCCCCGCACGTGGAGTGCGGCCGCGTTGGTCAGCAGCTGGTGCAGGCCGCCGTGGTGGCGGCGCAGCGAGCCGACCACGACGGCGTGCTCGGCGCCGCGCTCCTCGGCCGTCTCCCCGATGCCCATGGTGAGCACCGGGTGCGGGCTGAGCTCCACGAAGGCGTGGTGCCCGGAGTCCAGCAGGGCTGCCGTGCCGTCGGCGAAGCGCACCGTGCGGCGCAGGTTCTCGTACCAGTAGTGGGCGTCCATCTCCGCGGTGTCCAGCCACTCGCCGGTCACCGTGGACCAGAGCGGAGTGTCGGCGGAACGCGGTGCGAGGTCGCCGAGTTCGGCCAGCAGCCGGTCCCGGATGCCCTCGACGTGCGCGGAGTGCGAGGCGTAGTCCACCGGGATGCGGCGGGCCCGGACGTCCTCGGCGGTCAGTACGGCGAGCAGGTCGTCGAGTTCGGCGGCGGAGCCGGAGACGACCACCGTCCGGGGGCCGTTGACGGCCGCCACCGAGAGCGCCCCGCCGTACCCGGCGATCCGCTCCTCGACCTCGGCGAGGGGCAGCGGGACGGACGCCATGCCGCCGAGGCCGGCCAGTTCGGTCAGCGCGCGGCTGCGCAGCACCACCACGCGGGCCGCGTCGCGCAGGGACAGCGCGCCGGCGACGCAGGCGGCCGCGATCTCGCCCTGCGAGTGCCCGATCACCGCGGCCGGGGCCACCCCGATCGCCCGCCAGGCCGCCGCCAGCGACACCATGACCGCGAACAGGGCGGGCTGGACCACGTCGACGCGCGCCAGGGCGGACTCGTCCTCGGTCTCGGCCAGCAGGTCGAGCACGGACCAGCCGGTCAGCTCGCCGATCACCTCGTCGCACTCGGCCATCGCGGCGGCGAACGCCGGTGAACCGTCGAGCAGTTCGGCGGCCATGCCGAGCCACTGCGAGCCCTGGCCGGGGAAGACGAAGACGGTGCCGCCGGGCGCGCCGGCGGTACCCACGACCGCTCCGGCGGAGTCCTCGGCCACCGCGGTGAGCCCGGCCACCAGCTCCGCGTGGTCGGCCCCGAGCACGACCGCCCGGTGCTCGAACGCGGCGCGCGTGGCGAGCAGCGA
This sequence comes from Kitasatospora sp. NPDC005748, assembly GCF_040630735.1. Taxonomy (NCBI): domain Bacteria; kingdom Bacillati; phylum Actinomycetota; class Actinomycetes; order Kitasatosporales; family Streptomycetaceae; genus Kitasatospora; species Kitasatospora sp. NPDC005748. Next base: position 40,283 of record NZ_JBEXYD010000061.1, read on the forward strand.
CCGGCCCGCGTCGGCGAGGTCGGGCGCGGGCCAGGCGGCCAGCCGGGCCGCCTGTGCCCGCAGGGCGGCGGCGCTGCGGGCGGAGAGGACCCAGGGCAGCACGGCCGGCATCCGGTCCGGCCCGGCGGCCGGCTCCTCGGCCGCCACCGGCGCGTCCTCGGGTGCCTCCTCCAGCACGACGTGCGCGTTGGTGCCGCTGATGCCGAACGAGGACACGGCGCCCCGCCGGAGCCGGTCCCCCGGCGCCCAGGCCTGCTCGCGGTCGAGCAGCCGGACGGCCCCGGTCTCCCACTCGATGTGCGGGGAGGGGGCGTCCACGTGCAGGGTGCGGGGCAGGACGCCGTTGCGCAGGGCCATGACCAGCTTGATGATGCCGGCGACGCCGGCGGCGGCCTGGGTGTGCCCGATGTTGGACTTCACCGACCCGAGGTAGAGCGGCCGGTCCCCGGCGCGCTCGCGCCCGTAGGTGGCCAGCAGGGCCTCCGCCTCGATCGGGTCACCGAGCCGGGTACCGGTGCCGTGCGCCTCGACGACGTCGACATCGGCCGGGGTCAGCCCGGCGTTCGCCAGCGCCTGCCGGATCACCCGCTGCTGGGCGGGGCCGTTCGGCGCGGTGAGACCGTTGGACGCGCCGTCCTGGTTCACGGCCGAGCCGCGTACCACCGCGAGCACCTGGTGCCCGTTGCGCCGGGCGTCCGACAGCCGCTCGACCAGCAGCAGGCCGACGCCCTCGGACCAGCCGACGCCGTCCGCGGCGGCCGAGAAGGACTTGCAGCGGCCGTCGGAGGAGAGCCCGCGCTGGCGGGAGAACTCGACGAAGACCGCCGGGGAGGACATCACGGTGACGCCGCCGGCCAGGGCCATCGAGCACTCGCCCGCCCGCAGCGCCCGGATCGCCAGGTGCAGCGCCACCAGCGACGACGAGCAGGCGGTGTCCACCGTGATCGCGGGGCCGGTCAGACCCAGGTTGTAGGCGATCCGCCCGGAGGCGATGCTCGCCGCGCTGCCGTGCCCGAGATAACCCTCGAAGCCCTCCGGCGCGGTCAGGAAGCGGGCCCCGTAGTCCGCGTACATCACCCCGGTGAAGACCCCGAGCGGCTGGTCCCGGACGGAGGTCGGGTCGATCCCGGCCCGTTCGAGCGTCTCCCAGGCGGTCTCCAGCAGCAGCCGCTGCTGGGCGTCGACGCCCATCGCCTCCCGCGGGCTCATCCCGAAGAACTCGGCGTCGAACTCCCCGGCACCGTGCAGGAATCCGCCGTCCGTGCTGTACGTCTTGCCGGTGCGGTCCGGGTCCGGGTCGAACAGGTCGGTCGGCCAGCCCCGGTTGGTGGGGAACGGGGTGATCGCGTCACCGCCGTCGGCCAGCAGCCGCCAGAGGTCCTCCGGCGAGGCCACCCCACCGGGGAACCGGCACCCCATCCCGACGATCGCGATGGGCTCCTGGTCCCGCTCCTCGAACTCCCGCAGCTGATGCCGGGCCTGGTAGAGGTCCGCGGAGACCTGCTTCAGGTAGTTCAGCAACTTCTCGTCGTTCGCCATCTCTTCCGCCCCGATCGGTGTCGCGTACAGACGTGCTCAGCTGAGGGAGATCCCGAGTTCCCTGGTGACAAAGTCGTAGACCTCGTCGGCGGAGGCGTCGGCCAGCCTTTCGGTGACCTGGGCCGCCTCGGTGTCGGCCGTCCAATGGGAGAGCAGCGCGCGCAGCCGCTCCACCGCCTGCTCCCGGGTGGCCGGGTCGAGCCCGGTCGTGCCCGTGGTGGCCTCCAGCGCCTCCAGCCGGTCCAGCACCGGGTGGCCGGCCTCCGGCACCCGCGCCCGCAGTTCGGTGCGCAGATAGCCCACCAGCGCGGTCGGCGTCGGGTAGTCGAAGGCCAGCGTGGCCGGCAGGCGCCGCCCCGCCAGGGCGGTCAGCCGGTTGCGCAGGTCCACCGCGGTCAGCGAGTCGAAACCCAGCTCCGCGAAGGTCCGGTCGCGGTCGATCCCGTCGGCCCCGGCGTGGCCGAGGACGACCGCGATCTCGCGGCACACCACCTCGTCGATCAGCCCGTCCCGGTCCTCCGGCGCGGTGCGCGCCAGCCGGTCCACCAGGGTCTCCTCGGGCGCCCCGGCCGCCGCGCCGGCCCGCCGGGGCCGGCCGACCAGGCCGCGCAGCACCGCGGGCATCGCCTCGCCCTGGGCCCGCAGGGCCTTGGCGTCCAGCCGCATCGGCAGCAGCCACGGCCGCCCCGCCGCGAGCGCCGCGTCGAACAGGTCGAGGCCGGTGGCGTCGTCCAGCGCGATGATCCCGGCCCGGGCGAGCCGGCGCAGGTCCGCCGCGCCAAGACGGCCGGTGATGCCGCTCTCCCGTGCCCACAGGCCCCAGGACAGGGCCACCGCCGGGAGGCCCCGGGCCCGGCGGTGCAGCGCCAGGGCGTCCAGATAACCGTTGGCGGCAGCGTAGTTGCCCTGTCCGGGCGCCCCGAAGGTGGCGGCGACCGAGGAGAACACGACGAACGCCGACAGGTCCAGGCCGAGGGTCAGCTCGTGCAGGTGCCAGGCGGTGTCCGCCTTGGGCGCGAGCACGTCGGCGACCCGGCGGCGGGTCAGCGAGTCGATGACGCCGTCGTCGGCCACCCCGGCCAGGTGCAGGACGGCGGTCAGCGGGTGCTCGGCGGGGACGGCGGCCAGCAGCGCGGCCAGCGCCGCCCGGTCGGTCACGTCACAGGCCGCCACCTCGACCTCGGCGCCCGACTCCTCCAGCTCCCGGACGAGTTCGGCGACGCCCGGTCCGTCCGGGCCCCGGCGGCCGGCCAGCAGCAGCCGGCGGACGCCGTGGGCGCGCACCAGGTGGCGGGCGAACATCCCGCCCAGCACACCGGTACCACCGGTGATCAGCGTCGTCCCCGTGGCCGGGAACGCCACCGGGGCGTCACCCCCGGCCGACGGCCGGGCCACCCTGGGGACCAGTACGGTGCCTGCCCGCAGGGCCAGTTGCGGCTCGCCGGAGGCCACCGCGCCCGGCAGCAGCGGCCAGGCCGCGTCCAGGTCGTCGACGTCGACCAGCACCAGCCGGTCGGGGTGCTCGGTCTGCGCCGACTTCAGCAGGCCCCAGGCCGCGGCTCCGGCCAGGTCGACGGCAGTGGCGTCGGTGGCGCCGGTGGTGACGACCACCAGCCGGGCCCCGGTCAGCCGCGTGTCCGCCAACCAGGCCTGGACCAGCTCCAGCGCGTCACCCACCGTGGTGGCCGGGTCGGCCGGGTCACCGGCGGCCAGCCGGGCCAGCACGACCGGCGGCAGCGGCGCCCCCGCGTCGAGCGCGGCACCGAGCGCGGCCACATCGGCGTAGTGGAGCGGGAGTTCGTCGCTCGGCGCGCCGAGCACCGCCCACGTCGCGGTGGACTCCGCCGGGCCTGCCGCCGACACCGGCTCGACCGGCTGCCACACCACCTCGAACAGCGCGTCGTGACCGGCGGACCGAACGGCATCCGCGGTCACCTCCCGCCACGCCAGGGAGTCGATCCTGGCGACCGTCCGACCGCCGTCGTCCGCCATGTGCAACGACACCGTGTCCGGACCGACCGGCACGATCCGCACCCGCAGCCGCGACGTCCCCGGCGCGAACACGCTCACCCCGCTCCAGGCGAACGGCAGCCCGGCCGCCCGCTCGTCGTCCACCACCCCCGGCAGCAACGGGTGCACCACCGCGTCCAGCAGGGCCGGGTGGAGGACGTAGTCGCCGGTCGCGCCAGGCGCGCCCGAGGGCAGCTCGATCTCCGCGACGACCTCGTCACCCGCCTTCCAGAGCCGTCGCAGGCCCTGGAACACCGGGCCATAGGCATAGCCCCGATCGGCCAACTCCTCGTACAGGCCGGTCAGATCGCGCTCGACGGCATCGCCGGCCGGCTGGTCGGCCCCCGCGCCGGGCTCCGCCTCGGCCGCACCCACCGAACCCGTCACGTGCTGGGTCCACTCGGGATCGGCGTCGTCGGCGGCCGGCCGCGAGTACACCGCCACGGCCCGGCTGCCCGAACCGTCCGGAGCCTCCACCACGACCTGGAGCTGGACGGCCCCCGAGCGCGGCAGCACCAGCGGAGCGGACAGCACCAGCTCCTCCAGCCTCGGGCACCCGACGCGCCGCCCGGCCGCCAGCACCAGCTCGACGAAGGCCGAGCCCGGCAGCAGGACCGAACCCAGGACCGCGTGGCCGGCCAGCCAGGGGTGCGTGGCGAGGGAGATCCGCCCGGTCAGCACCGTCCCGCCGTCCGGGAGTTCGACGACCGCGGCGAGCAGCGGATGGGCCGCGTCGGTGAGTCCGGCGGAGGCGACGTCACCCGCGACGGGCTCCAGCCAGTAGCGCTCGCGCTCGAAGGCGTAGGTCGGCAGCTCGACCAGACGCGGGTCATGACCCGCGAACAGCACCGGCCAGTCGACGTCCGCACCGTGGACGAAGGCGTGCGCGAGGGCCGTCACCGCCTGGCGGCCCTCCGGCCGGTCCCCGCGCAGCGCGGGCGCGCCGGCGTCGACGAGGGCGGAGAGCACACCGTCCGGGCCGAGTTCGACCCAGGCGCCCCCACCCGCCGCCTCGACCGCGTCCGCGAAGCGGACCGTGCGGGACACATGGTCCACCCAGTAGGCCGGGTCGCACCACTCGTTCTCGACCGGCAGGCCGGTGACGGT
>NZ_JBEXYD010000062.1:0-44633 GCF_040630735.1 Kitasatospora sp. NPDC005748
GGGTAGACCACCTCGCGGTCCGACTCGACGTGGGTCAGCTTGAAGCGGGCCCCGGTGAGGTTCGGGCCGGAGCGGGCGGCGCCGGAGATCTCCAGGCCCGGATCCGGGCCCGCCCCTCGACAACTCACCACCCCGGTCACCAAGATGTGACGCCGTACCCTCCGTCACATCCTTCACATCCGCACCGGGAGCAGCATCATGGGCCGCCTCACCTCGCACCGCACGGCCCTGCTCGCCGGCCTCACCGCCGTCTCGCTCTCGCTGACCCTCTGCGCCTGCGGCTCCGGCACCGGCGGCGCCCAGGCCGCCCCGACCCCGCTCGAATCGCCCAAGCTCACCGCGGTCGACATCAATCCGCACGACCGTGCCGAGCTCCGCCCGGGCGGCACCCTGCGGGTCGCGGTCGCGCAGTACTCCACCCAGTGGTCGCCGATCCACACCGACGGCAGCGAGTCCTCCACGGTCACCGTCACCAAGCCGCTGCTGCCGACCTTCTTCCGCTCCGACGCGGCCGGCACCCAGAGCATCAACCCGGCCTACCTCCAGGACGCCCGGTCCGAGCTCCGGGACGGCCACCAGGTCGTCACCTGGACGCTCAACCCGAAGGCGAGGTGGTCCGACGGCACCCCGCTCACCTGGCGCGACATCGCGGCCAACTGGCACGCCCTGAACGGGAAGGACCCCGCCTTCAAGGCCTCCAGCAGCACCGGTTTCGAGCTGGTCTCGTCGGTCGAGCGGGGCCGGGACGACTTCCAGGCCGTGATGACCTTCGACAAGCCGTTCTCCGAGTGGCAGTCGATGTTCAACGGCGCCGCCAACGCCCCGCTGCTGCCCGCGAGCCGGATCGCCACCGCGGACCTGTTCAACTCCGCCTACCTGGACGCGATACCGGTCACCGCGGGCCCGTTCAAGGTGGAGAAGCTGGACCGGGCCGCGCAGACCGTCACCCTGGTCGCCGACCCCGGGTGGTGGGGCGAGAAGCCGCTGCTGGACCGGATCGTCTTCCGTGCCATGGTGCCCAACACGATGGCCGCCGCCTTCGCCAAGGGTGAGATCGACTTCTTCAACAACGGCCCCGACGTGGCCGGCTACCAGCTCATCAGGAGCACCAAGGGCGCCACCGTGCGCCGCGCCGGCGGGCCCGACTTCCGCCAGTTCACGCTGAACAGCCGCAGCCCCCTGCTGACCGACCCGGCCGTCCGGCAGGCCCTGTTCCAGGCGATCAACCGGGACGCCATCACCCGCTCCGACCTCAGCGGCCTGGACTGGCCCACCGTCACCCTCAACAACCACCTGCTGGTGGCCAACCAGAACGCCTACCGGGACAACTCGCTCGGCCTGAGCCGGTTCGACCCGGCCGGCGCCGTCCGCAAGCTGGAGACGGCGGGCTGGAAGCTCGACGGTGACGTCCGCAAGAAGGACGGCCGGGAGCTGAACCTGCGGATGGTGATCCCGGCCGGGGTCACCCAGGCCCAGAACGAGGCCGCCGTGACCACCCGGATGCTCAAGGATGTCGGCGTCAAGGTCACCACGGTGACCGCCGCCGCCAACGAGTACTTCGACAAGTACGTCAACCGCCACGACTTCGACATCGCCGCCTACTCGCTGCTCGGCACGCCCTTCCCCGCCAGCGGCAACCGGGCCAACTTCGTCCAGAACGGCGGCACGAACCACTCCCTGGCCGGCAGCGCCACCGTCGACGCCGCCCTCGACCGGGCCGCCGCCGCGACCGACGCGGCCACCGCCTTCGAGGCCATCAACCAGGCCGACGGCGAGCTGTGGAAGGTGGCCGGGGTGCTGCCGCTCTACCAGCGCCCGCAGCTGTACGGCGCCCGCGCCGACCTGGCCAACATCGGCGCGCAGGGCCTGTCCGACATCGTCTGGGAGAACGTCGCCTTCCAGCGGTGAACGGCCGGGCGGGCCGGGCCCCGGGGAGCACGCCCCGGGGCCCGGCCCGCCGACCGGTTCAGCCCGCGCCGATCACGTCCCGGACCTCGGCGAAGTGGCACGCCGAGTCGTGCGCCGCCGGACCGCTGAGCGTGCCGGGCACCGCCAGCAGCGGGACCTCCGTGGCGCAGCGCTCCTCCGCCTTCCAGCAGCGGGTGCGGAACCGGCAGCCGGACGGCGGGTTGGCCGGGGACGGCAGGTCGCCGGTGAGCAGGATGCGCTCGCGCTGCTCCCGCCCGGTCGGGTCCGGCACCGGCACCGCGGAGAGCAGCGCCTGGGTGTACGGGTGGGTCGGGTGCGAGTAGATCTCGTCCTCCGTGCCGATCTCGACCATCTTGCCGAGGTACATCACGCCGACCCGGTCGGAGATGTGCCGGACGATCGAGAGGTCGTGCGCGATGAACATGTACGAGAGTTCGAACTCGCTCTGCAGCTGCTCCAGCAGGTTGATCACCTGCGCCTGGACGGAGACGTCCAGGGCGGAGACCGGCTCGTCGCAGATGATCAGCTCCGGCTTGAGCGCCAGCCCCCGGGCGATGCCGATGCGCTGGCGCTGGCCGCCGGAGAACTGGTGCGGGTACCGGTTGATGTACTCCGGGTTCAGGCCGACGACGTCCAGGAGGTCCTGGACGGCCTTGCGGCGGTCGCCCTTCGGCGCCACCTCCGGGTGGATCTCGAAGGGCTCGCCGATGATGTCGCCGACCGTCATCCGCGGGTTGAGCGAGGTGTACGGGTCCTGGAAGACCATCTGGATGTTGCGGCGCACCGCCTTCAGCCCGGCGCCGGAGAGCCGGGTGATGTCCTGGCCCTTGAACAGCACCTGGCCGGAGGTGGCCCGCTCCAGGTTCATCAGGACCTTGGCCAGCGTGGACTTGCCACAGCCGGACTCGCCGACGATGCCGAGCGTCTCGCCCTTCCTCAGCTCGAAGGAGATGCCGTCGACCGCCTTCACGGCGCCGACCTGCTTCTTGAAGACGATGCCCTGGGTCAGCGGGTAGTACTTGACCAGGTCCCTGACCTCCAGGATGGGCTCAGCCATGGAGGGTCTCCTTCCAGAAGTGGCAGGCGCTGCGGCGGCCCGGCAGATCGGCCCCGTCGGAGTCCAGCACCGGCACCAGCCGCGGGAGTTCGCCGCGGCAGCGGTCCGCCGCCCGGTCGCAGCGCGGGTTGAACGCGCAGCCCTCGGGGATCCGCAGCAGGCTCGGCGGCAGGCCCTGGATGGCGTAGAGGTTCTGGCCCTTCTGGTCCAGCCGGGGAATCGACCGGAGCAGGCCCTTGGTGTAGGGGTGGGCCGGCCGCGCGTACAGCTCGTGCACGGGGGCGGTCTCGACGATCCGGCCCGCGTACATCACGGCGATCTTGTCCGCGACGTCGGCGACCACGCCGAGGTCGTGGGTGATCAGGATCAGGCCCATGTTGAACTCGCCCTGCAGCTCGGCCAGCAGGTCCATCACCTGGGCCTGGACCGTGACGTCCAGGGCGGTGGTCGGTTCGTCCGCGATGATCAGGTCCGGCTCCAGGGCCAGCGCCATCGCGATCATGATGCGCTGGCGCATGCCGCCGGAGAACTGGTGCGGGTAGTCGCCGACGCGCTGCCTGGCGGCGGGGATGCGCACCCGCTCCATCAGCTCGACGGCCCGCTCCTTGGCCTCCTTGCGGGAGGCCCCCTGGTGCACCCGGAACATCTCGCCCAGCTGGTAGCCCACGCTCAGCACCGGGTTCAGCGAGGAGAGCGCGTCCTGGAAGATCATCGCGATTTTCCGGCCGCGGACCGCCCGCCGGGCCTTGGGGCTCATGGTGAGCAGGTCCTCGCCCCGGAACCGGATCGAGCCGGCGGTGATCTTCCCCGGGGGCATGTCCAGGATGCCCATGATCGCCTGCGCGGTCACCGACTTGCCCGAGCCGGACTCCCCCAGCACCGCCAGGGTCTCCCCGGCCGACACCGAGTAGCTCACGCCGTTGACGGCCTTGGCCACGCCGTCCCGGGTGTGGAACTCGATGTGCAGGTCGTCGACCTCCAGGAGCGGCGTTCCGGGCACCAGGTTCTCCCGGCCGCCGCCGATCACCTCCACGGCGTCCCGGCGCGGGGTGCCGTCCTTCGACTGCTTCGACAGCTTCGTCGTGTCACTCATCGTCCGCGGCCCTCCTCAGCGCAGCTTCGGGTCGAGGGCGTCGCGTACCGCGTCGCCGAGCATGATGAACGCCAGCACGGTGATGCTCAGCACCGCGGCCGGGAAGAGCAGCACGTGCGGCGCGGTCAGGAAGCGGGACTGCGCGTCGCTGATCATCAGGCCCCAGGAGATCGCCGGGGACTGGATGCCGATGCCGAGGTACGAGAGCGCGGCCTCGGCACCGATGTAGACGCCCAGGTTGATGGTCGAGACCACGATCACCGGGGCGACCGCGTTCGGCAGGATGTGCCGGGAGACGATCCGCCCGGTGCCGGCGCCGAGCGCCTTGGCCGCGACCACGTAGTCGTTGTGCTTGTTGGAGAGCACCGCCGAGCGCATCAGCCGGTAGATCTGCGGCCAGCCGAGGACGGCCATCACCGCGGAGACGGTCCAGGCGTTGCCCTTGCCCCAGGTGGACATGATCAGCATGCCGCCGAGCAGCAGCGGGATGGCGAAGAAGATCTCGGTGACCCGGGAGAGCAGGCTGTCCCAGATCCCGCCGATCCAGCCGGCCCAGAGGCCCAGCGTGCCGCCGACGGCGACCACCAGCGAGGTGGTCAGGATGCCGACGATGATCGAGTTGCGGGCGCCCCAGACGGTGCGGGTGTAGATGTCGCAGCCCTGGACATCGAAGCCGAACCAGTGGTCGGCGCTGGGCCGCTTCAGCGAGTCGGACAGGTTGCAGAACCCCGCCGAGGTCGGGTCCCCGTCGGTGAACAGGCTCGGGGCGACGGCGAGCGCCACCATGAACAGCGCCAGGAACCCGCCGATCAGGAACAGCGGATTGCGCCGCAGGTCGTACCAGGCGTCGGTCCAGAGGCTGGCCACCCGCTCGTTGCCGGTCCGGCCGGCCTCGGCGTCCTTGGTGAGCACCGCGGTCCCGGGCGCCGCGGAGCCGGGCTGCTCGGGGATCGCCACCTTGGTGTCCTCGCTCTTCGTCGGCTCACTCATAGCGGATCCTCGGGTCCAGAACGGCGTACAGCAGGTCGACCACCAGGTTGGCGAACAGGTAGACGAGCACCAGGGCGCTCACGATGCCCACCACGATGGTGCGTTCGCGCAGGTAGACGGACTGGAAGAGCTGGTGTCCGACTCCGGGGATGTTGAAGATGCCCTCGGTGATGACCGCGCCGCCCATCAGCCCGCCGAGGTCCATGCCCAGGAAGGTGACGATCGGGATCAGCGCGTTGCGCAGGCCGTGCCGGACGACCACCCGCAGCGGGCTGAGGCCCTTGGCGACCGCCGTGCGGACGTAGTCCGCCCGCATCACCTCGATCAGGCTGGTCCGGGTGAGCCGCGCGATGTACGCCAGCGAGGTGGAGGCGAGGACGTAGGCCGGTAGCAGATAGGACCGGAAGCCGGCGTCCTCGTTGAACGAGACCGGGAAGAAGTCGATGCCGTAATCGGTGTTGAGCTTCACCCCGAGCACCAGTTGCAGCACGAAGCCGATCACGAAGACCGGGATCGAGATGACCATCAGGGTCGAGATCAGCACCACGTTGTCGATGAACCTGCCGCGGCGCAGGGCGGCGATCACACCCGCGGTGACACCCACCACCATCTCGATGACCAGCGCGGTCACCGCCAGGTTGATGGTGTACGGGAACGCCGTCTTCATGACGTCCACGACCTCGTTGCCGCGGTAGTCCTCCCCGAAGTCGCCCTTGAACAGGCCGACCAGGTAGTCCCAGTACTGGATGAAGAACGGGTCGTCCAGGTGGTAGCGGTCCCGCAGGACCGCGACGACGGCAGGGTCCTGCCGTTTCTCACCGGCCAGTGCCGTGATGGGGTCGCCAGGCAGCAGGAAGACCAGTGCGTAGATCAGGAACGTCGCGCCGAGGATCACAGGTATGGCCTGGATGATCCGGCGGACCACATAGCGGCCCATGCGGCCTCCTCGTGGTTCGGGGCAGGCCCGTGACGGGCGGCACGGGGGTTGCCCGCGCCACCCGTCCCGGCGTGCCGGTCAGCTGGATGTCGGTCAGGCCAGTTCGACGTTGGCCAGGTCCATCTGTCCCTGGGCGTTGACGTTCACGTTCTTGACGGTCTTGGTGTACGCCGCGGAGGACATGTAGGTGTAGACCGGGATGTACGGCAGGTCCTTGACCAGGATGTCGTCGGCCTGCTGGTAGAGCTTGATGCCCTCGGCGTCGGTCTTGGCCGCGTCCGCCTTGGACAGCAGGGCCTCGAACTCCTCGTTGACGTAGCCGCCGTAGTTGGACCCGTTGTCGATGGCGACCTTGGAGAAGATCGGCCGCAGGTAGTTCTCGATCGACGGGTAGTCCATCGACCAGGCCATCCGGAAGGCGCCGGAGTACTTGTGCTCGCCCAGCGCGGTGAGGATCGCGCCGAACTTCTCGAACGGCTTGAAGGTGACCTGGATCCCCAGGTTCGCCTTGAGCTGGTTGCCGACGGCCTCGATCCACTCCTTGTGGCCGCCGTCGGCGTTGTAGCCGATCTCCAGCGTGTTGCCGGGCAGGCCGCCGGCCTGGGTGAAGAGCGCCTTGGCCTTCGCGGGGTCGTACTTCGCGGCGTCGCCGAGCGCGCCCTGGCGGTACCCGGGAATGATCGGGTTGATGAAGTCGTCGGCGGGCTTGCGGGTGCCCGAGAAGATGGTCTTGGTGATCGATTCCCGGTCTATCGCCATCGAGATCGCCTTGCGGAGGTCCGGACTGGCGAATGCCGGATTCGTCGAGATCGGGAATCCGAGGTAACCGACGCCGGAATCCGGCTTGTAGATGTAGCGGTCGCCGAACTCCTGGGCGACGGTCGCCATCGCCGAGATCGGCAGCTTGTCGGTGATCTGGATGTTGTCCGCTCGCAGATCGTTGTACGCGGTGTCCAGCTTGTCGTAAATCTTGAACGTGACGGAATCCAGCTTGGCCTTTCCGTCGGACGCCGGGAAGTTCTCGAAGCGCTTCACCTTGATCTGCTTGTTGTGCTCCCACTTCCCGTCGATCTGGAACGCGCCGTTGCCGATCGGCGCGTCCTCGAAGGCCTTCGGGTCGGTGAAGAACGCCTTCGGGAGCGGGAAGAACGCGTTGTAGCCGAGCATCGTCTTGAACTGCGAGAACGGCGCCTTGAGGGTGACGGTGAAGGTCTTGTCGTCGACGACCGCGAGGCCCTTGAGCTTGTCGGCGGTGGGCTTCTTGTCCTTGCCGGGGGCCAGCTCGTCGGAGCCGAGGATCTTGTCGAAGAACGGCAGGGCCTCCTGCGCGTTGTCCTGGTTGGCGCCGTAGTTCCAGGCGTCGACGAAGGACTGGGCGGTCACCTTCTCGCCGTTGTGGAAGGTGTAGCCGTCCTTCAGCTTGATCGTCCAGGTGGTGGCGTCCTGGCTCTCGATCGACTCGGCGACCCGGAGCTTGGGCGAGTTGTCCTTGATGTCGTAGTCGACCAGGCCCGCGAAGATCGCGTTGAGCACCTCGGCACCCTCGGACTCGGAGGTGTTCTGGGGCACCAGCCCGTGCTGCGGCTCACCCAGCTCGACGCTGATCGAGCCACCCTTCTTGCCCGACCCGGCGCCGCTCGCCTCGCTGGAGGACTTCTTGTCGCCGCCGGTGCTGCAGGCGGAGATCGCGAGTGCGGCGCACGCCGCGAGCGCGGTCCAACGCATGGTCTTGGTGAGCCTCATTCAAGTGCCTCTCGATTTAGGGGCTTACGAACGAACGGCGCCTCGCCAGTCGGTGTGCCGGGCATGGCAAGGGTCGACATCTCAGGGCCGATCCGCACAGTTGGCGAGGTGACCACTGATACGCGCAGAGCAACTATCGATCACCCGACCCCTCCGGCGGAATCCGCCTCACATCTCTTTTCAATTACATGCTCAGACCAAGTCATGACAATGCTCGCCAAATTCCGGCATATCGAACCTGGAATGCCGCGTTCCGGTTTCCGGATAACGAACAATAAGCTCCGGTATTCGATGCTTTACGGAGCGTAATGATCATTTCCGGGCCGGGAATTCCGGCGTTTCCGCAGGACAACGCAAGGACGCGCCCTCCGGAGGGAGGACGCGCCCTTGGTGCGTGGTCAGGACAACTGTGTCAACTGGATTCGGGTGGGGGCTCCGGCGTGCCCGCCGCGCCCTCCCCACCGTCCGGGCCCCCGCGCTCCGCCGCGAAGTGGCAGGCCGAGTCGTGCCGGGCGTGCCCGTCCAGCCAGGCCGGGGCGGCCAACAGCGGCACCTCCACGGCGCACCTGTCCCGCGCCTTCCAGCAGCGGGTGCGGAACCGGCAGCCGGACGGCGGGTTGGCCGGCGACGGCACGTCCCCGACGAGCACGATCCGGTCCCGGGACTCGCGCGCCGTCGGGTCCGGCACCGGCACCGCGGAGAGCAGCGCCTGGGTGTACGGATGCGTCGCGTGGTCGTAGATCTCCCGGTCGGAGCCGATCTCCACCATCTTGCCCAGGTACATCACGCCGACCCGGTCGGAGATGTGCCGGACGATCGAGAGGTCGTGCGCGATGAACATGTACGAGAGGTTGAACTCGCCCTGCAGCTGCTCCAGCAGGTTGATCACCTGCGCCTGGACGGAGACGTCCAGCGCCGAGACCGGCTCGTCACAGATGATCACCTCCGGCTTGAGCGCCAGCCCCCGGGCGATGCCGATGCGCTGGCGCTGGCCGCCGGAGAACTGGTGCGGGTACCGGTTGATGTACTCCGGGTTCAGACCCACCACGTCCAGCAGGTCCTGGACGGCCCGGCGCCGGTCGCCCTTCGGCGCCACCTCGGAGTGGATCTCGTACGGCTCGCCGATGATGTCACCGACCGTCATCCGCGGGTTGAGCGAGGTGTACGGGTCCTGGAACACCATCTGGATGTTGCGCCGCACCGCCTTCAGGGCGGAGCCGGAGAGCCGGGAGATCTCCTCCCCCTTGTAGCGCACCGATCCGCCGGTGGCCGGCTCCAGGTTCATCAGCACCTTGGCCAGCGTGGACTTCCCGCAGCCGGACTCCCCCACGATGCCGAGCGTCTCCCCCTGCATCAGGTCGAAGCTGACCCCGTCGACCGCTTTCACGGCGCCGACCTGCTTCTTGAAGACGACGCCCCTCGTCAGCGGGAAGTGCTTGACCAGGTCCTGGACTTCGAGGATCGGTTCGCCCGGCCGCACGGCCTGCGCGAACGCCTCCTCCTTGGGCACCGCGGGCCCGAGCGGGCTAGCCATGGAGGGTCTCCTTCCAGAAGAAGCAGGCACTGCCCCGCCCGGCCAGCTCGCTGCCGTCGTCCGCGGTGACCTGGAAGAGCTCGGGCACCTCGGCCCGGCAGATGTCCTGGGCGCGCGGGCAGCGCGGGTTGAACGCGCAACCCGGCGGGATCCGCAGCAGGTTGGGCGGCAGCCCCTTGATCGCGTAGAGCTCCTGGCCCTTCTGGTCCAGCCGCGGGATCGAGTCCAGCAGGCCCCGGGTGTACGGGTGGGCCGGCCGCGCGTACAGCTCGTGCACGGGGGCGGTCTCGACGATCCGGCCCGCGTACATCACGGCGATCTTGTCCGCGACGTCGGCGACCACGCCGAGGTCGTGGGTGATCAGGATCAGCCCCATGTGGAACTCGGCCTGCAGCTCGGCCAGCAGGTCCATCACCTGCGCCTGCACGGTCACGTCCAGCGCGGTGGTCGGCTCGTCCGCGATGATCAGGTCCGGTTCCAGGGCCAGCGCCATCGCGATCATGATGCGCTGGCGCATGCCGCCGGAGAACTGGTGCGGATAGTCGTTGACCCGCTCCTTCGCCGCCGGGATGCGCACCCGGTCCATCAGCTCGACGGCCTTGGCCTTGGCCTCCTTGCGCGACGCCCCGTGGTGGGCCCGGAACATCTCGCCGAGCTGGAAGCCCACGCTCAGCACCGGGTTCAGCGAGGAGAGCGCGTCCTGGAAGATCATCGCGATCTTCTGGCCGCGGATCTTCCGGCGCTCCTCCTTGCCCATCGTCAACATGTCCCGGCCCCGGAAGCGGATCTCGCCCTGCGGGATGCGGGCCGGGGGCATGTCCAGGATGCCCATGATCGCCTGCGCGGTCACCGACTTGCCCGAACCGGACTCCCCCAGCACCGCCAGGGTCTCCCCCGCCCGGACGCTGTAGTTGACCCCGTTGACCGCCTTCGCCACGCCGTCCCGGGTGACGAACTCGACGTGCAGGTCCCGGACGTCCAGCAGCGGCCCCTCGTAGGGCGTCTCCCGCTGGGGCTTGCCGGTGTCGACAGCTGTGGTCACGATGAGTCCCCTCGCTCAGCGAAGCTTCGGGTCGAGGGCGTCGCGCACCGCGTCACCCAGCATGATGAAGGCCAGCACGGTGATCGAGAGCGCCACGGCCGGGAAGAACAGCACGTACGGGGCCGTCCGGATGACCTTCTGGGCGGAGGCGATGTCGATGCCCCAGGAGATGGTCGGATCCTGCAGGCCGATGCCGAGGAAGCTCAGCGTGGCCTCGGTCGCGATGTAGCCGCCCAACGCGATCGTGGCGACGACGATCACCGGCGCGATCGCGTTCGGCAGGATGTGCCGGAACATCAACCGCCCGGTGCTCGCGCCGAGCGCCCGGCCGGCCACCACGTAGTCGGACTGTTTGACGGTCAGGACGGCCCCGCGCATGACGCGCGCGATCTGCGTCCAGCCGAGCACCGCGAGCGCGATGACCACGCTCCACACCGTGCGGGCGGAGAACGCGCCCAGCAGGACCAGCGCGCCGAGCAGCAGCGGGATGCCGAAGAAGATGTCGACGACGCGGGAGATCACGGCGTCCACCGCGCCGCCGAAGTACCCGGCGACCATCCCGGTCAGCCCGCCGAGCAGGGTGACCCCCAGGGTCACGAAGATGCCGACGGTGATCGAGGCGCGGGCCCCGTAGACCACCCGGGCGTAGATGGACCGGCCCTGGCCGTCGTAGCCGAACCAGCCGGCGCCGAAGAAGTCCGACCAGTCCGGGCGCTTGAGGTAGTCGTTGACCAGGTCGGCCTTGCGCGGATCGGCGTCGGTGAAGGCCCAGGGGAAGATCGCCATCACGACCAGCAGGAGGATCAGGATCGCCGAGATCAGGAAGATCGGCCGGCGCCGCAGGTCCCGCCAGGCGTCGCCCCACAGGCTGCGGGCCTCCTCCCGCTTGGCCGGATCGCCCTCGACCAGGGTCTCCTGCTCGACCGCCATGCCCTGCTCGCCGGCGTAGTCCAGGTGGTCGAGGCCCGGGGCCGCGTGCGGCTTGAACTCGCCCTCGTCATGCAGGTCAGGCATAACGGATCCTCGGGTCCAGGACCGCGTAGAGCAGGTCGACGATCAGGGAGGCGACCAGGTAGACGATCACCAGGACGGTCACGATGCCGACCACGGTGGGGCCCTCCTTCTGGTTGATCGCCCGGTACAGCACGTTGCCGATGCCCTGGACGTTGAAGATGCCCTCCGTGACGATCGCACCGCCCATCAGCGCGCCCAGGTCGGTCCCGAGGAAGGTGACCACCGGGATCAGCGAGTTGCGGAGCAGGTGGCGGGTGATGACGGTGCGCCGGGGCAGGCCCTTGGCGACCGCCGTGCGCATGTAGTCCGCCCGCAGGTTCTCCCCGATCGAGGTCCGGGTGAGCCGGGCGACGTAGGCGAGGGAGAGCGATCCCAGCACGATCGCGGGCAGGATCAGCTGGGAGAGGTCCTTGGAGTCCTGCACGGTCGGGGTGACCCAGCCCAGGTTGGTCGCGAAGATCGTCTGGGCGATGTAGGCCAGCACGAACACCGGGATCGAGATCACCACCAGGGTCAGGACCAGCACCAGGGTGTCCTGGACGCTGCCGCGCCTGAGGCCGGAGACCAGGCCGAGCGCCAGCCCGACGATCAGCTCGAAGGCGAAGGCCATCAGCGCCAGCCGGATGGTGACCGGGAAGGCGTCCGCCATGATGTCGGTGACCGACCGGCCGGTGAAGCTCGTCCCGAAGTCGCCCTGGAAGAGGTTCCCCATGTAGTGCAGGTACTGCTTCCACAGCGGCTGGTCGAGGTAGTACTTGTGCTTCAGATTGGCCACCACCGCCGGGTCCGCGGCCTTGTCCCCGAAGAGCGCCGCGACCGGGTCCCCGGGCAGCGTGTAGACCATCAGGAAGATCAGGAATGTGGAGCCGAAGAACACCGGGATCATCTGCAGCACCCGCCGCAGCACATAACTTCCCATCCGAGCCTCCTTCCTAGGTGACTGGTCGGCCCGTGACCGGGTGCGCAGGGCCGCGTGGGGGTCGAGTGCCCGGGCCCCGCCCTCCGTGCGGGGAGGGCGGGGCCGGCGCGAGGGGCTGGATCAGCCCTTGACCTCGACCTGGGTCCAGGCCGGGTTGCCGAAGGAGTCGAACTTCACGTTCTGGACGTTCGCCGAGTAGCCCGAGTTGGTGCGGTAGTACCAGAGCGGGATGGCCGGCATGTCGTTCGCCAGCACCGTCTCCGCCTTCTGGTAGCCCGTCACGGTGTCCGCCACGCTGGCCGCCTGGTCCGCCTCGGTGGCCAGCTGGTCGAACTGCGGGCTGCTGTAGCCGAAGTCGTTGGACGCGGCGCCGGTGCGGTAGACGTCGGCCATGAAGTTGGCGTTCAGCGGGTAGTCCTGCACCCAGCCGGTGCGGAAGGCGCCGTTGATCTGGTGCCCGGTGATCGCCGCGCGGGCGGTCTTGAAGTCGGGCTTCGGGTCACCCACGCAGTCCACGCCGGTGCTCTGCCGGATCGAGTTGCAGACCGCGTCCACCCACTCCTTGTGGCCGCCGTCGGCGTTGTAGGTGATCGTCAGCTTGTTGCCGGGGACGCCGCCGCCCTCGGTGATCAGCTGCTTGGCCTTGGTGGCGTCGAAGGTGCAGTTGTCGCCGCACTGGCCGGCCTTGTAGCCCTCGACGCCCTCGGCGACCCACGCGGAGGCCGGCTTGCGCGAGCCCTGCAGCACGGTCTTCGTGATGGTGTCGCGGTCGATCGCCATCGACAGCCCCTGACGGACCTTCGCTTTGTCCGGGCCGGCCCAGTCCGGCTGGTAGAGCGTGAAGCCGATGTTCTGGATCGCACCCTGCGGCGAGTCGATCGCCCGGTCGCCCAGGTCGCTCTTGTACGTCGCCAGCGCGGACGGCGGCACCTGGTCCATCACGTCGAGGTTGTTGGACTGCAGGTCCGCGTAGGCGGCCTCGGACGTGTTGTACATCTTGAAGACGATGCCGCCGTTCTTCGGCTTGTCCACGCCCTGGTAGTTCGGGTACGCCTTGGTCACCACCTGCTGGTTGTGGCTCCAGCTGACGAACTGGTAGGCGCCGTTGCCCACCGGCTTCTGCCCGAACCCGGTCGGGTCGCTGAAGAAGGCGGTCGGCAGCGGGGAGAAGGCGATGTAGCCCAGCTTGTACTCGAAGTACGAGACCTTGGTGTGCAGCTTGATGGTGAAGTGCGTGTCGTCCACGACGGTCAGGCCGGACATCGCGGTGGCGGTCGGCTGGCCGCTGGCCGGGTGGACGTCCTGGTAGCCCTCGATGTCCGAGAACCAGGAGCTGTTGATCTGGTTGTTGCTGGTGGTCGCGCCCCAGTTCCAGGCGTCGACGAAGTTCTTCGAGGTGACCGGGGTGCCGTCGTGGAACGTCCAGCCGGTCTTCAGGGTGACGTTGAAGGTCTGCGAGTCGCTGGTCTCGATCGAGTCCGCGACCTGCATCCGGATCTTCGCGTTGCTGGGGTCGTAGTCCACCAGCCCCTTGAACAGGTTCTGCAGGATGCGGCCGCCGCCGGTCTCGTTCGCGTTCGCGGGCTGCAAGGGGTTCTGCGGCTCACTGCTCTGGTAGCTGAAGGTCTTGCCGCTGTCCGACGAACTACTGCCTCCGCCGCTACTGCTGCACCCACTGGCCACCAGGGCCACAGATGTCGCAGCGGCGAGGACCCATCGAGCGCGAGTGGCTGCGGGCATGGAGGTCCCTCCTCAAGGTGTGTGTCGCATCACACCCCATGAGAAGCGCGGTGGCCCGGCGGCGCGAGCCAGGTACCCCCGGACGGGTGCAGCGGACCCCGCCCGGGGTTGACGCCGCCACAGGACCGCGAAACGCCGGAAGGGCCCGCGGCTTCGACAGCCGCGAGCCCTTCCGGGCAACGCCTCGGGGATCAGACGGCGGCGGCCGTCTCCCGGACCTCGGCGAAGTGGCAGGCCGACTCGTGGGCCGCCGCGCCGCTGAGCGTGCTGGGCACCGCCAGCAGCGGGACCTCGGTGGCGCAGCGCTCCTCCGCCTTCCAGCAGCGGGTGCGGAACCGGCAGCCGGACGGCGGGTTGGCCGGCGAGGGGATGTCGCCGGTCAGGATGATCCGGTCCCGGGACTCGCGCGCCGTCGGGTCCGGCACCGGCACTGCGGAGAGCAGCGCCTGGGTGTACGGGTGCGTGGCGTTCTCGTAGATCGCCTCGTCCGAGCCGATCTCCACCATCTTGCCCAGGTACATCACGCCGACGCGGTCGGAGATGTGCCGGACGATCGAGAGGTCGTGCGCGATGAACATGTACGAGAGCTCGAACTCGCTCTGCAGCTGGTCCAGCAGGTTGATCACCTGCGCCTGGACGGAGACGTCCAGGGCGGAGACCGGCTCGTCGCAGATGATGATCTCGGGCTTGAGCGCGAGGCCGCGGGCGATGCCGATGCGCTGGCGCTGACCGCCGGAGAACTGGTGCGGGTACCGGTTGATGTACTCCGGGTTCAGGCCGACGACGTCCAGGAGGTCCTGGACGGCCTTGCGGCGGTCGCCCTTGGGAGCCACCTCGGGGTGGATCTCGAAGGGCTCCCCGATGATGTCGCCGACCGTCATGCGCGGGTTGAGCGAGGTGTACGGGTCCTGGAACACCATCTGGATGTTCCGGCGGACCGCCTTCAGGGCGGAGCCGGACAGCTTGGAGATGTCCTCGCCCTTGAACAGCACCTGGCCGGAGGTGGCCCGCTCCAGGTTCATCAGCACCTTGGCCAGCGTGGACTTGCCACAGCCGGACTCGCCGACGATGCCGAGCGTCTCGCCCTTCATCAGCTCGAAGGAGATGCCGTCGACCGCCTTCACCGCGCCGACCTGCTTCTTGAAGACGATGCCCTGGGTCAGCGGGTAGTGCTTGACCAGGTCCTTGACCTCCAGGATGGGCTCAGCCATGGAGGGTCTCCTTCCAGAGGTGGCACGCGCTGCGGCGGCCGGTGAGCTCCGTGCCGTCCTTGTCGGTCACCTGGTGCAGCTTCGGGATCTCCGTGCGGCACTGGTCGGTGGCGACGTCACAGCGGGGGTTGAACGCGCAGCCGGCCGGGACCTTCAGCAGGTTCGGGGGCAGGCCCTTGATCGCGTACAGCTCCTGGCCCTTCTGGTCCAGGCGCGGGATGGAGCGGAGCAGGCCCTTGGTGTACGGGTGCGCGGGGTTGGCGTAGAGGTCGTGGACCGGGGCGGTCTCGACGATCCGGCCGGCGTACATCACGGCGATCTTGTCCGCGACGTCGGCGACCACGCCGAGGTCGTGGGTGATCAGGATCAGGCCCATGTTGTACTCGGCCTGCAGCTCCGCGAGGAGGTCCATCACCTGGGCCTGGACGGTGACGTCCAGGGCGGTGGTGGGCTCGTCGGCGATGATCAGGTCGGGCTCCATGGAGAGCGCCATCGCGATCATGATGCGCTGGCGCATGCCGCCGGAGAACTGGTGCGGGTAGTCGCCGACGCGCTGCTTGGCGGCGGGGATGCGCACCCGCTCCATCAGCTCGACGGCCTTGGCCCGGGCGTCCTTCTTGGACATGCCCTTGTGCACCCGGAACATCTCGCCGAGCTGGTCGCCCACGGTCATCACGGGGTTCAGCGAGGAGAGCGCGTCCTGGAAGATCATCGCGATCTTCTGGCCGCGGATCAGCCGGCGCTGCTCCTCCTTCATGGCGAGCATGTCCTCGCCGCGGAAGAGGATCTGGCCCTGGCTGATCTTGCCGGGCGGCATGTCCAGGATGCCCATGATGGTCTGGGCGGTCACCGACTTGCCGGAGCCGGACTCACCCAGCACCGCCAGGGTCTCGCCGGCGGAAACGGAGTAGTTGACGCCGTTCACGGCCTTGGCGACGCCGTCCCGGGTGTGGAACTCCACGTGGAGGTCACGGACCTCCAGCAGCGGGGTGCCGATTTCGAGGCGGCCGCTCTTCTGGTTCTTCTCGATCACGGTGGTCATCGGGTCGTCACCTCTTCTCTCAGCGGAGCTTCGGGTCGAGGGCGTCGCGCACCGCGTCGCCGAGCATGATGAACGCCAGCACCGTGACGCTCAGCACCGCGGACGGGAAGAGCAGCACGTGCGGGGCGGTCAGGAAGCGGGGCTGGGCGTCGCTGATCATCAGGCCCCAGGAGATCTCCGGGGACTGGACACCGATGCCCAGGTAGGACAGGGCGGCCTCGGCACCGATGTACACACCCAGGCTGATCGCGGAGACCACGATCACCGGCGCGATGGCGTTCGGCAGGATGTGCCGGAAGGTGATCCGGAAGCTGCCGGCGCCGAGCGCCTTGGCCGCCATCACGTAGTCGTTGTGCTTGTTGGCCAGCACGGAGGCGCGCATGATGCGGAAGATCTGCGGCCAGCCGAGCACGGCCATCACGACGGAGACGGTGTAGGCGTTGCCCTTGCCGAGCATCGACATGATCAGCATGCCGCCGAGCAGCAGCGGGATGGAGAAGAAGATCTCGGTGAAGCGCGACAGGATGCTGTCGACCATGCCGCCGACCCAGCCGGCCAGCAGGCCGAGCAGGGCGCCGATCACGGTCACCGTGGTGGTGGTGAGCACACCGACGATGATCGAGTTGCGGGCACCCCAGATGGTGCGGGTGTAGACGTCACAGCCCTGCACGTCGAAGCCGAACCAGTGCTCGGCGCTCGGGCGCTTCAGGGAGTTGGCCAGGTCGCACGCGTCGCCCGAGAGCGGGCTGCCGTCGGTGAACAGCTGCGGCACGGCGGCGATCACCAGCAGGGCGGAGACGAGCACCGCGCCGATGATGAAGACCGGGTTGCGGCGCAGGTCGCGCAGTGCGTCGGACCAGAGGCTGGCGACGCGCTCGGGCTTCTGCTTCTTCTCCGGCGCGGCCTTCGGGGTCTTGTCCTCGGGCGCCTCGCTGCCCACGGTGATGGTGTCACTCATAGCGGATCCTCGGGTCGAGCACGGCGTACAGCAGGTCCACGAGCAGGGTGGTGATCAGGTAGATCATCACCAGCAGGGTGACCATGCCGACGATCACCGTGCCCTGCTTCTGGTACACGGACTGGGCCAGCAGGCCGCCGATGCCGTGCATGTTGAAGATCTTCTCGGTGATGACCGCGCCACCCATCAGACCGCCGAGGTCGGCACCGAGGAAGGTGACGATCGGGATCAGCGCGTTGCGCAGGGCGTGGCGGCCGATCACCCGACGGCGCTTCAGACCCTTGGCGACCGCGGTGCGGACGTAGTCCGCGCGCATGGTCTCCATCAGGCTGGTGCGGGTCAGTCGGGCGACGTACGCGAGCGAGGTCGACGCCAGCACGAAGGCCGGCAGCAGGTAGGCCCGCAGTCCGTCCTCCTCGTTGAAGGAGACCGGGAAGAAGTCGACGCCGTAGTCGGTCTTGAGCTTCACGCCCAGCACCAGCTGGAGCACGAAGCCGGTGACGAAGACCGGGATCGAGATGACGAACAGCGTGCTGATGAGCACCAGCTGGTCGATGAACTTGCCCTTGCGCAGGGCCGCCATGACACCCGCCAGCACGCCGATGACTGCCTCCATGATGAAGGCGACCAGGGCGAGGTTGACGGTGTACGGGAACGCCTCGCTGATCATGTCGGTCACGGAGCGACCGGTCAGGCTCTCGCCGAGGTTCCCCTGGAAGACCCCTGAGATGTAGTTCCAGTACTGCAGCAGGAAGGGGTCGTTCAGGTGGTACTTCTGGCGGATCATTTCCGCCACGAGCGGGTCGGCTCGCTTCTCACCGGCCAGCGCCTGCACCGGGTCACCGGGCAGATAGTGAACCAGGGCATAGATCAGCAGAGTCGCACCGAGCAGGACAGGGATCGCCTGTATCAGTCGGCGGATGACATAGCGGCCCATCAGACCTCCACACTTTCAAGCAAGGAAGGGAGGCGGGAGAACCGGGACTGTAGTCCGGTCCGCCCGCCCCCGTTCGTCTGACTACCGGATCAGCCGGCGAGCTCGACCTCGTCCAGGTTCATGCGGCCCTGGGCGTCGGTGTCGAAGTTCTTGATCTTCTTGCTGTACGCGGCGGAGGACATGTAGGTGTACACCGGGATGTACGGCAGGTCCTGCACCAGGATGTCGTCGGCCTGCTGGTACAGCTTCTGGCCCTCGTCCTGGGTCTTCGCCTGGTCGGCCTGGTTCAGCAGGTCCTCGAACTTGTCGTTGACGTAGCCGCCGTAGTTCGAGCCGTTCTCGATCGCGACCTTGGAGAAGATCGGACGGAGGTAGTTCTCGATCGACGGGTAGTCCATCGACCACGCCATGCGGAAGGCGCCCGAGTACTGCTTCTCGCCCAGCGCGTCGAGGATCTTGCCGAACTTCTCGAACGGCTTGGTGGTGACCTCGATGCCCAGGTTCTTCTTCAGCTGGTTCGCGACGGCCTCGATCCACTCCTTGTGGCCACCGTCGGCGTTGTAGCCCAGCTCGATGGTGTTGCCGGGAACACCGCCGGCCTGGTCGAAGAGCGCCTTGGCCTTGGCCGGGTCGTACTTCGCCGCGTCGCCCATGGCGCCCTTGCGGTAACCCGGGATCAGCGGGTTGATGAAGTCGTCGGCCGGGACGCGGGTGCCCGAGAAGATCGTCTTGGTGATCGCCTCGCGGTCGATCGCCATCGAGATCGCCTTGCGGATCTCCGGCTTGCCGTAGGTGGCCGGGTTGGTGGCGATCGGGAAGCCGATGTAGCCGACGCCGGACTCCGGCTTGTAGATGTAGCGGTCGCCGAACTCGCCCTTGACGCTCGACAGGGCCGAGATCGGCAGCTTGTCGGTGGCCTGGATGTTGTCGGCGCGCAGGTCGTTGTACGCGGTGTCCAGGTTGTCGTAGATCTTGAAGGTGACGCCCTGGAGCTTCGCCTTGCCGTCCGAGGCAGGGAAGTTCTCGTAGCGCTTGACCTTGATCTGCTTGTTGTGCTCCCAGGCGCCGTCCATCTCGAACGGGCCGTTGCCGATCGGCTTGTCGGCGAACGCCTTCGGGTCGGTGAAGAACGCCTTGGGCAGCGGGTAGAACGCGTTGTAGCCCAGCATGGTCTTGAACTGGGAGAACGGCTGCGTCAGGGCGACGGTGAAGGTCTTGTCGTCGACGACCGTCAGGCCCTTGAGCTTGTCGGTGGTCGGCTTCTTGTCCTTGCCCGGGGCCAGGTCCTCGGAGCCCTCGATCTTGGCGAAGAACGGCAGGCCCTCGGCCGCGTTGTCCTGGTTGGCGCCCCAGTTCCAGGCGTCGACGAACGACTGGGCGGTCACCTTCTCACCGTTGTGGAAGGTGTAGCCGTCCTTCAGCTTGATCGTCCAGAGCTTGCTGTCGGCGCTCTCGATCGACTCGGCGACGCGCAGCTTCGGCTCGTTGGTCTTGTTGTCGTACTCGACCAGGCCGGCGAAGACGGCACCGAGAACCTCGGCACCCTCGGACTCCGCGGTGTTCTGGGGAACCAGACCGTGCTGCGGCTCGCCGAGCTGGACGGCGATGGTGCCGCCGCCGGAAGAGGCCTTGTCACTGCTCTTCGAGCTGGTGCTGCAAGCGGTCGCCGCGAGGGCGATAGCGGTCGCCGCGACGATCCACTTGGTCTGGGTTGCACCGCGCATGGGGGATGCCTCCTGAAATCGACTTTCCAACGAGGAGAGCACCACGGTCGGCTGACGCCGCTTCCGTTGTGCCGTCCGCGCTCGTGGTTTCGGCGCGCACCCCTGCGCGTTAACCCTTGACCCGAGCCTGACTGCACCCACTATCCGTCACGCACGGACACGAAAGTGACCACTAGCGATCTCAATTAGGTCACATGAACGGTCGGTAAGTTTCGAAAATCGGACATAAGAGACATACTCAGACAGGCATCAAACGGACAGTCGTCATGAATGACGGACTGTCACGTTCGCTCAGCGGACACCTTGCTGTGTTAAGCGATATTCCGTTTATACGCGCGTCGACAGCGTGGAGTAGTGAAAACGATCGCCCCCCTCTCCGTTGGAAAGGGGGGCGATCGATTCAGGCCAAAGGGCCCTCAGAAGGAAGTGATCACGCCTTCTTGGCGCGCGAAGCCGTGCGGCCGCGCTCCTTCTGGTCCAGGACGACCTTACGGATGCGAACCGTCTCCGGAGTCACCTCGATGCACTCGTCCTCGCGGCAGAACTCCAGCGACTGCTCCAGCGAGAGCTTGCGCGGCGGCACCAGGTTCTCGGTGGTGTCGGAGGAGGCCGCACGCATGTTGGTGAGCTTCTTCTCCTTGGTGATGTTGATGTCCATGTCGTCCTGGCGCGAGTTCTCGCCGACGATCATGCCCTCGTACACCTCGGTGGTGGGCTCGACGAAGAGCGTGCCGCGCTCCTGGATGCCCATCATCGCGAACGGCGTCACGACGCCCGCGCGGTCCGCCACCAGCGAGCCGTTGTTGCGCATCCGGAGCTCGCCGAACCACGGCTCGTGGCCCTCGAAGATGGAGTGCGCGATGCCGGTGCCGCGGGTGTCGGTCAGGAACTGGGTCCGGAAGCCGATCAGGCCGCGCGACGGGACGATGAACTCCATGCGGACCCAGCCGGAGCCGTGGTTCGTCATGGTCTCCATGCGGCCCTTGCGGGTCGCCATCAGCTGGGTGATCGCGCCGAGGTACTCCTCGGGGCTGTCGATGGTCATCCGCTCGACCGGCTCGTGGGTCTTGCCGTTGATGACCTTGGTGACGACCTGCGGCTTGCCGACGGTCAGCTCGAAGAGCTCCCGGCGCATGGTCTCGACCAGGATGGCCAGCGCCAGCTCGCCACGGCCCTGGACCTCCCAGGCGTCCGGACGCTCGGTCGGCAGCACGCGGAGCGAGACGTTACCGATCAGCTCGCGGTCCAGGCGGTCCTTCACCATGCGGGCGGTGACCTTGTGGCCCTTGCCGCCCTTGCCGACCAGCGGCGAGGTGTTGGTGCCGATGACCATCGAGATGGCCGGCTCGTCCACCGTGATCAGCGGCAGCGCGATCGGGTTCTCCAGGTCGGCCAGGGTCTCGCCGATCATGATGTCCGGGATGCCCGCGACGGCGCAGATGTCGCCGGGGCCGGCCACCTCGGCCGGCTTGCGGGTGAGCGCCTCGGTCATCAGCAGCTCGGTGATCTTGACCTGCTGGATCGAACCGTCACGCTTCATCCACGCGACCTGCTGGCCCTTGCGCAGCTCGCCCTGCTCGACGCGGCAGAGCGC
Organism: Kitasatospora sp. NPDC005748; assembly: GCF_040630735.1. Lineage (NCBI taxonomy): Bacteria > Bacillati > Actinomycetota > Actinomycetes > Kitasatosporales > Streptomycetaceae > Kitasatospora > Kitasatospora sp. NPDC005748. Next base: position 21,465 of record NZ_JBEXYD010000062.1, read on the forward strand.
GATGCGGCCGAGGAAGTTGTCCGCGTCCAGGTTGGTGACGTGGGCCTGGAGCGGGGCGTCCTCGTCGTAGGTCGGGGCCGGGACGGCCGACAGGATGGTCGAGAAGAACGGCTCCAGCGAGTCGCTGTCGGCCGGGACGCTGCCGTCCTCCGGCTTGGTCATCGAGGCGACGCCGTCACGCGCACAGGCGTAGACGATCGGGAACTCGATCTGCTCCTCGGTCGCGTCGAGGTCCAGGAAGAGGTCGTAGGTCTCGTTGATGACCTCGTCGATCCGGGAGTCCGGACGGTCGGTCTTGTTGATGCAGAGGATCACCGGGAGCTTGGCGGTGAGCGCCTTGCGGAGCACGAAGCGGGTCTGCGGCAGCGGACCCTCGGAGGCGTCGACCAGGAGAACGACCGCGTCCACCATGGACAGACCGCGCTCGACCTCACCACCGAAGTCGGCGTGGCCGGGGGTGTCGATGATGTTGATCGTGATCGGGGCGCCACCCTCCTTGGGGTGGTACTTCACGGCGGTGTTCTTCGCGAGAATGGTGATGCCCTTCTCGCGCTCCAGGTCGTTGGAGTCCATCATGCGGTCATCGAGGTGCTGGTGGGCGGCGAAGGCACCGGCCTGCTTCAGCATGGCGTCGACCAGAGTGGTCTTGCCGTGGTCGACGTGGGCGACGATGGCAACGTTGCGGATGTCATTGCGCGTGGGCATGCTGAGCGGATTCTCCCGGAATCGTGGGTTTCGGCGCCCGGCTGCGTGACGCCGACCGGCGATCCGTTGTGATCACCGCCGCCCGTTCCGCCTGCTACTACCGGTCCACCCGCCGGGCAGGACATGCCACGGCTTCCTCCTATCGTACGGGGAACCCTCCAGGTCGGCAGAAACGGGCAGGTCGGGCGGGATCAAGATCACAAGTGGATCACCGGCACGCCACCCGGCCGACGCCGTGCCGGGGCCTCCCGGTCACGCACCGCCGGGCCCGGCCGGGCCCGGCGTCGGCCGCGTGGTCCGCCCCGCCCCGCGCACGGTCAGGGGCCGAGGAACCCCACGTCCTGGAAGCGCGGCCGGCCGAAGCCCCAGGCGCCCGCGCCCGCCACGTCCGACCGGACCGCGACCAGGTCCGGCCGCTGGTAGAGCGGTACCGAGTGGCCCAGCTGCCAGATCCGGGTGTCGGCCTCCTGGAGCAGGGCCAGGTGGGCGGCGGGGTCGAGTTCGGCGGCCGCGCGGTCGAAGAGGCGGTCGATCTCCTCCGTCCCCGAGCGGCCGTAGTTGCTGCCGGCCTCCAAGGCGCCGTCCGCGCCGGGGCGCGGCTTGGCGTAGACGGCACGCTGTTCGACCGCCGGGTGGGGTCCGGCCGGCCAGGAGAACAGGGCGAGGTCGTAGTCGCCGGTCGCCAGGTGGTCCCGGACGAAGGCCTCGGCGGGCGCCGCCACCGTCCGGAGCGCGATGCCCGCGCCGGCGAGGTCGGCGGTCAGCGCGTCGGCGGTGCGCCGGGCAGTGGCCGAGCCGGCCGGGACCAGCAGGGCGAGAGCCAGCTCCCGGCCGTCCCGGACCCGGGTGGCGCCGGCCGCGGGCCGCTTCCAGCCGGCCGCGTCCAGCAGCCGGCCCGCGTCCGCCGGGCCGAGCGCGGCACTGTTGTCCCGGTAGCCGTCCTGGTCACCGGCGAACAGGTGGCTGCCGAGCGGGGCGGCGGCGAGGCCGAGCGGGGTGAGCGCGGCACCGGCGACCCGGCGCCGGTCGACCGCGCGGGCCAGGGCGAGCCGGACGGCCGGGTCGGTGAGCGGGCCACGGGCGGCGTTCAGGGTGAGCTCGGTGAGCGCGGCCGCGGCGGCCCGGTGCACGGTGATGCCGGGCAGGGCCTCCGCCCGCCGCAGCGCCCGGTCGGCGGCCTCCGGCGCCGCGGCGGGCGGGGCGGCGGGAGTCGCGGCGGGCGGGGCGGCGGGGGTCGCGGCGGGAGTCGCGGACGCGGTCGCGGCCGGGAACCCGGAGGCGGAGGCGGCCGGGGAGCCGGACCCGGACGCGGACCCGGAGGCGGAGGCGGAGGCGGCCGGGGTGGGCGGAGCGGCCGGGGTGGAGCCGGCCCGGTCGACCGCCGCGGTGAGCGAGGCGATGTCCAGCCGGTCCTGGTCGAGCGCGTCCAGCCGGCCCTCGGCCGGGACCACCAGGAAGTCGATCCCGTCCGCCTTCGGCCGGTCGCCCCACCAGTTCGGGCTGCGCACCAGGCTCACCCGCCCGCCCGCCGGGTCGTACCGGGAGAGCCGGAACGGACCCGCCGTCGGCTCCGGCCCGTCGGTCAACGGCCGGTTGAACGCCGCCGGGGAGCCGGTCACCGCGGCCGGGTAGAGCGGACCGAACAGGGCGCGCCACTCCGCGTACGGCCGCCGGAAGGTCACCTTCACCTCGTGCGGGCCGGCCCCTTGGGTGATCGAGTCGATCGCGTCGTACCCGGCCGGACGGTTCCCGGCGTAGGCCGGGTCGAGGCCGGAGAGGGCGGCCCGCTGCGCGCCGAAGTCGGCGGCCGAGAGCGGGGTGCCGTCGCTCCAGACGGCCTGCGGGCTGAGCCGGTAGGTGACCACCTGCGGCTGCTGTCCGGGCGGGGTGCACTCGGCGGACTCCAGGTAGTCCGGGTCGGCGACCGGCCGGCCGTGCTCGTCCGGCCGGAACAGCGAGGGGTAGAGGGCGTGGGCGAGCAGCGCGCTGTCGGCCGTCGCGGCCGGCTGGTAGACGTTGAGCGTGGCCGGCGCGGCGTCCAGCGCCCAGCGCGGCGTGCCGCCCTCCCGGACGGCGGCACGGTCGGGCGGGCCGACGTCCCCGGTGACGGCGGTGGGCAGGGCCGGTACGGGAGCCGGTACCGGCGGGCGGGCCGGGGCCGGGCCACCGGAGCAGCCGGCCAGGGCGCCGGTGGCGAGCAGCAGCGCGGCGGCTGCGGTGGTGAGCTGGCGGACGCGCATGGCGGCCATCGAACGCCGAGCCGGTCGGGGCGGCCGTCCCGACACGGCGGCCGCCGGGGGACTGCACCCGGACAGCCGATCCACGCGGCGGGCCAGAGCGTGCCCGGCCGGGGGCGATCGGTCCGGGGGCGACCGGCCCTACAGCGACAGCTCGAACCAGACGATCTTGCCCTTGGGCGTCCGCCGGCTCCCCCAGCGCTCGGCCAGCAGGCTGACCAGCTGGAGCCCGCGCCCGCCCTCGTCGGTCTCCTGCGCGCGCCGCTGGCGCGGCTGGGCGTAGCCGTCGTCCCAGACCTCGCAGACCATGCTGCGGTCGCGCAGCAGTCGCAGCCGGATCTCGCCCCGGCCGTGCCGGAGCGCGTTGGTGACCAGCTCGCTGACCAGCAGCTCGGTGGTGTCGACCAGCTCGTCCAGACCGCGCGCCAGCAGCCAGCTGCAGGCCAGCTCGCGGGCCTTGGCGACGGAGGTCGGCTCGGGCGGCAGGAACCAGTTGCCGACGGCGTCGTCGGGGAAGGCGTGCACCTTGGCCATCAGCAGGGCGATGTCGTCCTCGCCGTGGTGCGGGTTGAGCTCGCCGAGGACGTGGTCGCAGAGGTTCTCCAGGCTCTTGCCCTCCGCCGACAGTGCGATGCGGAAGGCGCGCAGGCCCTCGTCCAGCTGGTGCTTGCGGCTCTCCACCAGGCCGTCGGTGTACAGGCCGAGCACGGCGCCGTCCGGCAGGGTCAGCTCGACCTCCTCGAAGGGCTCGCCGCCGACGCCGAGCGGCAGGCCGGGCGGGACGTCGAGCATCCGGGCGGGCTCGTCGGGGCTGAGCAGGACGGGCGGCAGGTGGCCGGCGTTGGCGAAGACGCAGCGCCGGGTGACGGCGTCGTAGACCGCGTAGACGCAGGTGGCCAGGTAGACCTCCCGGGCCTCCTCGTCGGCGGTCGAGGTGAGCCGCCCGTACGGGGTGGGCGAGCCGGCGGGCGCGGAGTCGTCGCCCAGCCCGCGGGCGATCTCGTCGAGGGCGGTGAGCACCTCGGCGGGGTCGAGGTCGAGCATGGCCAGGGTGCGGACGGCGGTGCGCAGCTGGCCCATCGCGACGGCGGCGCGCAGGCCGCGGCCCATCACGTCGCCGATGACCAGCGCGGTGCGGTTGCCCGGCAGCGGGATGACGTCGAACCAGTCGCCGCCGACCTCGGTGTTGTTGTTGCTGGGCAGGTAGCGGCAGGCGATCTCCAGGCCGCTGGCGGCCGGGTTGCCCGGGGGCAGCAGGCTGCGCTGCAGGATCAGGGCGCGCTCGTGCTCGCGGCGGTAGAGCCGCGCGTTGTCGATGCAGACGGCGGCGCGGGCCACCAGTTCCTCGGCGATGGCGACGTCACGGGCGTCGAACGGCTCGCTGCCGATCGCGCGGGAGAGCTGGACCAGGCCGAGCACCTGGTCGCGGGCGACCAGCGGCACGATCAGCGTGGAGCGCAGCAGCGGGTCCGGCCCGGGCTCGGGGACGACGCTGCGGCCGGTGCGTAGCGCGCGGGCGTGCGGTGAGCGGCGCGGGTAGCAGAGCGTGCCGCCGGCCTCGGCGATCGGCAGGCCGGTGACCGAGCCGAGTACGGAGGAGGCGCCCCCGACCACGCTGGAGACGGCGACCCGGCGCAGCTCGCCGCTGCCGTCGGTGAGCACGCCGTCGCCGTAGCGGCCGGCGCTGGGGACGGTCTCGCCGGAGAGCAGCGCGGTGTAGAGGTCGACGGTGGCGAGGTCGCAGAACGGCGGGACGACGACGTCCAGCAGCTCCTTGGCGGTGGTCTCCAGGTCGAGGGTGGAGCCGATGTGCGCGCTGGCCTCGTTGAGCAGGGCGAGGTTGCGGCGCACCCCGTCGGCCTCGCGCTCGGCGACGTGCCGGGAGGTGACGTCGGAGACCTGGCCGGCCACGCCCATCGGCTGCCCGGCCGAGCCGTTGAGGCGGTAGAGCGAGACGGCCCAGAGCCGGTTGCCCTCGCGGGTCGGCACGGCGGAGTGGAAGCGCAGGTCGAAGACGGGCTCGCCGGTGGCGAGGACCTTGCGTAGGGCGGCGGTCAGCCGGTCGGCCTCGGGGGCCGGGAAGAGGTCGTGCGCGGTCAGGCCTTCGAGGTCGGTGGGGGCGAGGCCGACCCCCGAGGCGAAGGCGTCGTTGACCCGCTGGAGCCGGAGCCGGTCGTCGAACAGGACGAAGCCGGTCGGGGTCTGGCCGAAGACGGCCTCGGAGGCGGCGAGGTCGGTCTCGATCCGGCGCAGCCGGCCGAGGTCGACCGCGAGACAGGTGGCACCGGCGGTGGGCAGTGCGCTGTCGGGCATCAGGTAGAGCTCGGCGAGGCCCTCGCCGCCGGTGGCGTCGCGGTAGGGCGTGGTGCCCACCCACTCCTCGCCGGCCAGCGTGCGCTCCAGCCGGGTGCGGCCGCGCTGCCAGAGCTCGCGCGGGACGAAGGTGCTGATCGGATCGGCGCCGACCGCCTCGACGGCGGGCACACCGAAGAACTCGGCGGCGCGCTCGCTCCACTGGCTGATCCGGCCGTCCGGGCCGATCGCGAAGGTGGCGACCCGGATGTAGTCGTAGATCGAGCCCGGGTCCCCCGCGCCCCACTGGTGGGCGCCGACCACCGGGCGGGCCGCCCGGCCCTGCCCCGCGGCCGGGGCGGGCAGGTGTGGCGAACCGGCCTGCCCGGGCACAGCGGCATGACCGCTGCTGCTCGGCGCGTTACGCGCCGGGGTGCTGTTCAACGGACCGACCCCTCCAAACCCGCGACCGTCCGGATGCCGAGAAGACCGAGTATTCATCATCGAGGGGTACGTTCACACGCCCTCAACATCACAACATCAGATCGGGCGAAGGTTTTTGTCCTACCGCCCGCGCAACCACAATGCCACGCTCGCGCCCCCTGCCGGAGTGCGCGCTCCCCCCGGCCCCCTGCTGGCATATGCGGTCCCGTTCTACTCGCGTCCTACTCGTCACCCGGCTCCTCGGGCTCATTACCCGGCAGCGCCTGCTCGAACCAGACGACCTTGCCCATGCCCTCGGCCCGCGCGCCCCAGCGCAGGGCCAGCCGGCGGACGAGTTCCAGGCCCCGGCCGCCCTCGTCGGCCTCCGCCGCGTGACGCTCGCGGGGCGGATCGGGCAACGGGTCGGAGATCTCGACCAGCAGCGTCTCGCCCAGCGTCAACCGTACGCCGATGGGGGCGCTCGCATAGCGGACCGAGTTGGTCACCAGCTCGCTGACCAGCAGCTCAGTGGTGTCGGTGAGCGCTTCGACGCCCCACTCGACCAGCGCGGCGCGGACCAGCCGGCGGGCCCGGCTGACGGCGGTCGGCTCGGCGGGCAGCGTCCAGCCGGCCGTCGGGGTGCCGGCCTGGCCGTGGCCGAGCCGGGCCAGCAGCAGCGCCACGTCGTCGGGCTCGCGGCCCTGCTCCATGGTGGCCAGCACCGCCTCGCAGGCCGCCTGGATGGAGGCGTGCGGCTCCTGGAGCACGGTGACCAGCCGGCCGAGGCCGACGTCGAGGTCCTTGTCCCGGGACTCCACCAGGCCGTCGGTGCACAGGGCGAGCAGGCTGCCTTCGGGGATCTTGAGCTCGACCGACTCGAAGGGGACGCCGCCGACGCCGAGCGGAGCGCCGGACGGCAGGTCGAGGATCCGGCCGGTCCCGCCGAGCAGCGGGCCGCCGGTGCGGGTCGGTTCCTCGGCGCCCTCGCGGGGGACCACCAGCACCGGCGGGATGTGGCCGGCCTTGGAGACCGTCAGCCGGGCCGTGGCCGGGTCGAACACCGCGTAGACGCAGGTGGCCAGCAGCGCCTCGTCCGGCCCCTGGGCGAGGTCGTCGGCCAGCTCGTGGACGTGCCGCAGCAGCACGTCCGGGGGCAGGTCGAGGGCGGCCAGGACGCGGACGGCGGTGCGCAGCCGGCCCATCGTGGCGGCGGCCCGCAGGCCGTGGCCCATCACGTCGCCGACCACCAGCGCGGTGCGGTCGCCGGGCAGCGGGATGACGTCGAACCAGTCCCCGCCGACCTCGGTGCCGATGCTGCCCGGCACGTAGCGGTAGGCGACCTCGACGCCGGTGGGCTGCGGGACCTGCTGCGGGAGCAGGGTGCGCTGCAGGGTGAGCGCGGCGGTGCGCTCCCGGGCGTAGAGCCGGGCGTTGTCGAGGGAGCTGCCGGCCCGGTCGGCCAGCTCGACGGTGAAGGCGAGGTCGTCCCGGTCGAAGCCCTCGCGGTAGCCGGCCCGGCTGACCAGCAGCAGGCCGATCACGATGCCCCGGGCCCGCAGCGGCACCACCAGCATCGAGTGCACGCCCAGGTCGTGGGCGGCCTGCATCTTCGGGTCGCCCGGGTAGGTGACGTCGCTCAGCTGGTCGGCGCCGGAGAGCAGCTCGGGGACGCCGGTGCGCAGCACCCGCCCGCAGGCGGAGTCCTCGGAGAAGGTGATCCGGGCGCCGCGCCGGAGCATCACCTCGACCTCGGGACCGTCCTGGACGGAGGCGGTGCCCAGCTGGAGCAGCGAGGTGCGGCGGTCGTGGCCGTGCCGGGGCAGGTCGTCGCCGTGCGCGACGGCCTGGAGCAGGATCACCGCGGAGTGGTCGGTGAGCCGGGGCACCACGGCGCCGGCCAGCTCCTGGGCGATCCGCGAGGCGTCCAGGAGGTCGCCGACCCGGGAGCCGAACTCGTTGAGCAGCGAGAGCCGACGCCGGGCGTGCTCGACCTTGGCGACCGCCCGGTAGCGCTCGGTCACGTCCATCACGGTGCCGGAGATGCCGAGCACCCGGCCGGCCCGGTCGGTCATCCGGCTGTAGGAGATCGAGCGGTACCCGGAGCGGGCGGTGACCGGCGAGGCCAGGGTGACGTCGATGACCGGCTCGCCGGTGGCCAGCACCTGGCGCTGGATGGCGGTGATCTCGTCGGCGGCCCGCTCGGGCAGGGTCTCGCCGGTGGTCCGCCCGACGTGGTCCTCGGTGACCATGCCGTTCATCTCGGCCAGGGTCTGGTTGACGGCGGTGTAGCGCAGGTCGGTGTCGAGGACGGCGATGCCCAGCGGGGACTGCTCGAACAGCGCGTCCCGGACGGCGAGGTCCCGCTCGACCGCCCGGACGGCGGCCGCCTCGGCCAGGTTGACCTGGAGGAACGGCGTGCCGTCGCCGTCCACCAGCAGGGAGATCCGGGCGTCGACGGTGACCGCCTCGCCGTCCCGGTCGCGCAGCTCGGTGAGGCCGGCCCAGCGGCCGTGGCGCAGGGTGTCCTGGATCGCCGTGCGGATCCGGGTGACCTGGTCCTCGTCCGGGATCAGCTCGTCGATCCGGCGGCCGACCAGCAGCTCGTTCGGCCAGCCGAGCAGTTCCTCGGCGGCCGGGCTCCAGAGCACCACCCGGCCGGCGGTGTCCAGGATGGCGATGGCCACCTTCACCACGTCGAGCAGATTGCCCTCGCGGTGGCCGCCCGTGCCACCCGGCTCGGCTCCGGGGGCGCCCGGGAAGGGGCGGCCGGGGCGGCTGCGGGGGCCCGCCGACGGGGACGCGTCGGGCGCCACCATGGACGTCGCGGGACGGTCCGCGGGATCGGCCTCGGGGGCGCCGCCGTCCCCCCTGCGGCGGCCGGCCGGCGGTTGCGGCGGCTGCTGCTGCGGGCGCGCGCCACGGCGCAGGCGGGCGCGCGCGGCGGCACTCCCCCCGGTGCCCGTGCCTCGTGCTCCCCCGCCACCGTGACCGGTACTCGACACCGACGGGGCCTCCGGCTCTGGTCGGGATCGGCGTCGCCGGCTGGGAACGGCTCACCGATGGTGACGAATAGTGCCGAAAAGCGACATACCCAGCAGAACCCAGGCTATCCCGGCTTATGGGTCCTCTTTTCCGATTGACCTACCTGGCGTATCGCGCGTGGCGCGGGCGGGTGCGGCCCGCCCGCCCCTCCCGTGGTGCGGGCGGGCACGCCGGGCGCGCGGCGGTCAGCGCGCGCTGTCGGCCCCGGCCAGCAGGCGGGTCAGGTGCGGGAGGACTTCGCGGTCGTGGTCGAGCCAGTCGAGCCCGTCGAGCTCGGCGGGGCCGAGCCAGCGGAGCTCGTCGTGGTCCTGCAGCGGCCGCGGGTCGCCGGAGAGCAGTTCGGCCACCCAGAGCCGCAGCTCCAGCCCCGGGCGAACCAGCCACGCCCCGGGCAGCGGCTCCAGCGCCCTCGCCCGGACACCGAGTTCCTCCAGCAGCTCGCGCTCCAGCGCCTGGGGCTGCGTCTCACCGGGCTCGACCTTGCCGCCCGGGAACTCCCAGCGCCCGGCCACCTCGGCCGGGGCACTGCGGCGGGCGGCCAGCACCCGGCCCCGGTGGACGAGCGCGCCCCCGACGACGATCCGGTTCTCCATGGCCCCGACCCTATGCGGCCTCGGCCTCCACCCAGTACAGCTGCTTGTGCCCGCGGGCCTCGAACTCGGCGGCCAGCCGTTCGGCCTCGGCTCGCTCCAGCCCCTGGGCGACCACGTAGCGGTTGCCGTTGTCGTCCTGTCGCATCACCCGGCAGGTGTCCATACCGGTGAGCCTAGGCGCCCCGCCCCGGGACCGGAACGGCCGGTGGCCGCACGGGAATCCGACCGCCCGGGGCGCGCGCTCCCGGCCCGCGTGGGGGTCGGGCCGGGACCACGCGCACGGGACGCTACGCCCCGCGCGCTTCCGGTGTGTACGGGCCCGGTTAACGCCCGGTAAGACACCGGCCCGGCCCGCCCGCCGCCGCCGTCAGACCCGGATCTCGCCGACCTGCTCGCCGGTCGAGAGGCCGAGCTCCCGGCGGATCTCCACGGTCGAGTTCGCCTCCTTGGCCACCAGCGACTTCGCCCGCCGGATCTCGCGTTCGAGCGCGTTCGCGTCCACGGCCTTGGCCGCGGCGTCCCAGGCCGTCGCGGCGGCGCGCTGGGCGGCCACCAGCTCGGCCACCTTCGGCTTGGCGCCCTCCGGCCAGGCCGCCGTGCTCCCGGACAGCTGCTCGGCCTCCTTGCGGGAGGCGTCGGCCATCCTGCCCGCCCAGGTGGTGAACTCGGGCCGGGCGTCGGCGACCTCGGCGTCCGGCTCGCTCCAGGAGACCTTGTTGTAGACCAGGGCCGCCTCCAGGTAGGCCAGCTGGGCCTGGGACAGCTTGCCCCGGTCGGTGCGGACGCTGCCCAGGTGCTCGGCTTCGCGGTCCTCGAAGGCGCAGGTGGCGTAGCGCTCGCCGGACTTCCAGTTGGCACGGCCCGGGAACAGGTAGACCTCGTCCACGCCGTCCGGCACGGCCCAGTAGTCGAGGGCGTAGTCGGCGAGCACCGGGCCGCAGAGCGCCGCGGCGCTCTCGCGGACGCGGCTGTCGCCCGGGTAGGCGAGCCCGCCGCTCTCCGGGATCCGGGCGGTGCCGGCCACCTCGCCGTGGTGCGGCAGCGCACAGGGGGCCTTGAACACCCAGAGGACCGTCTGGTCGCCGTCCTCGCGTCCGTCGGCGCCACCGGCCGGGTTGTAGCAGTCGCCGGACTTGAGCGAGGACCAGAGCACCGAGCCCGCCGGCGCCTTCGGGGCCCGGGCGGGACGGTCGGCGCGGGTGCTCTCCTCGACCCCGGCGGCGAGCAGGCCGATGAAGGCGATCAGCGAGACCAGCGCCCCGAGGACACCGAACACCACACCGGTCACCGCCATGCCCCGGCCGCGCTCGTTGCGCTTGGGTATCTGGACCAGCGCGACGATGCCGAAGGCGAGCGAGAGTGGCCACATGCAGAGCAGGCCGGTGACCAGCGCGGCGACGGAGAAGCCGTTGGTGACCTCGGGGGTCGCCGGGTAGGCGTAGCCGGGCTGGAAGCCGGAGATCGCGCCGGGCGTGACGGCGGCCCAGCCGGAGGCCGGCGGCGCCCCGGGCGGGACCGGCCCCCCGGCGGCGGCCCACGGGTCGGCGCCGGGCGCGGCCCCGGGGGCGGCGGGAGCGGGGGTGGTCGCGCCGGGCGCGGCCCACGGGTCGGCGGCGGGAGCGGTGGCCGGTGCCGGGGGCTCGGCGGGGGCCGCGGGCTTGGTCAGCTCCACCCGGTCCGCCGGTGCCGCGTCCACCGGCGGGGCGTCGGCCGGTGCGGCGTCCGGTGCGTCGGCCGGTGCGGCGGTGTCCGGCACGGTGACCTCCGGTGCGGCGGCCTCCGGCCCGGGAACGGGCGCGTCGGACTCGGGCTTGGACACGTGGACTCCCCCGGCCCGGTCACGGGCATCAGCTCGGCAGATTCGACTCGAACGTTCCGCAGACGGACCACCGGGCGGACCAGCGGAGGACCGGCCGGGGCGATGGGAACGGACGCGCGACTTTACCCGATCTTGGAGCACACCCTCCCGCCCTTTTCCGGCCACCCGCCGCTCACCCGCGGCGCGCCAGCACCTCGCCGTGCAGCATCGCGAACCACCCGTCCTCGGCGGCCACCCAGGCCCGCCACCCGGCCGAGATCCGCTCCAGCTCCGCCCGGTCCGCGTACCCCTCGGCCACCGCCGCGTCGGCGATGTCGGACGCCACGATCCGGTCCGCCCACAGCCCGCCCCACCAGGCACGCTGCTCGGGCGACGTATAGGTCCAGCTGCTGGACGTCGCCGTGACGTCGGTGAAGCCGGCCTCCCGGGCCCAGGACAGCAGCCGTCGGCCGGCGTCCGGCTCGCCGCCGTTGGCCCGGGCGATCCGCCCGTACAGCGCCAGCCAGCGGTCCAGCTCCGGTACCTGCGGGTACCAGGTCATGGTCGCGTAGTCGACGTCCCGGGCCGCGACCACGCCGCCCACCGCCGTGACCCGGCGCATCTCCCGCAGCGCCCCCACCGGGTCGGCCACGTGCTGCAGCACCTGGTGGGCGTGCACCACGTCGAACTCCCCGTCCGCGTACGGCAGTCCGTGCACATCGGCGATCTCGAAGACCACGTTGGCCAGGCCCCGGTCCGCCGCGTACCGGGCGGCCGACTCCAGCACCTCTGCCGAGGTGTCCACGGCCACCACCCGCCCGGTGGGGCCGACCAGTTCGGCCAGCTCGGCGGTGATCGTGCCGGGGCCGCAGCCGACGTCCAGCACGGCCTGCCCCGGCCGCAGTTCGGGCCGCAGATAGGCGGCCGAGTTGGCCACCGTGCGGGAGCGGTGCGAGCGCAGCACGGGCTCCTGGTGCCCGTGCGTGTAGACGGTGGGCTGCGGTCCGGTCATGGCGGTCCCCCTGGGGTTCGGTCGCGTTCCCTGCGGTCGGTTCCTCCGACGCCTCCGACGCTACTCCTCGTCCCGCATGGCGAGAAGATTCGTCTCACATTGCGAACGGCCGATTCATGCGAAAGCCCCCCGCCCGGGGCCCGGGCGGGGGCTTCGCCTTGCGGGGAGCACGAGTTGAGGGGCGGTGCGAGGTCCGGACCGGGATGGACCCCCTCGGCGAACGCCGCCCCTCCGCCGGCGGGCCACCGGGCGAACTCCTGCCCCCGCGCGGCGCGGGGGCAGGACCGGGGCCCGTACCGTGGACGGGCTCCCGACAGAACGGTTCACCATGCCCGGCCGCCGCCCCTTCGTCCTGCTGAGCGCCGCGATGTCCCTCGACGGGCACCTCGACGACGCCTCCCCCGACCGCCTGCTGCTCTCCGGCCCCGCCGACTTCGACCGGGTGGACGCGGAGCGCGCCGCCAGTGACGCGATCCTGGTGGGCGGCAACACCCTGCGCGCGGACAACCCCCGGCTGCTGGTCAACGACCCCGGCCGACGGGCGGCCAGGCTCGCGGCCGGCCGACCGGAGTACCCGCTGAAGGTCACCCTCACCGCGAGCGGGGCCCTCGACCGTTCGCTCAGGTTCTGGCACACCGGTGGCGACAAGGTCGCCTACACCTCGGACGCCGGCGCCGCCGCGCTCCGCCCGGCGCTGGACGGGCTGGCCGAGGTGGTGGCGCTCGGCGGCACGGTGGAGCTGGGCGCGGTCCTGGACGACCTCGGGGCCCGGGGGGTGCGGCGGCTGATGGTCGAGGGCGGGGGCGGCGTGCACACCCAGTTCCTGGCCGAGGGCCTGGCGGACGAGCTCCAGCTGGCGGTCGCCCCGCTGCTGGTCGGACAGGCGGACGCGCCGCGCTTCGTCCGGCCGGCGGCCTTCCCCGGCGGCCCGGCCCGCCGGATGCGCCTGCTGGAGGCACGTACCGTGGACGACGTCGTCCTGCTCAGGTACGCCCCGAAGGAGTCCACCCCGTGACCAGCGCACCGTCCGACCTCGCACACCTGCGGCGGGCCGTCGAGCTCTCGCGTCGCTGCCCGCCCTCCAGCACCGCCTTCTCGGTCGGCGCGGTGATCGTCGGCGCGGACGGCGAGGTGCTCGCCGAGGGCTGGAGCCGGGAGGCGGACGCGCTGGACCACGCCGAGGAGGCCGCCCTCGCCAAGCTCCCGGCGGGCGATCCCCGACTGCGCGGCGCGACCGTCTACAGCTCGCTGGAGCCCTGCGGGCGGCGGGCCTCCCGGCCGCTGCCGTGCGCCCGGCTGCTGATCGCGGCCGGCGTGCCCCGGGTGGTCGTCGCCTGGCGCGAGCCGGACCTGTTCGTCACCGACTGCCAGGGGACGGCACTCCTGGAGGCGGCCGGCGTGGAGGTGGTGGAACTGTCGGAGCTGGCCGAGGAGGCCCGCGCGGTCAACGCGCACCTGGTGGGCTGATCTTTTGTATCCTTGCTGAACAATAGACTCGGAAGCCCGCCCGCCGCCCGCGAGGAGCCCCCGCATGCCCACCCCCCTCACCCTGACCACCCGCGCCCTCCTGCTGGACATGGACGGCACCCTGGTCAACTCCGACGCCGTGGTCGAGCGCTGCTGGCGCCGCTGGGCCGAGACGAACGGCCTCGACCCCGCCGAGGTGCTCCGGCTCGCGCACGGCCGCCAGGCCCACGCCACCATGGCCGCCCTGCTGCCCGACCGCCCGGTCGCGCTCAACCGCGCCGACAACGACCGGATGCTCGCCGAGGAGAAGGCCGACGTCGAGGGCGTCGTCCCGATTCCCGGCGCGGCCGCCTTCCTCGCCTCACTGGCCGGCCTGCCGCACGCCCTGGTCACCTCCGCCGACGAACCGCTCGCCCGCGTCCGGATGGCCGCCGCCGACCTCCCGCTGCCGCCGGTCCTCGTCACCGCCGAGTCGGTGGGCGCCAGCAAGCCGGACCCCGAGGGCTTCCTCAAGGGCGCCGCCGCCCTCGGCTTCGCCCCCGCCGACTGCCTCGCCCTGGAGGACTCCTCGGCCGGAATCGCCGCCGCCGTGGCCGCCGGCATCCCGGTCCTCGGCATCGGCCCCCGCGCCACGGCCCACCGCACCACCGCCCACGCCCCCACCCTGGAGCAGGTCACCGTCACCCCCGCCCCCGACGGCACCCTCACCGTGCACATCGCCTGACGGCGCCCTCGTATCGCGGCCCGAGCGCCGGCGCCTGCGGGTCGGCGATTACCGGGTGGTCTACACGATCGACAACGGAGAGCTCGGGGTGTGGGTCGTACACGTGGGGCACCGCTCCACCGTTCACGACACCTGACGCCGACCGATCCGGCGTCAGAACATCCAGCACCCACCCCGCACGGTGCGGGTTCATCCAGCACATCCAGCACCCCACGACCGACTTCATTTCGGCTGTGGTGTACGCATGGCACACTCGGTACACTTGAGCGCATGACGCAGCCGCTGCCCATAGAGTCCATCCGCGATGTGCGCGCGCATCTGGCAGAGGTGGTCGAGCGAGCCGATCGGGACGACGTGCCCACCGTGATCACGCGCCGCGGCAAGGAAGTGGCCGCGGTCGTCTCCATCGAGGTTCTGCGCAAGTACCAGGAGTGGGAAGAGCGCGAGATCAACCGGATCATCGACGAGCGCATGGCCGATCCCGCACCCGGCATCCCGATCGAGGACATCATGAGGGAGACGCTGGCGCGCAGTGAGTGAGTACCGCACCGTCTTCCGACCCGAGGCGCAGGCCGAGCTCCGGAAGATCCCCCGCGACATGGCACTACGCATCCTGGCCAAGCTGACCGAGCTCGAGAGCGACCCTCTCGGCTTCAACACCACCGCCCTCGTATCGCAGCCCGAGCGCCGGCGCCTACGGGTCGGCGATTACCGGGTCGTCTACACGATCGACAACGGAGAGCTCGTGGTGTGGGTCGTACACGTCGGGCACCGCTCCACCGTTTACGACACCTGACGCCGACCGATCCGGCGTCAGAACATCCAGCACCCACCCCGCACGGTGACGACGAAGGGGTCGACTCCCGGAGGAGTCGACCCCTTCTGAACCGCCCGCTTGACGAATTGCCCAACGCGCAGTAACGAGCCGGTCACACGTTGAAGCGGAACTCCCACCACAACGCCGTGACCTGCGAAAATGGTTACTCTGAGGGCCCAAGTCAGCACGGAATCAGCACCGTGACGGAACGCCGGGTCAGGGGATCAGTAGTGGTAGCGGGCCGCCAGGATGATGATCTCCCGGTCGGTGACCAGATAGACGAGGCGATGCTCGTCATCAATCCGCCGCGACCAGGCCCCTGGGAGGTGGTACTTCAGCGGCTCGGGCTTGCCGATCCCGGTGAACGGATCGCGCAGGACGTCCTCGATGAGCTTGTTGATCCTCGCGAGCATCTTGCGATCGCTCTTGAGCCAGGACGTGTAGTCCTCCCAGCCCTGCTCTTCGAAGACGAGCCTCACTCGACACCCCGCCCGGCATCAGCCGAGTCGGGGTCGATGAGCGTGCGTTCGGAGAGCCCTATGCCGTTCAGTGCGTTGTCGTACGCCTTGAGGAGGCGACGCGCGTTCGCCGGCGAACGCAGGAGGTACGAGCCCTCACGCAGGGCGGCGTAGTCCTCGGCGGAGACGAGCACGGCATTTCCGTGCTTGGACACGATCTCGATGGCGTCGTGATCCTCGTTGACCTTCTTGATCAACGGGAAGAGATCCCTGCGGGCCTCGCTCGCGGTGATGGACATGGCGCGAACCCCCTTAGGCGAGTGGTACCGAATAACGTACCACTCAATCGAGGCTTCGGGGGCATCGACGGCCGGCATGGACTCCCGCAAGTCAGCACCAAGTCAGCACGGAAATGAGGAGAGGGTCGGACTCCATGGAGTCCGACCCTCTCCGACCTGCACACTTGCCAGATCAAGTGACATGCAGTAATGACTTGATCACACGTTGAAGCGGAACTCCACGACGTCGCCGTCCTGCATGAGGTATTCCTTGCCCTCGATGCGGGCCTTGCCCTTGCTGCGGGCCTCGGCGATGGAGCCGCAGGCGACCAGGTCATCGAAGGAGATGATCTCCGCCTTGATGAAGCCCTTCTGGAAGTCGGTGTGGATCACACCGGCGGCCTCGGGGGCGGTGGCGCCCTTCTTGATGGTCCAGGCCCTGGTCTCCTTGGGGCCCGCGGTGAGGTAGCTCTGCAGGCCGAGGGTCTCGTAGCCGACCCGGCCGAGGGTGGCCATGCCGGTCTCCTCCTGGCCCATGGACTGGAGGAGCTCCAGCGCCTCGTCCTCGTCCATGCCGATCAGCTCGGACTCGATCTTGGCGTTCAGGAAGATGGCCTCGGCGGGGGCGACCAGGGCGCGCTGGGCCTCCTTGAACTCCTCGTCGACCAGCTCGTCCTCGTCGACGTTGAAGACGTAGAGGAAGGGCTTGGTGGTGAGCAGGTGCAGCTCGCGCACCGAGGAGGCGTCGAAGCCCACCTCGAAGAGGGTCTTGCCGGTCTCCAGGATCTTCTGGGCGGCCTCGGCGGCGGCCAGCGTGGCGGCCGACTCCTTCTTGAGCCGGGCCTCCTTCTGGAGCCGCGGCAGCACCTTCTCGATCGACTGGAGGTCGGCGAGGATCAGCTCGGTGTTGATGGTCTCGATGTCGTCCTTCGGCGAGACCTTGCCGTCGACGTGCACCACGTCCGGGTCGACGAAGGCCCGGATGACCTGGCAGATCGCGTCGGACTCACGGATGTTCGCCAGGAACTTGTTGCCCAGGCCCTCGCCGACCGAGGCGCCGCGCACGATGCCCGCGATGTCCACGAAGTCCACGGTCGCCGGGAGGATCCGCTGCGAGCCGAAGATCTCGGCGAGCTTCTTCAGCCGGGCGTCCGGGACACCGACGACGCCGACGTTCGGCTCGATGGTGGCGAACGGGTAGTTGGCCGCCAGCACGTCGTTCTTGGTCAGGGCGTTGAACAGGGTCGACTTGCCGACGTTCGGCAGGCCGACGATTCCGATCGTGAGCGACATGAAGCGCAGTCCCGTGGGCTTGGAGGAGTTGGGTCGGCACCGTGCGGGCCGATCGCCCAGTCTACGGGCAGCGGGTCAGGCGCCCGCGTCCCCCGGCAGCGGCTCCAGGAACTCCAGGCGGTTGCCCAACCGGTCGCTGGAGTGGAACCGGCGGTGACCCGGCAGGGCGTCGTCCCAGACGACCTCGTGGCCGTGCGCGGCCAGCCGCTCGGCGAGCGCGTCCAGGGCGCGCACCTGGATCCCCGGGTGGCCCTTGCGGGCCGGGCGGAACTCCGGAACGACGCCCAGGTGCACCTCCACCCCGCCGCCCCGGAACCAGCAGCCGCCGCGGGCGGCCAGGACCGGGGGCTTGGTCAGCTCGGCCATGCCCAGGACGCCGTGCCAGAAGGCGCGGCACTCGTCCTCGGCGCCGGCCGGGATGTCGAGCTGGACGTGGTGCAGGCGTTCGAAGGCGAATCCGCCGGTCATGAGCCCCCCATGGTCGAGTTGAGCGACGATCACACCAGTACTCCGTCCGGAGACACGGAGCAAGGTCCTGTGGCCCATTACACAGTGTGGCGATGATCGGACCGTACGTTGGGTGGGTGGAGCAGCGCATCCGAACTCAGCCGCCAGGGCCCAGACGCCGACCGCCTAACGGCGCGGCCGGGGCCGCCGTCCCCGGGCCCGGGCGGGCCCCCGAGACCGACGAGGGCTCCGCCGCACCCGCCTCCCGGCTACGCGCCGTGGCCGGCGGAGCCGAGCGCGGCCGCCCGGGCGCGGGCCGGACCGGGCTGCGCCTGCCGTTCGGACCGCGCACCGGCGAGCGCGAGGACGCCCGGGACGACGCCCGCGGCGGCGAACGGGGCGGCGCCCGCCGCGGCGGCCACCCGGACAGCCGGCTCTACGGGCGCCGGCGCACCGGGCGGCCGACCCGGCTGACCGCGATCGGCACCGGCGTGGCCGCGACGGTCGCGACCGTCGCCCTGGCGGGCGTGGACCGGATGCTCTTCGGCGGTCTCGGGGTGCTGTTCGGCATCGGCTACCTGGTCATCTGCTTCCAGCTGGCCGTCCGGGTGCGCTTCGCCGACCTGCTGGCCGCCCCGATCAGCGGCCCGATCGCCTTCGCCGTCGCCCTCCTGCTGCTCGGCCCGGTCACCTCCTCGGGTCTGACGGCCCAGGTGGTGGCGCTGGCGACCGGTCTCGCGACGCGGGCCGGCTGGCTCTTCACCGGCACCGGCCTGGCCGCGGCCATCGTGCTCGCCCGCTTCGTGGCCCAGCGGCGGATCCACCGCGACCGCTGAGGAGTGGGACGTCGGACCGGCCGACTTCCCGCCCCCGCCCCGGCCCGACCCGCCCCGGCCCACTCCCCGAGCCGGCACCGTACGCGGCCGCGAAGGCCGGACCGGTCAGCCGGTGGAGGCCCGGGCCGCCGCCATGGCCGCGCCGACGATCCCCGCGTCGTTGCGCAGCTCGGCCGGGACCACCCGCGCCTCGCGCTCGCGCAGCACCGGCAGGAACTTCTCGTGCTTGCGGCTCACCCCGCCGCCGATCACGATCAGCTGCGGCGAGAAGAGCATCTCCACCAGGTCGAGGTACTCGTCGACCCGCCCGGCCCACTGCTCCCAGCTCAGGTCGTGCCGCTCCTTGGCGGCCGAGGAGGCCCGCCGCTCGGCGTCCTTGCCGCGCAGCTCCAGGTGGCCCAGCTCGGTGTTGGGCACCAGTGCGCCGTCCACGAAGAGCGCGCTGCCGATGCCGGTGCCGAAGGTCAGCACGAGGACGACGCCCTGCTGGTCGCGGCCGGCCCCGTGGACGGTCTCGGCGAGACCCGCCGCGTCGGCGTCGTTGAGCACCACGGCCGGCAGGTCGAGCGCCTCGCGGAACAGGCCCGCCGCGTCCAGGCCGATCCAGCCCTTGTCGACGTTGGCCGCCGTTCTGGTCTGGCCGTCCACCACCACCCCGGGGAAGGTCAGCCCGACCGGTCCCTGGTGGTCGAAGTGCCGGACCACCTCGCGGACGGCGGCGACCACGGCCTCCGGGGCCGAGGGCTGCGGGGTGAGGACCTTGTGCCGCTCCTGGGCGAGCACGCCCCGGGCGAGGTCGACGGGAGCACCCTTGATGCCCGAACCGCCGATGTCCACACCGAATACCACCGTCATGACGACCGCCCTCCGCGTAACCGTTGTCCACAGGCCTGTGCACAGCTGTGTACAAAACTACGAGAGCGCGGCCGGGCGCGCACGGCCGCGCGCAGCGGAGAACCCGGCGCCCGCGCGGGGCACCGGGTTCCCGGAAGGTCCGTTACAGCTTGCCGGCGGCCTCGGCGCGCAGGTCGCGGCGGAGTTCCTTGGGCAGCGAGAAGGTCAGGTGCTCCTCGGCGGTCTTGACGGTCGACACGTCGCCGTAGCCGCGCGCGGCCAGCCACTCCAGGACGCCGTCGACCAGGACCTCCGGCACCGAGGCGCCGCTGGTCAGGCCGACCGTGGTGACGCCGTCCAGCCAGGACTCCTGGATCTCGTCGGCGAAGTCCACCAGGTGGGCGGCCTTGGCGCCGTACTCCAGACCGACCTCGACCAGGCGGACCGAGTTGGAGGAGTTCCTGGAGCCGACCACGATCAGCAGGTCCGTCTCGGACGCCATCTGCTTGACGGCGACCTGGCGGTTCTGGGTGGCGTAGCAGATGTCGTCGCTGGGCGGGCTGACCAGCAGCGGGAAGCGCTTCTTCAGCTCGCCGACGGTGGCCATGGTCTCGTCCACCGAGAGCGTGGTCTGGGAGAGCCAGACGACCTTGGACTCGTCGCGGACCTCGACGTTGGCGACGTCCTCGGCACCGTCCACCAGGTGGATCCGGTCCGGGGCCTCGCCCATGGTGCCGACGACCTCCTCGTGGCCCTCGTGGCCCACCAGCAGGATGTCGAAGCCCTCGTCGGCGAAGCGGACGGCCTCCTTGTGCACCTTGGTGACCAGGGGGCAGGTGGCGTCGATGGTGGCGAGCCGGCCCTCCTTGGCCTCGTCGTGGACGGACGGCGCGACGCCGTGCGCGGAGAACACCACGATCGAACCCTCGGGCACCTCCTCCGTCTCGTCGACGAAGATCGCGCCCCGCTTCTCCAGGGTCTGCACCACGTACTTGTTGTGGACGATCTGCTTGCGGACGTAGATCGGCGCCCCGTACTGCTCCAGGGCCTTCTCCACGGCGATCACGGCGCGGTCGACGCCCGCGCAGTAGCCCCGGGGGGCGGCGAGCAGGACACGGCGCTGCGCGGTGTTGGACATGGCTCCATCGTACGGGCGGCGGCGAGCCGCGCCGACGGAAGGCGCCTTCGAGCCGGATCCGGTCACCGGTGCTCAAATGTGGACGTGATGAGCGATCGAGTCGACGACGGCGGCCTGCGGCGCAGCCTGGGCGTGCGCGATCTGATGGTCTACGGGCTCCTGTTCATCGCCCCGATGGCCCCGGTCGGCGTGTTCGGCGTGCTGGACGCCAAGAGCCACGGCGCGGTGGCGGCCGTCTATCTGGCCGCCACGGTCGCGATGGGATTCACCGCGCTCTCGTACGCCCAGATGGTGCGGGCGGTGCCGCGGACCGGCTCGGTGTTCGCCTACGCGCGGGCCGGGCTGGGCGAGGGTCCGGGGTTCATCGCCGGCTGGATGGCGATGCTGGACTACCTGCTGATCCCGGCGGTGGCGTACCTCTTCTCCGGCATCGCCCTGAACTCGCTGGTCCCGGACGTCTCGCGCTGGGTGTGGACGGCGCTGGCGGTGGTGGTCACCACCGCGCTCAACCTGGCCGGGGTGCGGACGGCGGCGGTGGTCGGCCTGGCGGTGCTGGCGCTGGAGATCGCGGTGCTGGCGGTCTTCGTGGTGGCGGCCGTGGTGGTGCTGGCCCGGGACGGGGCGCAGCGCGGCTGGGACACGCCGTTCACGGCCGTCGGCGGCTTCTCGCCGACGGCCGTGATCTCGGCCGTCTCGGTGGCCGTCCTGTCGTACCTGGGCTTCGACGCGATCGCCACCTTCGTGGAGGAGGCCGTCGGCGCCTCCGCCGCGGTGGCGCGGGCGGTGCTCTGGTGCCTGGCCCTGGCCGGGGTGCTGTTCGTGCTGCAGACGTACCTGGCGGCGCTGCTGGAGCCGCTGACCCCGCAGCAGCTGGCGGCGGATCCGGCCGCCCAGGGCTCGGCCTTCTACGACACGGTGGAGCGCGGGGTCGGGCACTGGCTGCACGTGCTGGTGGCGGCGAGCAAGGCGATCGGCGCGGCCTTCGCGGCGCTGGCCGGGCAGGCGGCCGCCGGGCGGCTGGTCTTCGCGATGGGACGGGAGGGGCGGCTGCCGCGCTTCCTGGCCGCGGTGGACCCCGACTCGGCGGTGCCGCGCCGGGCGCTGCTGGTGGCCGCGGTGATCACGATGGGTGCGGCCGTCTGGGCGGCGAACCGGGACGACGGGCTGGACCAGCTGACCTCGGTGGTCAACGTCGGCGCGCTGACGGCCTTCGCACTGCTGCACGCCTCGGTGATCGGCTGGTACGTGGTGAAGCACGGCTCGCGGGACTGGGCGCGGCACCTGGTGGCGCCGCTGCTGGGCATCGCGGTGATCGGCGCGGTGGTCTACGAGGCCTCGTCCACCGCGCAGCTCACCGGGGCCGTCTGGCTGGCGGTCGGGCTCGTCGTGCTGCTGGTCCAGGGGGCCGCGGCCGCCGGTGTCCGCCGCTGACCTCCCTGTCGGCATCCGCCGCTAGCCTCATACGCATGGCCAACACCAGCTCCCCCGAAGCCCCGCTCCCGGTCGGCAAGGTCTCCGCGCTGATCGGCGGCTGGATCGACCGGCTCGGCGCGGTCTGGGTGGAGGGCCAGATCACCCAGCTCAGCCGGCGGCCGGGCGCGGGGGTGGTGTTCCTGACCCTGCGCGACCCGCAGGCGGACGTCTCCCTGACGGTGACGTGCTTCCGCTCCGTCTTCGAGGAGGTCGCCGACGCGGTGCAGGAGGGCTCGCGGGTCATCGTGCACGCCAAGCCGGAGTGGTACGGGGCGCGCGGCCAGCTGTCGCTGCGGGCCGCCGAGATCCGGCTGGTGGGGCTCGGCGAGCTGCTGGCCCGGCTGGAGCAGCTGAAGCGGCGCCTCGCCGGGGAGGGCCTGTTCGCGGCCGAGCGCAAGCGGCCCCTGCCGTTCCTGCCGCAGTGCGTCGGCCTGGTCACCGGGCGCGGCTCGGCCGCCGAGCGGGACGTCCTGGAGGTCGCCCGGCGGCGCTGGCCGGCCGTCCGCTTCGAGGTGCGCAACGTGCCGGTGCAGGGCGTCAGCGCGGTGGAGCGGGTCGGCGCGGCGGTGCGCGAGCTGGACGACCACCCCGAGGTGGACGTGATCATCGTGGCCCGGGGCGGCGGCAGCGTGGAGGACCTGCTGCCGTTCTCGGACGAGGCCCTGGTGCGGCTGGTCGCGGCCGCCCGGACGCCGGTGGTCAGCGCGATCGGGCACGAGCCGGACCAGCCGCTGCTGGACTTCGTCGCCGACCTGCGCGCCTCCACCCCGACCGATGCGGCCAAACGGGTGGTGCCGGACGTCGGCGAGGAGCTGACGAAGGTCCTGACCCTGCGCGACCGGGCCCGGCGGCAGGTGCTCGGCCGGGTCGAACGGGAGCAGCACGGGCTGGACGGCGTCCGAAGCCGCCCGGCGCTGGCCGCGCCGCGCCGGATGCTGGACGGCCGCGGCCAGGAGGTGGAGGCCTTGCTGGAGCGGGCCAGGCGCACCCTCGGGCACCGGCTGGACCACGCGCAGAGCGACCTCGGGCACACCCTGGCCCGGGTGGTCGCCCTCTCCCCCGCGGCCACCCTGGAGCGCGGCTACGCGGTGCTGCAGCGCGCGGACGGCACGGTGGTGACCGATCCGGCCCAGGTCGAGTCGGGCGACGCGCTGCACGCCCGGGTGGCGGGCGGCGGCTTCGACGTGACGGCCGGCCCCGAGGCCAAGCCCTAGCTGTTCTGTCCCGTGAGGTTGGGGATGCGGCTGGCGGGTGGCTTGCCTGCGAGTGCGGTGTGTCCGCGGTGGTGATTGTAGGTGTGGA
>NZ_JBEXYD010000063.1:0-44504 GCF_040630735.1 Kitasatospora sp. NPDC005748
GATCCACCCCGAAGGGCTTCACCGTTCGACTTGCATGTGTTAAGCACGCCGCCAGCGTTCGTCCTGAGCCAGGATCAAACTCTCCGTGAATGTCTGCTCGTAATCGAGCCGCACTCGCGTCGAGCGGCACGGCAACCACCGGAATGGGGCGGCCCCGCGCACTGCGTCCTCGCTAGTGTTTACTTCATAAAGGAATCTCCAACCCCGATCAGACGATCAAGGCCGGGGATGTCAACATATCTGGCGTTGACTTTTGGCACGCTGTTGAGTTCTCAAGGAACGGACACTTCCTTCGGACCGCCTTCCAGCGGGCCCTCCGGGCGCTTCGTTCTTTCGTGTTTCCAGCTTATCAGATCCTCGCGGCCGTTCTTACCGGCGCTTGTTTCTCTGAATTCCCGCTGGGGGGATTTCCCTCGACTTCGCTCCGAAGCTTATCAAAGCTTTTGGTGTGCTCAGTTCCGGGGTTTACCTCGTCAAAGGGCGCGCACTTCGTGAAATGCGATCGCCCTGATTCGGCGGTGTCGTAGACACTAACGCCTCGGACCGGATGTTGTCCAACCAGTCCCAACCGTTGAAACCTACTAGCCCGCTCGTGCCACGTCAATGGTTTGACCGGGATGCGAGAAGAGTAGCAGGTCAGCGGCATGTCGATCACATCGGCTCAGGCCGCGACGGGCTGAAGGTCCGCCCGATCGGCCGCGTCCAGATCACCGGTCTCGCCGTTCGCCGCGGCCTTCCGGCCCAGGACGAGGGCGTAGAACAGGAATGCGACCTCGGCCAGCGCTCCGATCGTGATGCGGGCCCAGGTGGGCAGGCCGGAGGGAGTGACGAAGGCTTCCAGGACACCGGAGACTCCCAGCACCGTCGCGAGGCCGATGGCCATGCCGATGATGGACCGGCCCTGTTCCGCCAGGGCCGTCCCCCGGGTCCGCGGGCCGGGGTCGATGATGGTCCAGCCCAGGCGCAGGCCCAGCCCGCCGGCCACGAAGACGGCGGTGAGCTCCAGCAGACCGTGCGGAATGAGCAGACCGAGGAAGACATCGAGCCGGCCGGCCGAGGCCATCAGCCCGACCCCGAGGCCGAGGTTGAGGACGTTGCTCCACAGCACGAAGAGCACCGGAATGCCCAGCGCGATCCCGAACAGCAGGCACTGCACGGCGATCCAGGCGTTGTTCGTCCAGACCTGGGCCGCGAACGAGCTCGCCGGGCGGTCCGAGTAGTACGCCTCGTACTCGCCGCCGGGCCTGGTCATCTCCCGGAGCGTGTCCGGCGTGGCCAGACTGTTCCGGACCTCCGGGTGGGTCGCGACCCACCACGCGATCACGGCGGTGGCGAGCAGCGAGAGCACGGCCACCGGCAGCCACCAGCGGCGCGAGCGGTAGAGCGCGGCCGGGAAGCTCACGCTGTAGTAGCGCGCGACGTCCCGCCAGCCGCTGGTGCGAGTGCCCGTGACGGCGTCGCGGGCCCGCGAGACCAGGCTGGTGAGCCGGCCCTCCAGGGTGGGGTCGGGCGCGGCGGCCTGCACCTTGGCCAGGTGACCGGTGACGCGCTGGTAGAGGGTGACCAGCTCGTCCGCCTCCTCGCCGGTGAGCCGGCGGTTCTTGGCGAGGGCGTCCAGCCGTGCCCACTCCCCCTGGTGGGTGGCGACGAAGACGTCCAGGTCCATGCGGCAGCTCCATGGTCGGCGCGGGGCGCGCGGGCAGGCGGGGTGCGGACAAGTGGGCCCAGCATGCCAGGGGCGGCGGCCACCCGGGCCGCCGGGACCTCCCTTCCCGAGCGGGTCCGCGGCCCCGTATGTTGACGACTGCAGATCACGGGGTCGTGGGGGCCGATCCGACGGCCTTCCCTCCCCGCGGACCGCGGACCATGAACCACCGACGGGAACGGACGGGTGTCTTGAGCGACCTGGTGACGGGCGAGGCGGTCGTCCTCGGCCTGCGCACGGCGAAGCTTCCGAGCCGGGCGCTGGCGACCGGGCTGGACCTGCTCGTACAGGGCGCCGCACTGGTGGTGACGTCCCTGGTACTGAGCTTCGCCCTGGTCGACCTCGACGGTGCGGCCCTCGCCGCCATCCTGCTCGGGCTGATGGTGTTCTTCCTGGTCGGCCTGCCCGTCATGGTCGAGACCCTCACCCGGGGGCGCTCTCTCGGAAAGGCCGCGCTGGGCCTGCGGGTGGTGCGCAGCGACGGCGGACCGGTGCGGTTCCGGCACTCGCTGGTGCGCGGGCTGGTCGGCTTCTTCGAGATCATCGTGCTGAGCGGGGTGCCGGCGGCGATCTGTTCGGCGGTCTCGGCCGACGGCAAGCGGCTGGGCGACGTCTTCGCGGGGACCCTGGTGGTCCGCGAGCGGGTGCCCGGGGGCGGCGGTGCGGCGAACGCGCTGCCGCCGGTGCACCCGCAGCTGCTGCAGGCGATCGGCGGCGAGCTGGTCGCCCTGGACCTCTCCGCCGTGCCGGAGCCGCTCTGGCTGGCGATCCGCCAGCTGCTCGGCCGGATCGGCGAGCTGGACCCGGCGGTGGCGCACCGGATGTCCGCCCGGCTCGCCGACGACCTCGCCGCGCGCACCGGCCACCCCGTCCCGTACGGGCTGCACCCGGCGGCGTACCTCGGCGCGGTGCTGACCGAGCGCCAGCGGCGGGAGTGGACCAGGGCCCAGGGCTACGGACTTCAGCACCAGCCGCGGCCCCACGTCCAGCCGCCCACGGCACCGGCCGCACCCGCACCCGCGATGCCCACGACACCCCCGGTACAAGCCCAGCCCCAGGCCCGACCCCAGCCCCAGCCGGCCCCC
Organism: Kitasatospora sp. NPDC005748; assembly: GCF_040630735.1. Classification (NCBI taxonomy): domain Bacteria; kingdom Bacillati; phylum Actinomycetota; class Actinomycetes; order Kitasatosporales; family Streptomycetaceae; genus Kitasatospora; species Kitasatospora sp. NPDC005748. The sequence continues at coordinate 2,791 of NZ_JBEXYD010000063.1, forward strand.
GCCCCGCAGCCGGCCCCCGGCACCGGATTCGCCCCGCCCGCCTGACCCGCGGGACAACCCGGGCGACCGCCCGCTACCGGCCGTCGAACTCGACCGGCCAGGCGTTCGGCGGCGACTCCAACTCCTCCAGCTCCACCCCCGCCGCGGCCAGCACCACGTCCCCCGCCAGGTGCACCACCTGCTGCTCGCCCGTCTCCAGGTCCGCCACCTGGTAGCGCTCGACCAGCAGCGGCCCCGAGTCCGTCGCGTGCGTCTCCACCGCCTCCAGCAGCCAGCCCTGGTCGAAGGTGCGCGGCGCCAGCACCGGCTCGGTGAACGCGACCAGCCGCACCTTGGCGCTCGCCCCCTCCCGCAGCCGCAGCAGCCGGGCGGTGGCGACCAGGAAGGCCGGCGAGCGCCCGGCGAAGCCGTGGGCCCGGTCGTGCCCCTCCACCGCATGCTCCCCGGCCGGGTCGGCCGGGTCGGTGCGCACCCAGGCCACCCCGTCGACCGCCCCGCCGCGGACCTGCCAGCCGCCCGCCTTCAGCTCCGTCCGCAGCGGCCGGGCCCGGGAGTCCAGCGTGAGGTCGAGGGTGCCGAGAACCCGGCCCTCCGGCCCGTACGTCTTGGAGACGTACCGCCAGCCGGCCGGACCGGGCGCGCAGCTGAACCGCTCCTCGCCGAGCAGGACGTGGTCATGGGTGTCGTGGAGCGAGTACCGGCCATTGGGCATGCCCGAGAGCCTACGTGGACGATCACGGTCGTCCGGCATGCAACGTTCGGCGGGGGTGCCCGCATTAGGGGGTGGACGGCGCGGTTCGGCGCCGTCGGTACTACGGAAGGGGGGCAGGGATGGCGAAGACGGCACGCGAAGCGGAGTTCACCGAGTACGTGGCGTCCAGGAGCGGCTGGCTGCGCAAGGTCGCCTACTTGCTGTGCGGGGACTGGCACCGCGCGGACGACCTGGTCCAGGAGAGCATCACCAAGCTCTACGTGAACTGGCCACGGGCCGGACGGGTCGAGAACGTCGACGGCTACGCCCGCAAGGTGCTGGTCAACACGTTCCTCGCCGAGCAGCGGTCACCCTGGTGGCGGCGGACGACGCGCAACGGCACGGCGCCCGACACGGCGAGCGTGGGCGTCGACCTCGACGCCTCCCTCGACCTGCGCGAGGCGCTGGCCGCGCTGCCGCCGCGGCAGCGGGCCACCGTGGTGCTCCGGTACTACTGCGACCTGACGATCGACCAGGCCGCCGAGGTGCTGGGCTGCTCGTCCGGCAACGTCAAGAGCCAGACCTCGCGCGGTCTGGAGGCGCTCCGCGTCTCCCTCGCCGCCCGCCCCGCCACCGCAGAGAGGACGTCATGACGAACAACGAGTACCAGAACCTCACGGGGCGGTTGAGCTCGCTGGCCGACGAGCCCGCCCCGCCGTCCGCCGTCGACACCGCCTGGGCCGTCGTCCGCGGCCGGTCGCGGCTTCGCCGCCGGCGCGGGGCCGCGTGGGGCGCGGCGGCGGCGGTGACGGCGGCGGCGGTCCTGGGCGGTTCGCTGCTGACCCGGCCGGCCGGCGGGACCGCCACGCCGGAGGCGCCGGGCACGCTCGTCGCCGCGAGCTCCCCCCAGGTCTCGTCCGCCGCGCGCACGGGCACCGACCCCTTCTTCACCGAGGCGCGGTTCGGCTGGCTGCCGGACTCGCTGAACGCGGCGGGCGGCATCGGCTACGGCTACGCCGACGCGCTGGGCGCCGAGCACACGTCCGCCAAGGTGTGGACGAAGGGGCAGTCCACGCCGAACCTCTCGCTGTCGCTCGCGCCGGGGAACGCCGAGCCCGCGCACGTCGGCCGGCACACGGTGCCGGCTCCCCCGGTCGACGGGCGTTCGGCCCACTGGCTGGTCTCCGACAACCCGCTGCCGGTCGACCCGGTGACCCTGTCCTGGGAGACGGCCTCGGGCCGGTGGGCGCAGCTGGACGCCTACGCGCCGAAGGAGGCCAAGCCGGAGGAGACGCTGCTGCGGATCGCGGCCGGGGCCCGCTTCGGGCGGACCGACCTCCCGCTGCCGGTCTACCTGACGGGGCTTCCGGCGGCGTTCAAGGTGTCGGCGGTGTCGTTGCTCCGGCCCTCGGCCGTCATCGACGAGCCCTGGCGGGTCAGCCTGGCGCTCACCGCCGAGAAGCTCTCGGTCGACGTCATGGTCCAGCCGGAGACCGCCGAGCCCGCGGTGGCTCCGCCGGGCGCCGACCCGCGGGAGTGTGAGGTGGACAAGGGCGTGCGGATCTGCGTGTCGACCCGCTCCGGGGCGAACCCGGCGCTGGAGGCGATCGGCGGGCTCCCCGGGCTGCTGGCGAAGATCAGGTCCGCGGGTGCCGACGAGGGCGCCTGGACGGTCGACGTCCTGCGCTGACCGGGCCCGGACGCGGCCGTGGCCGGCGTCCCGCGAAGGGGCGCCGGCCACGGCCGTGTCACCTGATCAGTAGCGGTACTGGTCCGCCTTGTACGGGCCCTCGACCGGGACGCCGATGTAGTCGGCCTGGTCCTTGGTCAGGGTGGTCAGCTTCACGCCCAGCGCGTCGAGGTGCAGACGGGCGACCTTCTCGTCCAGGTGCTTCGGCAGCACGTAGACGCCGATCGGGTACTGCTCGGTCTTCGTGAACAGCTCGATCTGCGCGATCGTCTGGTTGGCGAAGGAGTTGGACATCACGAACGACGGGTGGCCGGTCGCGTTGCCCAGGTTCAGCAGGCGGCCCTCGGAGAGGACGATGATGGTGCGGCCGTCCTCCTTGCGCCACTCGTGGACCTGCGGCTTGACCTCGGTCTTCACGACACCCGGCAGCTGGGCCAGGCCGGCCATGTCGATCTCGTTGTCGAAGTGGCCGATGTTGCCGACGATGGCCTGGTGCTTCATCCGGGCCATGTGCGAGGCCATGATGATGTCCTTGTTGCCGGTCGTCGTGATGAAGATGTCGGCCGTCTCCACGACGTCGTCCAGGGTCGCGACCTGGTAGCCGTCCATCGCCGCCTGGAGCGCGCAGATCGGGTCGATCTCGGTGACGATGACGCGGGCGCCCTGGCCGCGCAGCGACTCGGCGCAGCCCTTGCCCACGTCGCCGTAGCCGGCGACGACGGCGACCTTGCCGCCGATCAGCACGTCGGTGGCACGGTTGATGCCGTCGATCAGCGAGTGGCGGCAGCCGTACTTGTTGTCGAACTTCGACTTGGTGACCGAGTCGTTGACGTTGATCGCCGGGAACAGCAGCTTGCCGTCGCGGTGCATCTCGTACAGGCGGTGGACACCGGTGGTGGTCTCCTCGGTCACGCCCTTGATGGTGGCGGCGACCTCGGTCCACTTGTTCGGGGTCTCGACCAGGGTGCGGTTGAGCAGCTCCAGGATGATCCGGAACTCGTCGTTGTCCGCGGTCGACGGGTCCGGCGCGGAGCCGGCCTTCTCGAACTCGACACCCTTGTGGATCAGCAGGGTGGCGTCGCCGCCGTCGTCCAGGATCATGTTCGGGGTCTGGCCGTTCGGCCACGTCAGCGCCTGCTCGGTGCACCACCAGTACTCGTCCAGCGTCTCGCCCTTCCAGGCGAAGACCGGCACACCCTGCGGGTTCTCGGGGGTGCCCTCCGGGCCGACCGCGATGGCGGCGGCGGCGTGGTCCTGGGTGGAGAAGATGTTGCAGGAGCACCAGCGGACCTCGGCACCGAGGGCGGTGAGGGTCTCGATCAGCACGGCGGTCTGCACGGTCATGTGCAGCGAGCCGGTGATGCGGGCGCCGGCGAGCGGCTGCGAGGCGGCGTACTCGGCGCGGATCGTCATCAGGCCGGGCATCTCGTGCTCGGCCAGCTGGATCTCCTTGCGGCCGAACGGCGCCAGGGAAAGGTCGGCGACCTTGAAGTCACCGGTGATGTCGGTCGACATGCGTCTGCTCCTCGCTGATGGGGATGGGGCAAGGCCAAAGGTCCTGGGTGTGCGTCGCGGCACGGCGGGGACGCACGGGTGCGCGGCAACGCCGGGGCCACCGGATCCGCGGCGGGACCGGTTCCCTGCTGCTCAGCACAAACCGTCGGAGGACCTCTCTCCCTCGACCGGTACGCGCCCCCAGGGGACGGACCACCGATCGACCGCCATCAGCAGCGACGTTCTGGCTCTGGTGACGAATCTACACCGGCGGGCCCGGACGGCGGCTCGCTATGACCGTTTTTCAGCCCGCGCACCGCCGCCCCGGGGGTGCGGGTGCTCAGTGCGCGCCGGGCACCGGTCCACCGGGCGTGGCGTACGGGTCGTCGCCCTGCGCCTCCTTCTCGGCGCTGTACACGTCGGGCTCCAGGTAGATCGCCCGGGCGATCGGGACGGCCCGGCGGACGCGGATCTCGGCGGCGTCGATGGCCTGCGCCACCTGCGCGGCGGAGTCCTCCGCGTTGACCGCGATCTTGGCGGCGACCAGCAGTTCCTCCGGGCCGAGGTGCAGGGTCCGCATGTGGATCACGCGGGTGACGGAGTCGTGGTCGACCAGCGCGTCGCGGATCTCGGCCACCACCTCCGGGTGGGCGGACTCGCCGATCAGCAGCGACCTGGTCTCCGACGCCAGCACGAGGGCGATCACGATCAGCAGCAGGCCGATCGCCAGGGTGCCGATACCGTCCCAGACGCCGTCCCCGGTGATCACGGTCAGGCCGACGCCGAAGAGCGCCAGCACCAGACCGATCAGCGCGCCGGTGTCCTCCAGCAGGACGACCGGCAGCTCCGGCGCCTTGGCCCGGCGGATGTAGGCGGGCCAGCCGTGCGCGCCCTTGTCCTTGACGGCTTCGCGGTAGGCGGTGAAGAAGGACCACGCCTCCAGCCCGACCGCCAGCACCAGCACGCCGATCGGCCAGTACCAGTTGTCCAGCTCGTGCGGGTGGGCGATCTTCTCGTAGCCCTCGTAGACGGCGAACATGCCACCGACGCTGAACAGCACGATGGAGACCAGGAACGCGTAGATGTAGCGCTCGCGCCCGTAGCCGAACGGGTGCTCCTGGGTGGCCGCCCGCTGCGAGCGCTTGCCGCCGACCAGCAGCAGCACCTGGTTGCCCGAGTCGGCCAGCGAGTGGACGCCCTCGGCCAGCATCGAGGAGGAGCCGGAGAACGCGAAGGCCACGAACTTGCTGACCGCGATGCCCAGGTTCGCCGCCAGGGCCGCGACCAGGGCCTTGGTACCGCCTTCGGTGCTCATGCCGGTGTGGATCCCTCCGCCGGGGGCCGCTCGGGCGGCCCGCGCTCTGCTCTGTCGGGTGCTGCCTCGGCCGGGTCGCGCCCCGGCCGAGTCCGTCGAGCGCATACGGTACCGGGCCCGCCGCGCCGCGGGGTCGGGACGGCGCCCCGGCCCCGGCCCGGGAGGGCGCCGCGCCGCGGGCTCAGGACTGCGCCGCGAGCCCCAGGTAGACGGCGGCGAAGTCGGTCAGCGCGATCAGGTCGGCCAGCGCGTGCAGCGGGTCGGGCCGGGTGGTGGCGTACTCGGTGAGCCGGACGTCGTGGGCGGCGGCCAGCCGCTGCCCCCGGGTGACCGGGTAGCTGCGCGGACGCTCGTCGTCGGCCGGGACCTCGGCCGGGCCCCGGTCCTCCTCGCCGGGGGCCGGCGTGCCCGGGAGGTGCCGCAGCACCAGCACCTGGAGGTGCAGCGGGTCGGGCTCGTCGACCCGGTCGCGGAAGAAGTCGTCGGGGTCGGCCCCCGCGCCGAGCTGGCCGGCGAACATGCCGCGGTGCGCGGTCAGCACCTGCGGCAGCAGGCCGGCCGGCGCCGGGCGGCCGGCCCGCTCGGCGAGCTGGGTGGTGAACCGGGCGGCGGCCGCGCCGGCCACCGGCCCCTCGGCCCAGAGCAGCGGCACGGTACCGGCCAGCCGGGCGGCCAGGCTCTTGGCGGGGTTGGTGTACGCGGCCGCGTCCGGCCGGCAGCGCACGGCGGCCTCGTCCAGCAGGTCCGCGGTGGCGGCCGGCGCGTCGTAGGGCAGCTGGGTGACGCCGAGCTTCTGGGCCAGCGCCAGCAGCGGGGCGAGGTGGGCCCAGAGCGCGGCCGGGTCCTCGGCCGGGAGGTCGGGCTCGGCCCCCGGGCCGGCCGGGGGCGTGCCGTCGTCGGGCAGGTTGGACGGCACGTAGGGCAGCGGCAGCGCGCGGACCTGGAGGGCGGCCTCGGCCAGCCGGCTGCCGGCGGGGGCGGTGACGACGATGGCGCAGCCGCGCGCGTAGGCCTGTTCGGCGAGGGCGACCAGGCCCTGCTCGCCGCCGTCGGCGGAGCTGATCACCAGCAGGTCGAGCGGTCCGGCCCAGCCCGGGAGCTGCCAGGCCAGCCCGTCGGCGAACACCGGCGGCGCGCTGGCCCGGTCGGTGCGCGGCGGCGCCGCCGCGTCGGTGGGCGGCAGCGGCGCGATCAGGCTGGCGGTGCCGGCCAGCGCGGCGAGGATCTCGCCCGCCGTCAGCGCGCTGCCGTGGCCCGCCACCAGCACGGCGCGCGGTCGGCCGTCGGGGCGCAGCCGGTCCAGGCCGGCCGCGTCGGCGAGCCGCAGGGCGGTGCGGACCCGTGCGCCGGCGCCGGCCAGGGCCAGCAGCGCGCGGTCGCGGTCGGCGCGCTGGAGGGCGGCCGGGTCGTCGAGCAGGGTGTCGTCGAGCATGCGGCGGGCCTCCGGCTGCTGGCAGGGCGCTGGGGTGGCGGGGGCGGGTACGGGTCCGTGCCCCCTGCGGGTCTTGGCCCCAAGGATCAGGCCGGGCGGCGGGCCTCGTCCACCAGCAGGACCGGAATGCCGTCCCGGACGGGGTAGGCGAGGCCGCAGCCCTCACCGGTGCAGAGCAGCTCGGGGTGCTCCTCGCTGCCGCCTTCGGTGAGCGCGGCCCGGCACTGCGGGCAGACCAGGATCTCCAGCAGGAAGGATTCGAGCTTCATGGGGTGTCGGGCTCCAGATCTCGGGGGTGGCACGGCGGTGCCCCGGCCAGGAGGAAACCCTACCGGCCGGGGCACAGGCGGCGTGCGTCAGGCGCGTGCGTCGGGCGCACGCCTCGGGACGCCCGCCGGGGCGTGCGTCGGGCGGGTGTCAGCCGCGGACGATGGCGAGCACGCCGTCGCGCAGCTCCGCCATCCGCGCCGGGTCCTTGGCCTCGACGTTGAGGCGCAGCAGCGGCTCGGTGTTGGAGGCGCGCAGGTTGAACCACCAGTCCGGCCCGGCGACGGTGAGGCCGTCCAGCTCGTCCACGGTGGTGCCCTCCAGGCCGGCGTACGCGGCGCGGACGGCGGCGGAGCGGTCGGCCTGGTCGGCGACGGTGCTGTTGATCTCGCCGGAGGCGGCGTAGCGGTCGTACTCGGCGGTGAGCGCGGAGAGCGTGCCGTCCTGCCCGCCGAGGGCGGCCAGCACGTGGAGCGCGGCCAGCATGCCGGTGTCGGCGCGCCAGAAGTCGCGGAAGTAGTAGTGCGCGGAGTGCTCGCCGCCGAAGACCGCGTCGGTGACGGCCATCTCCTGCTTGATGAAGGAGTGGCCGACCCGGGTGCGGACCGGCTTGCCGCCGAGCTCGCGGACCACCTCGGGGACGGTCCAGGAGGTGATCAGGTTGTGGATGACGGTCGGCTCGTCCTCGCCGGCCGCCTTGGCCCGGGCGATCTCGCGGACCGCGACCAGGGCGGTGATGGCGGACGGGGAGACCGGCTCGCCGCGCTCGTCGACCACGAAGCAGCGGTCGGCGTCGCCGTCGAAGGCGAGCCCGAGGTCGGCGCCGACCTCGCGGACCTTGGCCTGCAGGTCGACGAGGTTCTTCGGGTCGAGCGGGTTGGCCTCGTGGTTGGGGAAGGTGCCGTCCAGCTCGAAGTACATCGGGACGAGCTCGATCGGCAGGCCGTCGAAGACGGTCGGCACGGTGTGGCCGCCCATCCCGTTGCCGGCGTCGACGGCGACCTTGAGCGGACGGATCGCGGTCAGGTCGACCAGGCCGAGCAGGTGGTCGGCGTAGCCGCGCAGGGTGTCCTGGGCGGACAGCGCGCCGGGCTTGACGTCCCGCACGGGCACGGTGACCGTGTCGTCCTCGCCGGTCCAGGACTCGACCAGCTCGCGGATGTCGGCGAGGCCGGTGTCCTGGCCGACCGGCGCGGCGCCGGCCCGGCAGAGCTTGATGCCGTTGTACTGCGCCGGGTTGTGGCTGGCGGTGAACATCGCGCCGGGCAGGTCGAGCTTGCCGCTGGCGTAGTACAGCTGGTCGGTCGAGCAGAGGCCGATCTCGACCACGTCGGCGCCGTAGGCGGCGGCGCCCTCGGCGAAGGCCCGGCTCAGCGACGGGGAGGACGGCCGCATGTCGTGGCCGGTGACGATCGAGGACGCTCCGGTGACCTGCACGAACGCGGCGCCGAAGGCCCGCGCGAGGCTCTCGTCCCACTGGTCCGGGACGACGCCTCGAACGTCGTACGCCTTCACGAGCTGCTTGAGGTCGCGCACTGCGGCTCCACCCTGGTCTCTGTCTGATCGGTGTGCTTCCCGGGGCGGCCGGCCGCCCCCGGGTCACGATACGTCGGGGCACCGCGCCGTCGGGCGGGCGGTAGACGGGCAGCGTACCGGGGCCGGGTGGCCGCTCCTCGCCCGGTGCGGGCGGGGCGGGCCGTCAGTTGTCGGGCGAGCGCAGCACGCGCAGGTGGCCGCGGCGGCCGGCCTCGGTGGACTCGCCGTCGGGGCCTCGGCCCTGACGGGGGGTCTGCGGGCGGGCGGCCTCGCGGACGGCGTTGGCGAGCGCTTCGAGGTCGTCGCTGCTGCGGCGCAGCGGGCCGGCCTCGGCGGCGAGCCGGACGACCTCCCAGCCGCGCGGGGCGGTGAGGCGCTCGGCGTGCTCGGCGCACAGGTCGTAGCAGTGCGGCTCGGCGTAGGTGGCGAGCGGGCCGAGGACGGCGGTGGAGTCCGCGTAGACGTACGTCAGCGTCGCGACGGCCGGTCGGCCGCACGCGGTCCGCGAACAACGACGTACAGAGCTCACGAGGGTGGACGGTACCGCACTCCTCGCCGGGGAGCGAAGACCGCCTGTCCGGAGGGCGTGCCGTGTCGTGCTCCGCGCGCCCGTCCGTGCACCCGCCGCCCTGGCCGTTCGCTGTCGAGGTGGTCCACTTCCGACCGTCCAAGGACTACCCTCGGCAGTGATATGGACAGCTCTGCACCGCAGTCATCGACGGGACCTTCGCGCCGACCGCGCCACCGCGACCGGCACGGCAGGGGTCTGCGCGGCCCGCTGGCGCCTCCGCAGGTGCCGATCTCGCTCACCCGCTCCGAGTTGTTCGACGACTACGTGCGCGAGTCGGTGGAGCGTCTCGAACGGCGTTGGCCACAGCTGATCGAAGTGGAGTTCGCCGTCCAGGAGGTCCCGCTGCGCGAGGCGCAGGGGCCGGACACGGACGGCGGGGTGCCGCTGGGGCAGGTGTCGCCGGGCCGGCAGGGGCGCAAGAGCCAGATCGTGGTGTACCGCCGGCCGGTGGAGATCCGGGCGAAGTCGCGGGAGGACCGCGCCGCCCTGGTGCACGAGATCCTGATCGAGCAGGTGGCGGAGCTGCTGGGGCTGTCGCCGGACGCCATCGACCCGCGCTACGACGAGGAATGACTTGACGACGGAGGGGCGGTACCCGGTGCCGGGTACCGCCCCTCCGTCATCGCGTCAGCGGAGCACGACCGCCGGGTCCTGGGCGGCCCGCGGGACCTTGACGCTGCTGCGGTCGTCGCGGAGCGCCTGGACGGTGAACATCGGGACGTCCTTGGTCGGGATCGCCAGCATCCGGGCGGCGACGACGGGGCCGCCGGAGACGGTCTCCACGGTCAGCGCGAAGGCGCCGTTCAGACCGGTGGGCTCGGGCGCCGGGACGGCGACCGTGCCGCCGGCGGGCAGCTCGACGTCCTTGCTGACCGGGGTGCCCCCGCCGCTGCCGGCCGAGGCGGTGACCTTGACCTTGGCGGCCTCACCGGTGGAGGTGAGGAAGAGCGTGGTCGGCCCGCCGCCGCGGTTGTCGGCCACCGTGGCGCGGGCGCCGACCGGGGCGGTCCCGGTCAGCCAGGCGGCGTCGGACTTGCCGTTCTGGCCCACCCGGTCGATCCGCAGGCCGGCCACCACCGGGGTGGGGTGCTTGTCGTCCGTGGGTGACAGGCGCAGGCCGGCCACCTCGTCCCGGGTGACCTTGCCGAGGTCGACGGCGGCCACCATGCCCGCCTTGACGTGGATCGACTCGTTGCCGGCCGGGGTGAACAGGCCGTTCTTGCCGGAGAGCTGGATCTTCAGGTCCGCGTCGTCCTCCGGCGGCGCCCAGACCACCAGGTGGGCGTTGGCGGTGTCGGCGGGCAGGCCCGGGAGCACCTGGACGGGCGCCGGGGCGGCCGAGGCGGGCACCCAGTCGGCGCCCTTGCTGCCGTCGGCGGCGTGCACGGCGGCGCCGACCCGGCCGCTGCGGGCGACGACGTGCACCGCGAGGTCGGCGACCTGGCCCTTGCTGATGGTGGGCAGCAGGACCGACTGCGAGCTGCCGGGGGCGACGGTGATGCCGTTGGCGGCGTCGTTCTCGATCAGGCCCTTGTCGCCGTACAGCTTGATGTCGACCACGGCCGCGGTGGCCTCGGTGTTGACCAGGCTGACGTAGTCGACCCGGTCGCCCGCGGTGCTGGCGCCGGCGAACCAGAAGCTGGTACCGGCCGGGGTGCAGGTGAGGCCGGAGAGGCCCTGGCCGCGCTGCTCGGTGACGGTGGTGGTCTGGGTCACGGTGAAGCCGGGCGCGAGGGCGCCGGTGGCGACCGCGCCGGTCCCGGGGGCGTTGTCGCTGTTGGCGGCGGGGGCGACCACGGGGGCGCCCGGCTTGGTCAGGTTCAGCCGGGCGTCGCCGGGCGCGGTGTCCTTGGCCGCGACCGGCGCGGCGGAGGCGGCGGCCGTCGGGGCGGACGGTGCCGGAGCGGAGGGCGCCGGGGCGGCGGGGGCCGAGGGCGCGGTGGCGGGCGCCGCCGCGTCGGCGACCCAGCCGACCCCGGCGGCCGCGTCGCCACCGGTGCCGGTGCCGGGCGGGGTGTAGGCGGTGAGGGTGGTCGAGCCGGTCAGGCCCTGGAGCGGCTGCGGGCAGACCAGGGCGGTCCGCTCGACCTGCGCCGAGGTCGCGGCGCCGCCCTGGTCCGGGCCGGCCGCGGTGGCCGGCGGGCGCACCTGGGCGACCCCGAACACCACGGCAAGCACCGCGGCGGCGGCCAGCAGCGACTGGGTCGTCTTCGTCCCTCCGGACGACCCCGCGGGGCCGGCCGCGGCGAACGCGGCCTCGTCCGGTGCCCCGGAGCCGGTCCGGCCCTTGGACTTCTTCGGGAAGGCGGGCTTCTTCATCGCGGGTCAGCTCCCCGATCCGTGGTGGTGCGGGTACCGGCCCGGCCCGTTGGGGTTGTTGGGGTTGTTGGGGTTGTTGGGGTTGTTGGGGTCATTCGGATCGTTCGGGTCGTAGTAGGGCTCGCCCTGCGGCTGCCCCGGCACCCACGGCTGCTGCCCGTCCTGCTGGTAGGGGTCGTAGCCGCCGTACTGCTGGTCCTGCTGGTCCTGCTGGTACGGGTCGTAGCCCTGCTGGCCGCCCTGCGGGTAGGCCTGCTGCTGGTACCCGTCGCCGCCGTACTCCTGGCCGCCGCCGTACGGCGCGGCGGTCGGCTGCTGGGCCGGGTAGGAGCCGTAGCTGTACGGGTCGGCCTGCTGGTACGTCTGGTACGGGTCGGCGTACTGCTCGGCCTCCTGGACGGCCGCGGCCGCCTGGACCGCCTCGACCGGCGGTTCGCCCGCGGGCTGCGGCGGGATCGCGCCCGGCCGGCCCTCGTACACGCCGCCCTCGCCGTCCCCGTCGCCGCCTTCGCCACCCTCGCCGCGTTCGGCCATCCGGCGGGCCCGGCGGCTGCCGGGGGCGGGCGCCTGCGCCTGGGCGGCGGCCGCCAGCGCGGCGGCGGCGACGACCTCCTCGGGCAGGTCGTCGTCCTTGTGGTTGCGGCGGCCGGGCAGCGCCAGCACCAGGACGGTCAGGCCGAGCAGCAGCTGGGCCCAGATCCAGCCGGTGTGCAGCAGGCCGCCCTCACGGGTGACCACCAGCTTGCCGGCGGCGGCCGGGAGCTTGAAGCCCTGCGCCCAGCCGTCGACGGTGGTGGCCTCCAGCGCGGTGCCGTCGAGGGTCGCCTTCCACTCGGGGCCGGCCGCCTCGGCGAGGCGCAGCACCCGGCCCTCGGGACCGGCCGGAACGGCGGTGTCGAGGTCGCGCTCGCCGGACGGCACCGCCACGGGGGTGGTGCCGGGGGCCGTGATCAGGGCGCGGGTCGCGGGCGTGCCGTTGACCTGCCAGAGCGCGGTGCCGCCGTCCTGGTTGGCCTTGACCAGGCCCGGGGTGGTGTCCAGGACGTCCTTGAAGGCGCCGATCGCCGGCTGGTCGACCAGCACGTAGGCGATGCCGTAGTCGGACAGCGCCTCGGCCTGGTCGGCTCCGGAGCCGGCCAGCAGGCTGCCGACCACCTTGTCGAGGCGCTCGGTGGTGCCGGTGGCCGGGTCCACGGTGGACTCGGCCTGGCCGAGCGTCACCCCGGCGCCGCGCACCAGGGTGTAGCGGACCGAGCCGCCCTTCGGGTCGCCGGTGACGACCAGGGTGCGGGCCCGGTCGCTGGTACCGGCCTCCTCGGCGATGAACGCGGGCACCTGGGCGGCCGGGGCCCGGTGCAGCGGGCCGTCGGCCCCGGTGACGGCCCACCAGACGCCGGTGCCGAGCGGGGCGAGCACCGCGGCGGCCACCACCAGGGCGGCGACCGGCTGGCGCCAGCCGAAGGCGATGCCGGCCACCCGGGCGTTGGCGCCGTCGGCGCCGATCGCGGCGGCGGCCAGCAGGGCGATGCCGGCGAGCAGCGAGGCCGGGCCGGCCCAGGCGGGCACGGCCGGGCCGCCCGAGGCGGGGGTCACCGAGGTGCCCGCCACCGCGACCGCGAAGACCAGGCCGGCGCCGGCGGCGCCCCAGGCGGCGAGCACCGCGCGGCGGCGGTCGGCGCGCAGCAGCGCGGCCAGCGCGGCGAGCACCACGCCCGCCGACAGCCAGACCGGCGGCACTCCGGCGCCGCCCGGGTTGACCAGCAGCAGGCCGACGGCGTTCGCGCCGCCGCCGTGCAGACCGGGCAGACCGGCCTCCAGCAGCAGCAGCTGGGGGTGCGAGAGCACCTGCAGCGACCAGGGCGCGAGCACCAGCACCGGCGCGCCGAGGATCACCAGCACGCGCAGCCCGAGCAGCCGCAGCGCGGCCCCGCCGGAGCCGAACGCCCCGCCGCGCACCACGGCGGCGGCGAGCATGGCCAGGCACAGCGGCACGGCCAGCGCCCACGCCAGCGGCACGAAGGCGGTGGCGAGGGTGAGCAGCAGGACCGTCATCCAGACCGGGCGCCAGCCGGGCCGGGCGCCCTTGGCGGCGCTCTCGGCGCGGATGCCGAGGCCGGCGGAGATCGCGGCCGCGCGGGCCAGCGGCGGCAGCAGGACGGCGAGGACGGCGGTGCCGATCCGGCCCTGGGCGAGCGCGCCGGTGGCCGCGGGCAGCAGGGCGTAGGTGGCGCTGGCCCAGGCACGGACCAGTTTGGAGTCGAGCAGCGGCCGGGAGACCAGGTAGGCGCTGACGGCGGCGAGCGGCACGGCGAGGACGACCAGCAGGGTGACCGCGAGGTCGGCGTGGTCGAACAGCGCCCAGGAGAGCACCGACAGCACCGCGAGGTACGGCGGCGCCGCCGCGGTGGAGCCGGTGCCGACGGGGTGCCAGGCGTCCGCGTACATCGACCAGAGGCCGCCGGCGCCGCCGGTGGCGGGCAGCAGCGCGCCGCCGAACAGGGCGCCGGCGCCGAACAGGGCGCGGCAGGCGACCAGCGCGAAGACCAGCAGCGCGGCGAACAGGACCGGCGCCGGGCGACGGGCCAGCTTCTTGATCAGCGTGAACTGCTCGACGACCAGGTCCTCGGAGTCCTCGTCGCCCGGGCCGGCCTCGACCGAACCGTGCCGGCCGGCCCCGGAGTCGTCGCCGCCCCCTATGCCGAGCGAGCCGATCACGCCCTCGACGGCGAGCCGGGCGGTGGCTCCGGGCGCCGGGAAGAGCGAGCGGTCGTCCAGGGCGTCGGCGGCCCGCAGCCGGGCCCGGCGTTTGCGGGCCGCCAGCAGCCGGGGCAGCCGGAGCAGTTCGTGGCCGAGACCGGCGAGTTCGTCGAAGGCCTGCTTCGGGTCCTTGCCGAGCAGGTTGGTGACCACCCGCAGCAGGGTGCCGAGCACCAGCCGCAGCAGGACGTACGGGAAGAGCGCGCCCTTGGAGTTGGCGAGCAGGGTGTAGACGGCGCCGGCCTTGTCCAGCCGGTGCGGGTGGGAGGGGCCGCAGTCGATCGCGCGGCGCTCGCGGCTGGCCGCCTCGGCGTGCCGCAGCACGGCGTCGGGGGCGACCACGACGCGGTGGCCGGCGGCGTTGACCCGCCAGCAGAAGTCGGTGTCGTCGCGCATCAGCGGCAGCGCCCGGTCGAAGCCCCCGAGCTCCTCGAAGACGTCGCGGCGGACCAGCATGCCGGCGGTGGAGACGGCGAGCACCGGGCGGACCTGGTCGTGCTGGCCCTGGTCCTGCTCGCGGCGGTCGAGGCCGGTCCAGCGGCGGCCGGAGCGGGCGATGGTGACGCCCACCTCCAGCAGCTGGCGGCGGTCGTACCAGCTGCGCAGCTTGGGGCCGACGACGGCGGCGCTGGGGGTGGAGTCGGCGACCTGGAGGAGGCGGCGCAGCGCGTCGGTCTGCGGCTCGCAGTCGTCGTGCAGCAGCCAGAGCCACTCGACCGGCTGGGTCTCCCTGGGGCCGCCGCGGCCGAGGTCGTCCTCGTGGCCGAGCGGGTCGCCGAAGTCGTCCCAGCCGCCGGTGACCGGGTCGTAGCCGGACGGGTCGAGCCGGTAGGGGAGGTCCTCGGGGCGCAGCGGCGGGCTGTTGAAGACGGCCTCGCCGACGGCGGTGCCGAAGCCGGCCCGGCGGCCGAGGACGGTCGGGCCGCTCTCCGGGAGCCAGTCGGCGAGGGTGTCGGCGAGCAACTGCGGGGAGCTGTCGGTGGAGCCGGTGTCGACGGCGAGCACCCGCTGGACCTGGCGGTCCTGGCCGAGCAGGCCGGCGAGGGCCTGTGGCAGCCAGCGGGCCCCGTCGTGCGAGACGATCACCGCGGTGACCAGGTGGCGCGGATAGGCGGGCGGCCTGGCAGCGGTGAAGCCGCTCTGGTGGCTGTAGACGGTCATCGAGTGCGCGGGCCCCAGTTCTCGGTGGACACAGCCGGTGAACGGCAACCGGATGGCGCACCACACTAACGGCTCCGGATGGCGCCGCCGTCCGCGGGCCGTGGAGGAGCTGTGCGCACCGGGTCGCGCAAGGGCCCGGAAACACGGAAGCGCCCCACCGTCGCGGTGAGGCGCCCGTCGAGCTGTGCGGTTGTCGGAGGGTCAGCAGGGCCAGGGGCCGCCCCGGTCAGACCGCGCTCTTCTTGAGCCGACGGCGCTCGCGCTCGGAGAGGCCGCCCCAGATGCCGAACCGCTCGTCGTTGGCGAGGGCGTACTCCAGGCACTCGGAGCGGACCTCGCAGGCGAGGCAGACCTTCTTGGCCTCGCGGGTGGAGCCGCCCTTCTCCGGGAAGAAGGACTCGGGGTCGGTCTGGGCGCACAGCGCGCGCTCCTGCCAACCGAGTTCTTCTTCCTCCTCCTCGATGCCGTCACCGATCAACAGCTCAAAGAGCTCGCTCATGTGGCGCGCCTCCTCTGCCCCTATTTGGCGTCCCCGTGGTTGCCGTTGCCTCGTGCGGCGGACGACACGAGAGAAATTACAGTTGCGTCACTCTGGCCCAGTCAAGCCGAGCTCTGGTATTGGGGCCAGGATTCACTCCCCGGCACCAAGCCGTTACGAATAGTGTACATATCTGGACACATCGGACTAACAGCCCGGATCCGGTCGAACCCTTGCAACCCTCCACCACGTGACGCGCAGTCATCGTCACAGGTCGGTCATCGGCCTGCCTTCCCGGCGATCTTCTCATCGAAACCTAGAGGGTGATTTATCACCCCATCGGGTAGTTCATGGCCTATCCCGCCCGATTGCCCCGGCTCATGAGTTGACACCGGAGCGCTCGATGCGGTCTCCTTTCCCACATGTCAGAGTTCACTCGCCCCCGGAGCGGTTCCGCGCTCCGCCGTGCCGTGAACCGCTGTTGTCGCCTCTGTTCCTGTATCTAGGCGCCCGCTGTCCCACCGCGCGCCGCCCAGGAAGCACAGAGGCCGCCCGCGATTCCCGCCCCAGGACATCCCGGATCCGGCTGATCCCTGTCGAACCAGCCGTACTCCGAGGACGACTCCCGTGCGCATGAACCGCATCCGCAAGCGGAACCGCGACCGCAACAAGCTCACCCGCCGTGGCCTCGCGCCCACCACGCCTCCCCCGGCGGCCGCCCGGCCCGCCCGCGGCTGGGCCGACGGACTGAGCGACGTCTCCATCGCCGGCGACCCGCTGGCCTTCCCGCACCTGGCCCGCACCGACCTGCCCGGCCACCCCACCACCGTCGCCGGCTACGCCCGGCTGGTCCGCGAGATCGCCGCCGACCGCGCCCGCTGGGAGCCGCTGGTCCGCTACGACGCGCTCACCCGCTGGTACGCCCGGCTGGAGACCGGCCCCGGCTACGAGGTCTGGCTGCTCAGCTGGCTGCCCGGCCAGAGCAGCGGCTTCCACGACCACGGCGTCTCCTCCGGGGTGATGAGCGTCGTCCGGGGCGAGCTGATCGAGCGCTCCCTCACGCACGCGGGCGAGGGTGCCCGCACCCTGCGCCCGGGCGGGCAGCGGGTGTTCTCCTCCGGGTACCTGCACGAGGTGGTCAACGGCGCGCTGGAGCCCGCCGTCTCCATCCACCTCTACACGCCCGGGCTGACCGAGATGAACCAGTACGGCGGCGGCGCCACCGTCCCCGAGCAGCACCCGCAGGAGCAGGCCGAGGCCCGCTGACGACGGGCGGGCGGCGGCCCGCGGACCGGGCTGACGGCCAGTCGGGCCGTGGCAGGATGGGCGCATGCGCATCGTGGCACTGGCAGGCGGAATCGGTGGGGCGCGCTTCCTGCGCGGACTCAAGGAGGCCCTCGGCCCGCAGGACGAGATCACCGTCATCGGCAACACCGGCGACGACATCCACCTCTACGGCCTGAAGGTCTGCCCCGACCTCGACACCGTGATGTACACCCTCGGCGGCGGCATCAACGAGGAGCAGGGCTGGGGCCGCACCGACGAGACCTGGTCGATCAAGGCCGAGATGAAGGAGTACGGCGTCGGGCCCGAGTGGTTCGGGCTCGGCGACCGCGACTTCGCCACCCACCTCGTCCGCAGCCAGATGCTCACCGCCGGGTACACCCTCAGCCAGGTCACCGAGGCGCTCTGCGTGCGCTGGCAGCCGGGCGTGCGGCTGCTGCCGATGAGTGACGACCGGGTCGAGACCCACGTGCGGATCACCGACGCGGACGGCACCCGGGCCATCCACTTCCAGGAGTACTGGGTCCGGCTGCACGCCGCCGTCGACGCCGAGGCGATCGTCCCGGTCGGCGCGGACACCGCCAAGCCCGCGCCCGGTGTGCTGGAGGCCATCGCCGCCGCCGACGTCATCCTGTTCCCGCCGTCCAACCCGGTGGTCTCGATCGGCACCATCCTCGCCGTGCCCGGCATCCGGGCCGCGGTGGCCGCCGCCGCGGCGCCGGTGGTCGGGCTCTCCCCGATCATCGGCGGGGCCCCGGTCCGCGGCATGGCCGACAAGGTGCTGGCCGCCGTCGGCGTCGAGGCGACCGCGGCGGCGGTCGCCCTGGACTACGGCGCCGACCTGCTGGACGGCTGGCTGGTGGACACCGCCGACGAGGCCTCGGTCGGCGCGGTCGAGGCCGGCGGGATCGCCTGCCGGGCCGTGCCGCTGCTGATGACGGACGTCGCGGCGACCGCCGAGATGGCCCGGGCCGCGCTGGCGCTCGCCGAGCTGGTGCGGGCGTGACCCTGCACGTCCTGCCCGTCCCGGGCCTGCCCGAGATCGACGCCGGCGCCGACCTTGCCGCGCTGATCGCCAAGGCCGGGACGTACCAGGACGGCGACATCCTGCTCGTCACCTCGAAGATCGTCAGCAAGGCCGAGGGCCGGGTGCTGCGGGCCGCCGACCGCGAGGCCGCGATCGACGCCGAGACCGTCCGGGTGGTCGCCCGGCGCGGCCCGGTCCGGATCGTCGAGAACCGCAACGGCCTGGTGATGGCCGCCGCCGGGGTGGACGCCTCCAACACCGCCGCCGGCACCGTGCTGCTGCTGCCCGAGGACCCGGACGCCTCCGCCCGCGCGCTGCGCGCCCGCCTCCAGCAGCTGACCGGGCTGCGGCTGGCCGTCGTCGTCACCGACACCTTCGGCCGGCCCTGGCGCAACGGCCTCACCGACGTCGCGATCGGCGCCGCCGGACTACCCGTCCTGGAGGACCACCGCGGCCGCACCGACAGCCACGGCAACGAACTGGCGATGACCGTCACCGCCACCGCCGACGAACTCGCCGCCGCCGCCGACCTGGTCAAGGGCAAGTCCACCGGCACCCCGGTCGCCGTGGTCCGGGGCCTCGGCCACCTGGTCACCGCCGAGGACGGCGCGGGCACCCGCCCACTGGTGCGCGCCGCCGCGGACGACCTGTTCCGGCTCGGCACCTCCGAGGCGGTCCGGCAGGCCGTCACCCTGCGCCGCACCATCCGCGCGTTCACCCCCGAACCGGTCGACCCGGGCGCCGTCCGCCGCGCCGTCGCCGCCGCCGTCACCGCGCCCGCCCCGCACCACACCACGCCCTGGCGGTTCGTCCTGCTGGAGTCGGCCGCGGTCCGCACCCGGCTGCTGGACGCGATGCTCGCCGCCTGGCAGCGCGACCTGCGCGAGCTGGACGGCTGGGACGACGCGCTGATCGCCCGGCGCACCGCCCGCGGCGACGTCCTGCGCGACGCGCCCTACCTGGTCGTCCCCTGCCTGGTGATGGACGGCTCGCACGACTACCCCGACGCGCGCCGCGCCGCCGCCGAACGCGAGATGTTCACCGTCGCCATCGGCGCCGCCGTGCAGAACCTGCTGGTCACCCTGGCCGGCGAGGGCTACGGCACGGCCTGGGTCTCGTCCACCATGTTCTGCCGCGACACCGTGCGCGCGGCCCTCGACCTGCCGGCCGGCTGGGACCCGATGGGCGCCGTCGCGGTCGGCCGCCCCGCCGAACCGCCCCGCGACCGCCCGGCCCGCGGCGCGGACGCCTTCATCGAGGTGCGGTAGGGGTCAGTGCCCCAGATCGTCCGGCAGCAGCCGGAAGGACTCGTGGTTCGTCAGCGGCCTGATCGCACGGAAGTGCCGGCGATCGACGGTCAGCACCGCCGCGGTCCGGACCTCGGCCGCCAGCGCGACGTTGACCGCGTCCGTCAGCCCGATGTCCAACGCCGGGTAACGGCGCATCACCACCCGGGCCGCACTGAATCGGGACGCGACCTCCGGGACCTCGAAGCGCCCCACGGCACACTTGTCGATCACACCCGGTGGCCCTCGAACGACGGCATGTCGTCCACCTCGTCACCCATCGGGTCGGTCCTGAACGGGTACACGGGCTCGGCGCGCTCCGGCGGCACGATCGTGGCCACGTGGCGGCCGTCCTTGGCGACCGTGACGGTCTCTCCGCGTTAGACGGCGCCTATCACTCTGGCCGTCTGCTGGTTCAGCTCCCGCATGGTTGCTTCCATGCCGCCAAACTACGCCGTAGTTCACCGCCGCCGGTGGTCGTTGGGGGTCAGCCGGGGGCCGTACCGCGGGGCGTGGGTGCCGGTGCTCAGCAGCAGGCGGCAGAGGCGGTGGCGGTGCGGGCGGTAGGGCTCCAGCAGGGCCAGCATCTGGGTGTCGTCGCTGCGGGGGCGGCCGGCCAGGGCCCAGCCGACCAGGTTGGGGAGGTGGTAGTCGCCGACCGAGACCGCGTCCGGGTCGCCGTTGCTGCGCTGCAGGGTCTCGGCGGCCGTCCAGATCCCGATGCCGGGCACGGAGGTCAGCCGGGCGAACGCCTCGGCGTGGTCCATCACCGAGGCCTCCTCCAGCCGGGCGGCCAGCCGGACGGCGCGCACCACGGCGGCGGAGCGCTTCGGGTCCACCCCCGCGCGGTGCCACTCCCAGCTGGGGACGAGCGCCCACTCGCGGGCCGACGGCGCCACCCGCATGCCCTCGGCCGGGCCGGGCGCCGGGGCGCCGAAGTCGCGCAGCAGCGTCCGCCAGCCCCGGTACGCCTCGTCGGTGGTCACCTTCTGCTCCAGGATCGCGGGCACCAGTGACTCCAGCACCAGCCCGGTCCGGGTGAGCCGCACGCCGGCCGCACGCCGCTGGGCCTCCCGCAGCGGGCCGGGCGGCAGCACCAGGGCGGCCGGGTCGTCCTCGACGCCGAGCAGCACGGGCAGCCGGTCCAGCAGCCACTCCGCCCCCGGGCCCCAGGCCCGCGCCTCGACCTCGCCGGCGGCCGGCCTGGCCAGTACCCGCAGCGTGCCGATGCCGGCCGGGGTGCGGGAGGCCCGCCAGACCGCGCCGTCACCGGTGGTCCGGTAGGCCGGGTCGGCCGGGCCGCGCCGCAGCGGCAGCAGGGTGCGGGCCACGTCCAGCGGGAAGCCCGGGCGCCAGAGGCGCACCCGCGCACCGGTCGCCGCCTCGTCCGACACCGCCCCGCGCCTCCTCCGCTGTCCGGCTCCACCGCCTTCGCCGACCATGGGGATATGAACGATACGCGGCTGCCGGAGCTGTCCCACGCCGACGAGGGCGCGGTGCGGGCGCTCTACCACCGGACCCTGGACGGGTGGAACCTGCGGGACGGCGCGGCGTGCGCCGGACCGTTCGCCGAGGACGGGGAGATGGTCGGATTCGACGGAACGAGGTACGCGGGGCGGTCGGTGATCGCCGCCGAACTGGGGCGGATCTTCGCGGACCACGCCACCCCCGAGTACGTCGCCAAGGTGCGGCGGATCCGGGCGCTCGGCCCGGGGGTGGCCGAGCTGGACGCCGTCGCCGGTCTGGTGCCGGACGACGCCGAGGACCTCGATCCCGGCCTGAACGCCCTGCAGACGGTGATCGCCGTCAACGCGGGCGCGGGCTGGCGGATCGCGCTGCTGCAGAACACCCCGGCCCGGTACGACCTGCGGCCGGACGTCGCGCGGGCGCTGACCGCCGAGCTGCGGGCGCTGGTGCCCCGGGTCCCCGGCCCGGTGTAGGCCCCGGGCTCGCGGGTTCAGCGGGCCCAGGGGGCCGCCGGGCGGGCGGCGCTCTGCAGCGCGGCCGCCTGGGTGCGGACGGCGGGGAGCAGCGGGTAGAGGGTGGCGCCGGGGCACTCGGTGGCGACCGCGTCGCGGTGGCCGGAGACGGCGTCGAAGGTCGCGGTGGTGCCCTTGGGGTAGCGGGTGCCGTCGGCGCCGGAGACCAGCTGGGTGCGGCCGCCGGCGTCCTGGCCGGCCAGCCCGAGCTTCCAGGCGGCGAGCCGGGCGAGCCCGTCCGGTACGGCCGGCGGCGGGGTGTCGGTGACGAAGGTGCCGAGCACCGCGACGCCCGCCGAGTCGGTGTTGAAGCCCAGGGTGTGCGCGCCGTGCACCGCGAGCTCGGCGCCGCCGGCCCGGCCCTCGTAGAGGGTGCCGCAGCGGTCGACCAGGAAGTTGTAGCCGATGTCCCGCCAACCATTGCTCCGCACGTGGTACTGGTAGATCGCCCTGATCATCCGGGGCGCGTCGGCACAGTCGTACTCGGTGGCGGTCGCGGTGTGGTGGACGAAGACCACCCGGACCGGGCCGGTGTACTCGACCTGCGGGTCCCGGAGGGACTCGTCGGCGCCCCAGCCGGCCCGGGTGACGACGGCGGGCCGGGCGGCCCGGCGCCCGTCCGGCGGTTCGGCGGGCAGCGTCCGGCCGGCGGCCCCGGCGGCGCCCTGGCCGGGGTCGACCAGGTCGAGCCGCAGGCCGTCCGGCAGGCCGCGGGGGCCGGCGGTGACCTGGACCGCCACGCCGTCGCTCGGACCGGTCCAGAGCGGCGCCGTCGCTCCGCCGCCCGGGGCGTCCGGTCCGTCCTCGCCGTCCGCCTCCAGCACCTGCCAGTCGCCCCAGACGTGGGTGGCGGCGTCCCTGGTGCGGACCCGGACGGAGCCGCCGTCGAGCGAGCGGGCGGGGCCGTTCCAGCCGACGCCGAGCAGCTCGAAGGGGCGGGTGGCGCGCGGCGCCAGGGCGCGGTCGGCGCCCAACGGCAGCGAGGTGACCGAGCCGCCGCCGGCCGAGGTGCGGCGCTGCTGGGCGGGATCGGCGGCGGCCGCGGCCGGAACGGGCTGGAGGAGCAGGACGGCGGTGCAGCCGGCGAGTGCGGCGGCCGGCAAAGAGATACCCATAAAAGGGATGTTCAGGGCAAAACACCGCACCCGCCATGCCACCTTGCGCAGGGTCCGCCACCCCTCCCGGTCGCCCACCCGAAGGCCGTAGGCTGGGGCGCACCATGACTGCGCCTTTCGCTGCCGATGCCCGAACCCCTGTCGAGCTGCTGCACGCATTCCTGCGAGGTGGCACTCCCTCAGTCGACCCCGCGGCTCCGCTGGTCACCTTCTACGACGACGCCACCGGCGAACGGGTGGAACTCTCCGCCCGGACCTTCGACAACTGGGTGGCCAAGACCGCCAACCTGCTCCAGGACGAGCTGAACGCCGGTCCGGGTGACCGCGCCGCCCTCCTGCTGCCCGCCCACTGGCAGAGCGCCGTCTGGCTGCTCGCCTGCTGGTCGGTCGGTGTGACGGCGGTGCCGGCCGGCGACCCGGCCGACGCCGACCTGGTGGTCAGCGGACCGGACGGCCTGGAGGCCGCCCAGGCCTGCGAGGGCGAACGGGTGGCCCTCGCCCTGCGTCCGCTGGGCGGCCGGTTCCCCCAGCGCCCGGACGGCTTCCTCGACTACGCCGCCGAGGTGCCCGGCCAGGGCGACCGCTTCGCGCCGTACTCCCCCGTCACCCCGGACGCGCCCGCGCTGGAGACCGGCATCGACGGCCTGCCGCTGAAGCTGACCGGCGACCAGACCGTCCAGCTGGCCCGGGAGGGCGCGGCCCGGCTCGGCATCACGGCCGGCGACCGGGTGCTCTCCACCCTCTCCTACCAGGACTGGGCGGGCCTGGAGGCCGGTCTGCTGGCGCCGCTGGCAGCCGGCGCCTCGGTGGTGCTCTGCCGCAACTCGGAGGGCCTGAGCGCCGAGCAGTGGGAGAAGCGGACCGAGTCCGAACGGGTGACACTGCGCCTCGGCTAACCCCCGGCTCCGGCCCGGCGGGTAGGCATCCCTGCCATGGCCGAGGACGACACCGAGCACCCCCCGACCGAGAACCCCCCGACCGGGGACGCCCGCGCGACCGCGGGCTCCCCGGACCGGGACTCCCCCGACCCGGAGCCCGCGGCCCCGGACTTCCCGACCAGGCCCCGGCGCAGGCGCCGGCGGTGGCTGATGATCACCGCCGGCGTCCTCGCCCTCCTGCTGGTCGCCTGCGGCACCGTGCTCTGGATCGCCTACCGCAAGCTGGACGGCAACATCCGGACCGACTCCGCCACCGACCAGCTGCTGGCCCGGCTGGAGGCCGAACGGCCCAGCCGCACCGCGGGGGCCAAGGGCGCCGAGAACATCCTGCTGATCGGCAGTGACGACCGCACCGGTGCCAATGCCACGTACGGCGAGGCCGGCGGCCAGCGCTCGGACACCACGATCCTGCTGCACCTGGCGGCGGACCGGAAGCACGCGACCGCCGTCTCCATCCCGCGCGACGTCATGGTCACCGTGCCGGTCTGCGAGAAGCCGGACGGCACCCGGAGCAGGCAGGTGCTGGCGCAGTTCAACTCGGCCTTCGAGACCGGCGGCCCGGCCTGCTCGATCCGGGCCGTCGAACAGCTGAGCGGCATCCGGATGGACCACTACGTGATCCTCGACTTCCACGGCTTCAAGACGATGGTGGACGCCGTGGACGGCGTCGAGGTGTGCGTCCCGCAGGCGATCCACGACAAGGACGCCAAGCTGGACCTGCCGGCCGGGCGGCAGACCCTGCGCGGCGAACAGGCGCTCGGCTACGTCCGCGCCCGGGAGACCCTCGGCGACGGCAGCGACACCCAGCGGATGGGCCGTCAGCAGCAGTTCCTGGCCGCCCTGATCCGCAAGGTCCAGTCGCAGGGGGTGCTGCTGAACCCGGCCCGGCTCTGGCCGGTGCTCGACGCGGCGACCTCCTCGGTCCGGGCCGACGGCGGCCTCTCCTCGCTCGGCGCGCTCTACGACCTGACCCAGGACCTGCGCGGTATCCCGTCCGCCGACGCGGTCTTCCTGACCGCGCCGCGCCGCCCGTACCGCTTCGACTCGGACCGGGACGAGTTCGTACAGCCGCTGACCACCCAGCTGTTCACGGCGCTGCGCGACGACCGCTCGATCACCGTCCGCCCGCCGGGCTCCCCCGACCCGTCGGCGGTGGCGGGCGCGAGCCCGGGACCCTCGGGGGCGGTGACGGCGGAGGCCGGATCGGACCGGGCCGCCGGTGCGTCACCCACCGCGACCACGGCGCCCTCGTTCGAGGGACGCACCGCGGACATGGACGGCTGCGCGATCCATTGACCACCTGGTCAGGGTCACCCTTTTGTGTACAGATCATGACCCGGAATGGCTTTGAGGGAAATTCACCGGAACACGATGTGCCTGGTGAATTGCGGTTCCCGAACATGGCGGAGATCACACCAGGAACAATTCCCGTACTCGACTCGTCTAGTGTGTCCGGGTCGGCGCGCAGCCCGTGCGCCACCCGAGGACCGGTCGGAGGGAGGGAACCCCGTGCAGCAGGACAGCCAGGAGACCGACCCCGCCGACCCGTGGATCCCGCCGGCCCACGGCGCGCCGTACCGGTCCGAGCAGGCCCGGTCCGAGCAGGCCGCGGGCATCCCGGTCCAGCGCCGCCGGACGCCCGGCGCCGCCGCCGAGGCCGCCCCCGGGGCCGCGCACACCGGCGGCCGGGCCGCCCGCCGCCGCCAGGCCGCCGCCGAGCGCCCGCGCCGGCGGGTGCTGAAGTGGACCGCCGGCGTCGGCGCGCTGGTCCTGGTGGCCGGCTGCGGCGGGGCCTACTACGCGTACCAGCACTTCAACAACAACATCACCGCCGTCAAGGTGCAGCTGGGCAGCGAGGCGGAGCGGCCCAAGGCGGCCGGCGACGCGCTCAACATCCTGGTCATCGGCACCGACAGCCGCGAGGGCCTGGGCCGCGAGTACGGCGACGAGGGCAGCACCGGACACGCGGACACCACCCTGCTGTTCCACGTCGCCAAGGACCGCAGCAACGCCACCGTGATCAGCATTCCGCGCGATCTGATGGTGCCGATCCCCGACTGCGAGAACACCGGCGGCAAGAAGATCCCCGGTTCCGCGCGGGCCATGTTCAACGAGAGCCTCGGCCAGGAGGGCCGCGATCCGGGCTGCACCTGGAAGACCGTCGAGAAGGCGACGGGAATCCGGGTCGACCACTTCGTGATGGTCAACTTCGACGCCGTGAAAACGCTCTCCACCGCCGTCGGCGGGGTCGAGGTGTGCGCGGCCAAGGACATCAACGACGCGGACTCGCACCTGCGGATGAGCAAGGGCCGGCACGTCGTCCAGGGCGACGAGGCGCTGGCCTTCGTCCGCACCCGGCACGCCGTCGGCTTCGGCGGCGACCTCACCCGGATCCCGCTGCAGCAGCAGTTCATCAGCTCGATGATCCGCTCGATCAAGAGCAGTGACACCCTGACCAGCCCGACCAAGCTGTGGAAGCTCGCCGACGCCGCCACCAAGGCGCTCACCGTGGACGACGGGATCGGCAGCGTCGACAAGCTGAAGGACCTGGCGCTGGACATCAGCAAGGTCGACACCAAGAACATCACCTTCACCACCGCGCCGGTGCTGGACGACCCGAAGGACAAGGACCGGCTGGTGCTCAAGCAGCCGGACGCCGGGCAGGTGTTCTCGCTGGTCGCCCAGGACCGCTCGCTGACCGGGAACGCCGCCGCCGCGCCGACGGCGGCCGCGCCCTCGCCGACGGCCACCGCCGCCGCGGTGGACACCAAGGACGTCCGGGTCGCCGTGCACAACGGCAGCGGGACGCCCGGGCAGGCGCAGCAGGCCGTCGACAAGCTCCGGGCCCAGGGCTTCGCGAAGGCCGCCACCGCCCCCAACGCGACTGCCACGCCCAGCAGTTCGGTGTCCTACCCGGCCGGCAAGGCTGCCGAGGCGGCCGCGCTGGCCGCCTCCCTCGGACTGCCGGCCGACGCGGTCCGGGAGGACCCGAAGGCCGGCAGCAGGGACGGGCTGGCCGTGGTCCTCGGCAAGGACGTCCTGGCCGCCGCGAACGCCGTCCCGTCCGTCGCGCCGACCGAGGCGCCCAAGGACCTCCAGCGCGTCCAGGCGGACGACACCGACGTCTGCGCCAAGTGACCCTCAGCGCGGGGCGAGCAGGCCGTCCGTCTCACGGTAGCGCTCACCGGTGCGCGGGCAGCGCCAGCCGTCCCCGCCGTCCGGCTCCAGCGGCTCGCCGGCCCGGCCGACCCACTTGATCCGGCGGGCCGGGACACCGGCCACCAGGGCGAAGTCCGGGACGTCCCGGTGCACCACGGCGCCGGCCGCGACCAGCGCCCAGCGGCCGACCGTCACCCCCGCGACCAGCACCGCGCGGCCGCCGATCGAACAGCCCTCCCGGAGGGTCACCCCGCGGGCGTGCCAGTCGTCGCCGCGCTTGAGCCGGCCGTCGACGTCGACGGAGCGCGGGTAGAGGTCGTTGGTGAGCACGGCCGCCGGGCCGATGAACACGCCGTCCTCGACCACCGCGGGCTCGTACACCAGCGCGTGGTTCTGCAGCTTGACCCGGTCCCCGATCCGCACGCCCGGGCCGACGTAGGCGCCGCGCCCGATGACGCAGTCGGCGCCGATCACCGCGTCCTCGCGCACCTGGGCCAGGTGCCAGACGGTCGTCCCGGCGCCGAGCACCGCCCGGCCGTCCACGTCCGCGGTCGCCTCGACCCGGGCACCGACGACGGACCCGCCCTCAACTGTCCCCATGGCGCCCGACGATAGCGTCGGGGCGGGGGCGGTGAGAGCGGGTCGGGGGGATTGGCCGGATCGGGTCAGCGGGCCTCGGCGACCACGTCGGCGGTCGCCGGGGACCGGCTGGCGATCACCCGGCGGGCCAGCGAACGCGGCGAGGTGAGGAAGCCGAAGCCCCAGCTGAGGTGCATGGTCGCGAAGGCCACCGGGAGCAGCGCCTTGGCCTTCGCCGAGAGGCCGCGGCCCTCGACCAGCGCACCGCCGACGATGCCGAGCAGATAGGCGCCGGGCACCGCGAGGAAGGCCGGGTGGACGGCCGCGCCGAGCACCAGCCCGAGGGTCACGCCGAGGAAGGCCGCCGGCGGGGCGAGGTAGCGGAAGTTGACCGAGCCCTTGTGGTAGCGGGTGACGACCCGGCGCCAGCGGCCGTAGTCCTTGTACTGCTTGGCCAGCGCCCGCACGGTGGGCCGGGGACGGTAGGTGACGCGCAGCTGCGGGGTGAACCAGACCAGCCCGCCCGCCTGCCGGATGCGGTAGTTGAGCTCCCAGTCCTGGGCGCGGACGAACTCCTCGTTGTACCCGCCGAGCCGCTCCAGCACCTCGCGCCGGAACACCCCGAGGTAGACGGTGTCCGCCGGGCCCGCCAGGCCGCCGGTGTGGAAGGCCGCGTTGCCGACCCCGATCTTGGAGGTCATCGCGGCGGCGACGGCGTTCTCCCACTCGGTCTCGCCCTCGGCGTGCATGATGCCGCCGACGTTGGCGGCCTCCATCTCGCCGAGCAGCCGGACCGCCGTGGTGATGTAGCCGGGGGTCAGCAGGCCGTGCCCGTCGACGCGGACCACTATCGGATGGCTGGAGCCGCGGATCGCGGCGTTCAGCCCGGCGGGGGTGCGGCCGGTGGGGTTCTCCACCGTCCTGACCCGCGCGTCCTCGGCGGTCAGTTCGGCGGCGATCTGCGCGGTCCGGTCGGAGGACGGACCGAGGGCGATCACCACCTCCATCGGCCCGGCGTAGTCCTGTTCCAGGATGTGCCGGACGGCCGTGCGCAGGTGTCGTTCCTCGTTGAGCACCGGCATGATCACGGAGACCGCCGGCAGCTCCTCAGCAGCCTTGGTGTTCATCGGGGCCAACCGTACCGGTGCGGACCGGTCTCCGTCTTGTCCCGGTCTGGGCGACGTGACGCCCCCGGCGCCGAAGGAACGATTCGCCGCTCGGGCCCACCGTACTCTCCGCCCCCGGCGCGCCCTCACCGGCCCCGGAGCGGGCCGCCCCTACCATCCGAGAGATGCCCGTTTCCCCCCGTTCCGCCCTGCCCGGACGGCGCCGTGCCTGGCCCCGCCGACTGGCCGCCGGCATCGCCTTCGGCGTCCTCACCACCTCCGGCGGCGGCTGGGCGGTCCTGCACGGCCTCGGTTCGATCGACCGGGTGGACGCCTTCAGCGGCGACGCGGCCCGGCCCGCCGACGACGGCTCCACCACCCTCCTGCTGGTCGGCACCGACGAGCGGGAGGGTATCCCGGAGAAGACGCTCAAGGAGGTGCTGCACGCCGGGGGCGAGTCCTGCCACTGCACCGACACCATGATGATCGTCCAGGTCGCCGGGGACGGCTCCCGGGC
The DNA here is from genome assembly GCF_040630735.1 of Kitasatospora sp. NPDC005748. Lineage (NCBI taxonomy): Bacteria > Bacillati > Actinomycetota > Actinomycetes > Kitasatosporales > Streptomycetaceae > Kitasatospora > Kitasatospora sp. NPDC005748. The sequence goes on from NZ_JBEXYD010000063.1 coordinate 31,492, forward strand.
CAGCGTGATCAGCATCCCCCGGGACTCCTACGTGGACATCCCCGCCCACCGGGACCAGGTCACCCGCAAGGACGTCCCGGCCGGCAAGGGGAAGGTCAACGCGGCGTTCGGGATGGGCGGGCCGCAGCTCACCGTCGCCACCGTGGAGCAGAACACCGGGCTGCGGATCGACCACTACCTCCAGGTGAACTTCGCCGGGTTCGTCTCCGCCGTGGACGCCGTCGGCGGCGTGCGGGTCTGCACCAACAAGCCGCTCAAGGACGACTACTCCGGCCTCGACCTGCCGGCCGGCACCAGCACCCTGGACGGCGCCGGCGCGCTCAGGTACGTCCGCGCCCGGCACGTGGACGGCAGCGCCGACCTCGGCCGGATGCACCGCCAGCAGAAGTTCGTCGCCCAGCTGCTGCACCAGGTGACCGACAGCGGCACGCTGTTCAACCCCGTCCGGCTGGCCCGGCTGACGGACAGCCTGCTCGGCTCGGTGAAGGCGGACAAGGACCTCACCACCGACGACCTGATCACCCTGGCGTCCAGGCTGAGGGAGCTCTCGGCGGGGCGCGCGGACTTCGCGACCGTGCCGCTGGCGAAGCTGGACCACCAGGTGGCCGGCTGGGGCTCGACCGTGCTCTGGGACCAGGCGGGGGCGAAGGCCCTGTTCGACGCCGTGCGGGCCGGGCGGCCGCTGAACGCCGCGGCGGGCGCGGCGGGCCCGGCCCCGGGCTCCGCACCGGCCGGCGAGCCCGAACCGGGCGGGGCCGCCTCCCCCGGCGCCGCGACCACCGGGCCGAGCGCCGCGGCGACCCCGGTCGCCCCGGCCGCGGTGCCCCCCGAGCAGGTGCACGTCCAGGTGTTCAACGCGGCCGGGGTGCCCGGTCTGGGCGCCCGGGTCGACGGCGACCTGCGGCGGGCGGGCTTCGCCACCACCGGCGCGCCGTCGAACGCCCCGGCGGGGACGGCGCCCGGCCGGACGGTGGTCCGCTACGACCCGCGCTGGACCGAGTCCGCCCGGACGCTGGCCGCCGCGCTCCCGGGCGCCGAGTCGACCGCCGTCCCCGGCCTCGGGCCCACCCTCCAGGTGTACGCGGGCGGGGACTACCCGGCCGCCCCGGGCGCGAGCCCGGCCGCGGCCACCGTCGCACCGCTGCCGCCGCCCCCGGCCCCGGCGCCCGCCGCGACCCCGTCGGCCACCGTGGCGGCCGAGAAGGCGTCCGACATCGTCTGCCCGTAGGCCCGCAGGCCCGGGTCTCGTGCTGCCGGGCCGCGGCGCCGGGAACGCCGGCAGGGGCCGGGCGCTGTGACGCACCCGGCCCCTGCCCTCCCCCGATCCCCCGATCCGGGGGTCAGTCCGTCGCGATGGCCGCGAGGACGTTCATCCGACCGGCCCGGAAGGCCGGTACGAGAGCCGCGACCAGGCCGATGACCACCGAGGCGACCAGCGTGACCACGATCGTGCCGGTCGGGACGGCCAGCGTCTCCAGCCCCTGGTCCTTGAGGACCCGCTGACCGGTGATGCCCCAGGCCAGGCCGAGACCGGTCCCGAGGATCGCGCCGAACAGGGCGATCACCACGGACTCCAGCCGGATCATCCGGCGCAGCTGACGCCGGGAGAGCCCGATCGCCCGCAGCAGGCCGATCTCCCGGGTCCGCTCCACCACCGAGAGCGCCAGGGTGTTGACGACGCCTAGCACCGCGACCACGATCGCGAGGCCGAGCATGCCGTAGATGATGTAGAGCAGGGAGTTGACCTGCTCCTGGACGAGGTCCTTGTAGCCGGCCTGGTCCCGCACGGTGACCTGCGGGTACTCCTTGAAGGAGGACTCCAGCGCGGTGAGCGTCCCGGCGACGTCCGAACCGGGCCGGGCCTTGCCGAAGACGACCGCGTCATTGCCCTGGTCGGCGACCGGGACGGCCTTGCCGAGGGTGTCCAGGCCGATGAAGTAGTTGCCGTCGAAGAGCGAGTTGCCCTTGGTCAGGATCACGCCGACCGGCAGGGTCTGGGCGCGGCCCTTGCCGTAGTCGACGCCGATCCGGTCGCCGACCTTGAGACCGTGGTCCGCGGCGTAGGTCTCCCCGACCACGATCGCGCCCTGGCCGAGCGCGTCCGCGCTGCCGGACTTGACCGGGAGCTTGAAGTCCGCGGTGAAGCTCGGCGAGACCGCGGACACGCCCTCCTTGGCCGTCTTGCCGTCCGGGGTGGTGAAGAGCGCCGGTACGAACTGCTGACGGGTGATGTGCGCGATGCCCGGTGTGTCCTCGGCCGCCTTCACCATCTCGGGGGTGAGACCGGTGCGGCCGGCGGAGATGATGTAGTCCGCGCCGACCGACTTGTCGATCTGCTCGTTGGTGGACTTGATCACCGAGGAGGTGAAGACCGAGGCACCGATGACGAGCGCGAGGCCGATCATCAGGGCGCCGGCGGTGGCGCCCGTCCGACGCGGGTTGCGCATCGCGTTGCGCTGGGCGAGCTTGCCGGACGGGCCGAACAGGGCCGGCAGCAGCGCGCCGAGCACCCGGACCACGCTGGTGGCCAGCAGCGGACCGAGGACGACGAAGCCGATCAGGGTGAGCAGCACGCCCAGGCCCAGGTACTGCCCGCCGGTGGCCGCCTTGTCGGCCTCGGCGGCCAGGACGAGCAGGCCGCCGCCGCCGGCGGTCAGCACCAGGCCGATCACCGTCCGCACGAGGTTGGAGCGGCCCTCGGCCGGAGTGCCGTGGTCGCGCAGGGCCGCCATCGGGGCGATCCGGGCGGCCCGGCGGGCCGGGAACCAGGCCGCGACCAGCGTGACCACGATGCCGAGGGCGTAACCGGCGATCGGCACGTCCGCGGTGATCTGGAGGTCCGCGGCGCTGAGGTTCATGCCGATGGCCTTCATCAGCTGGATCAGACCGGCCGCCAGGCCCAGGCCGGCACCGAGGCCGATGGTCGAACCGAGCACCGCGAGGATCAGCGCCTCGATCAGCACCGAGCGGTTCACCTGCTTGCGGCTGCCGCCGATGGCGCGCAGCAGCCCGATCTCCCGGGTGCGCTGGGCGACCAGCATGGAGAAGGTGTTGATGATCAGGAAGCCGCCGACCAGGGCGGAGATCAGCGCGAAGCCGAGCATCGCGTTCTTCATGAAGCCGAGGAAGGAGCCGACGTCCTTGTTGTTCTCCGCCTTCTGCTCCGCCGCGGTCTTCACCTGGTAGCCGCCGCCGAGCGCGCCGAGGGCGTCCGCCTTCAGCTGCTCGTCGGTGCGGGTGCCGTCGCCGAAGGCCTCGACCGAGGTGTACGCGGTGGTGCCGAGCAGCACCTGCTGGGCGGTCGCGGTGTCCAGGAAGGCGAGCGCCGCGCCCGGGTTGGTGGTCTTGAAGGTCGCGATGCCGGCGATGGTGAAGTCGTGCTTGCCGCTGCCGGCGATCACCCGCAGCTTGCCGCCGAGGCCGAGGCCGGCCTTCTTGGCGGTGTCCGCGTCCAGCACGACCTGGTCGGCGCCCTGCGGGGTGTGCCCCGAGGTGATCTCCACCGAATTGCGCGGCGTCTCCGTCCAGTTGCCCGTCAGGGTGGGCGCGCCGCTGGTCGGGCCGATCGCCTTGTTGGTGGCCGGGTCGACCAGGACGGCGTCCTGGGTGAACACCTGCCCGACCGCGGTCCGCACCCCCGGGGTGGCGGCGATCCGCTGCACGGTGTCGACCGGGAGGGTCGCCACCTTGCCGCCGGGGGCGTCGTCGTCGCCGTCGATCCCGGCCTTGGCGGGCTGGACGGAGATGTCGGAGGCGGTCGAGGCGAAGAGCCGGTCGAAGGTGCTGGTGGCGGTGTTGGAGAACACCAGCGTGCCGGACACGAACGCGACCGAGAGGACGATCGCGAGCAGCGAGAGCACCATCCGCCCCTTGTGGGCGAGGAAGGTTCTCAGTGAGGTCTTGAGCAGCATGTCCCGGTCCCCGCTCAGCTCGTGCGCTTGCCGTCGAAACGGCGCATGCGTTCGAGGACGGAGTCGGCGGTGGGGGCGTGCATCTCGTCGACGATGACGCCGTCCGCGAGGAAGAGCACGCGGTCCGCGTAGCCGGCGGCCACCGGGTCGTGGGTGACCATGACGATGGTCTGGCCCAGTTCGTCCACCGAGCGACGCAGGAAGGTCAGCACCTCGGCGCCGGCCCGGGAGTCGAGGTTCCCGGTGGGCTCGTCGCCGAAGATGATCTCGGGGCGGGCGGCCAGGGCCCGGGCGACCGCGACGCGCTGCTGCTGGCCGCCGGAGAGCTGCGCCGGGCGGTGCTTGAGGCGGCCGGCCAGGCCGACGGTCTCGACGACCTGGTCCAGCCAGGCGGTGTCCGGCTTGCGGCCGGCGATGTCCATCGGGAGCGTGATGTTCTCCAGCGCGTTCAGCGTGGGGAGGAGGTTGAACGCCTGGAAGATGAAGCCGATCTTGTCCCGGCGCAACCTGGTGAGCTGCTTGTCCTTCAGGCCGGTGATCTCGGTGTCGCCGATCCAGATCCGGCCGTCGGTGACGGTGTCCAGGCCGGCCAGGCAGTGCATCAGGGTCGACTTGCCGGAGCCCGAGGGGCCCATGATCGCGGTGAAGCGGCCGCGCTGGATGTCGACGTCCACCGCGTTCAGTGCGGTGACCCTGGTCTCGGCCGTGCCGTAGGCCTTGGTCACCTGACGGGCCGAGGCGGCGACGGCGCCGCCGGGAAGCTGGGGGTTGTACACGGCTGCTGCTGCCGTCGTCACTGGATTCTCCTCAGAAGTGGGCCCACCCGTTGACTCCAGCCTCGTCGCTCCCACCTGCCCGCGAAATGGTGCAGGAGAGCGTTCTTGACCGGTAGTCAGCCCCACCCACCCGGTGTGTCCAGGACCCTCCGGTTCACCGGAACCTCGGTCCTGATCCGCACGAGCGGGGATGTGATCCACGTTAGGAGCGGCGAGCGAACCGCTCGTCATCCGCCGGTATGAAGCGGCCCAACCGTAGTTGTACGGGGCGCGGCGCCCCTCCCCCTAGGGGTCGCCGCCACCCTTCTCGGGGTCGGCCCGTACGGGACCGTGCCGCAGGCCCCGTCAGCCGGCGAAGGCCGGAGTGGCGAGCCGCTCCAGCGCCGTCGCGAAGGCCTCCACCACGGGCGTGAGCAGCACGTCCGTCTCGCGCTCGATCACGGTCGCGCCGTCCTCCCGGACGGTGATGTGACGGTCGAGCACGAACCAGCCCTGGGTGATGTGGCCGGCGCCCATCGAGCTGAGCACCGGACGCAGCGCGTAGTCGACGGCCAGCACGTGCGCGGTGGAGCCGCCGGTGGCCAGCGGCAGGACGGCCTTGCCGGTCAGCGCGTACTGCGGCAGCACGTCGAGCAGGGTCTTCAGCAGACCCGAGTAGGCCGCCTTGTAGACCGGCGTGCCGATCACCACGCCGTCCGCCCGGGCGAAGAGCTCCAGCGCGGCGACTATCTCGGGATGGGAGAAGTCCGCCGAGAGCAGGGCGTGCGCGGGCAGACTGCGCACCTCGAACGGGACGACCCGGTGACCTCGGGCTTCGAGCTGCGCGTCGACGTGGCGCAGCAGGCGGGTGGTGCGGGAGGTCGCGGACGGCGAGCCGGAAACGGACAGGACGGTGGCCATGGGTTCACCTCGGGGCAGGAAGCGGGGACGGCGCTACGACAGCGGAGAGCACGCCACGCGGGCGGCGGGAAACGCTGGAGAGGGGTGTGCGGGGAGGAGAGGGTTCGACGGGCGCGCGTCAGCCACGACAGAGCGAACAGGACACACGCTGAAGGTCGACGTGCCGCCGACGCGTGAGGGTCCATCGCTGATCCATGGCAGTCATGCAAACACGCGCTGTTCGAACCGGTCAAGGATCGTTCCGGCTGGTGAACACAGGGTGAGACGGATGGTGAGACGGGCGGCGGGCGGACGGGGGCGGCGGCGGCAGCCGGCGCGGCGCCGTCCGCCACCCTCCGTGGGGCGGCCGTGAGCCCGCCGTGAGCCCGCCGCGCACCCGCGCGGGAACGTGCGGCGGAACGATCCGGCGCGTGCATCAAAACTGCTACAAGGGCCCCGGTGGGGGCCCCGGGGGGAGTCACCGCACCCGGCGTCGGGCATTCTCTCCCACATGAACACGTGGCAGGAGGGCCGCCCGGGCGGCGGTGGCAACGGCGGCGGCGCGTACGGGCGCGGCGGTGGCAACGCGGCCGAGCCGCCGCTGCCGGCTGGGCTGAACCCCCGCGGCCCGGGGGCCCCGGCGCCGCGACAGCCGCAGGACTACGACCAGGCGCAGCCGGCCCAGGCGCCCGGCTACGGGTCCGCGCAGGGCTACGGGCAGCCGCAGTCGTACGGACAGCCCCATGCGTACGGGCAGCCGGGCGGCCGTCCCGGCGTGCCCGCGCAGGGCCAGGGGGCGCCCGGCGGCCCCGGCGCGCCCGGCGGGCCGATAACCCCGGGCGGTACCCAGCCGCCCGCCGCCCGGCCCTCGCGCTGGCCGCGGCGCCGGATCGTCAAGTGGTCGGTGTTCGGCGTCCTGATCGCCGTCATGGTCACCGCCGTCTCGACCTGGTTCTGGGCCGACTCCAAGCTGAACCACGAGAACGTGCTCGCCGACTACCCCGGCCGCCCCGCCGCCGGGAAGGGCACCAACTGGCTGATCGTCGGCTCCGACAGCCGCAACGGGCTCTCCGACTCCCAGGAGGAGGACCTGCACACCGGTCACGCCGGCGGCAAGCGCAGCGACTCGATGATGATCCTGCACATCGGGGACGGCGGGAACACCCTGATGAGCATCCCGCGCGACTCCTGGGTGCCGATCCCCGAGCACACCGGCGACAACGGGAAGCCGGTCAAGGCGACCACCTCGAAGATCAATTCGGCCTTCGCGTCGGGCGGCGGCAAGCTGCTCGCGCAGACCGTCGAGCTCAACACCGGCCTGCGCATCGACCACTACGCCGAGATCGGCTTCGCCGGCTTCGTGGGCATCGTGGACTCGGTCGGCGGTGTCGACATGTGCATCGACCAGGACGTCAAGGACAAGGACTCCGGCCTCGACCTGAAGGCCGGCTGCCAGAGCCTGACCGGCACCCAGGCCCTCGCCTTCGTGCGCCAGCGCCACCAGATGGCCGACCAGGACCTCGGCCGGATGCGCAACCAGCAGAAGTTCCTCGGCGCGCTGGCCAAGCAGGCCGCCTCCCCCGCCACCGTGCTGAACCCGTTCACCTTCTACCCGCTGGTGGACTCCGGCCTCGGCACCCTGATCGTCGACGACGACGCCGGCCTGACCGACCTCGGCTCGCTCTTCCTCGCCATGAAGGACGTCAACGGCGGCGACGGCAAGAGCATCACCGTCCCGATCGCCAACCCGGACTTCCGGACCAACACCGGCGAGTCGGCGGTCAAGTGGGACAGCGCCAAGGCCAAGCAGGTCTTCGACGCCTTCAAGAACGACACCGCCGTACCGGACGTGAAGTGACACCGCCGGCCTCCGTGAGGCGTTGCGACGGGCCGGCCACCATGCGTGGACGTCTCTCGTCACCGCGCTGATCCACCGCCGCCGTCACCGCCTGGGGCTGCGAGAGGACGCCGGCCGGCCGCCGCCCGGCCGGGCCGCCCCGCCTAGGTATCCTCCGGCCGCGGTCGGACGGCGGGCGCCGGGGGCACCGGCAGGCGGTCGAGGGTGGTGCCGAAGTGCTCGCGGTAGGCGGCCAGGGCGCCGGCCTCGTCGAGGTCCTCCTCGGTGCGCACGCCGTCCGGGCCGGTACGGATCAGCCGGACGCCGCCGAGGGTGATCCGGCCGCCGTCCCGGGTGAGCCGCGAGCAGGTCAACGAGCGGGTGAAGTGGGAGTCCGGCGAGGTGGTCTGCCACCAGCAGGTCGGCACGAAGTCGGCCAGCCGGTGGGGGCGCAGGCCGAGCCGGTACTCCGGCCGGCCGTCCAGCAGCACGTCGAGCTCGTCGTCGGCGTGCGGGACCAGGGTGAACTCGCCGCCGGGTTCGCGCTGCGGGCCGTGCTCGTCCAGGCGCAGCGGGAAGTGGCTGAACCGGCCGAAGCCGACGTCGGCCAGCCAGGGCTCGGCCAGGTCGACCCGCAGGGCGAGGTGGTCGAACGGCGGGCCGGGCCGGTCCCCGTCGAAGGCCCGGGCGCCGAGCAGGTCCACCCGGTAGCCGAGCGCCCGCAGCAGCTCGGCGAACAGGCCGTTGAGTTCGTAGCAGAAGCCGCCGCGGCGCCGGGTGACGAGCTTGGCGAACAGCGCGCCGGGGTCGAGGACGACGGGCTCCCCGAGCCCGATGCCCAGGTTCTCGAAGGGCACGGTGCCCAGGTGCGCGCGGTGCAGCTCGGCGAGGGCGGCGGGCGAGGGCCGGCCGGGGCGCCGGGTGCCGATCCGCGCCAGGTAGGCGTCCACCTGGATGTCGGTGAGGCCGTCGACGGCCGGGGGGTGATCCACGGTGTCCATTCCAGCGGGCCGGCGGGGAGCCGGGCCATCGGTCGTTGGACGTAGGGCTCAGGTCGCGCGGCCGGTCGTACCGGGCCGGGACGTGCGAGGAGCAGGAAGTCGGCCCGGCCGACTTCCTGCTCCTGGGCTCGTCAGGGGGTCGGACCTCAGGCCACGATGCCCGAGTCGGCGATGGTGATCTTCGCCGAGGTACGGCCGCTCTGCGAACCGTAGGACTCGATCTTCGTCACGAGGTCGAGGTTCTCGACGACCTCGCCGAAGACGACGTGCTTGCCGTCCAGCCAGTCGGTCACGATGGTGGTGATGAAGAACTGCGAGCCGTTGGTGTTGCGGCCCGCGTTCGCCATCGAGAGCTGGCCCGGCTTGGTGTGCTTGAGGGTGAAGTTCTCGTCCGCGAACTTCTCGCCGTAGATGCTCTTGCCGCCGGTGCCGTCACCGCGGGTGAAGTCACCGCCCTGCAGCATGAAGCCCGGGATGACGCGGTGGAACGAGGAGCCCTTGAAGCCGAAGCCGTGCTCGCCCGTGGCCAGCTCGCGGAAGTTCTTGGCGGTCTTCGGGACGATGTCGTCGAAGAGCTTGAAGACGATGCGCCCGGCCGGCTCGTCGTTGATGGTGATGTCGAAGTAAACGTTGGAACCCATGCAGGGATCATGGCATGCCGCCCCCCGGTACGCGCGACGGCCCCGTAAATCGTCCGGTCGCCGGGCGTGCCGCGGCTCCGGACCGGCCTCGACAGGGGCCGGCGGCGGTGGCCGTCCCCGGCGGCCCGCTCGCGCGGGGAGTCCGGCCAGGTCCCGGGCCCGCACCCCGCCGGGCGGTCCCCTAGCATCGCCCTCAGGTCAACCGACAAGGGGGGAACGGGACATGAGCGTGACGACGGAGACGGGGCGGATCGGCGTCTATCTGGCGCACCCGCGACCGGGCAGCTTCAACCACGCGCTGTTCGACGCCGTGGTGGACGAACTACGCGGACGCGGCCACGAGGTGCTCGCGCACGATCTCTGCGCGGAGGGGTTCGAACCCGCGCTGGCCGCCGGGGAGACCGGGACGGTCGACGCCACGGCGGAGCCGGCCGATCCGCGACTGGCCCTGCACCGGGCGGAGGTGGCCACCCTGGACGCGCTCGTCCTGATCCACCCCAACTGGTGGGGCATGCCGCCGGCCGTCCTGACCGGGTGGGTGCAGCGGGTGCTCGTGCCCGGCGTGGCGTACAAGCTCGGCACGGCGGACGGCGAGCCGGCCGGGCTGCTCCGCGCCGGGCGGGCCCTGGTGCTGAACACCTCCGACACCCAGGAGGAGCGCGAGCGGGCCGAGTTCGGTGATCCGCTGGAGCGGATCTGGGCCGCCTGCGTGCTGCCCTACGTCGGCGTGACGGACGTGCGGCGGACCGTCTTCCGCACGGTGACGGACTCGGCCGACGCCGTCCGCGCGCAGTGGCTGCGCCAGGCGCGGCAGGAGGCGGCGGCGCTGATCGGCTGAGTCGGGTCGGAGCCCCGCCACGAGCCGGAGTGGACGGCGGTGGTCGCCGCGACCGACCGGGCCGCCGTACCAGGGTGGCGGCGCGGCCGTCCGTGCTAGAACCGGCGGCGGCAGCGGGCGCGCACGCGCCCGGCGCCACCGTGCGATCCCATGTCACCGACCGCTTCCCCGGGAGACCCATGTCCGCCGCACGCACCGCACGCACCGCCCGCACCGGCCCGATCCGCCTGCTCCTGGCCGCCTTCGCGGCCCTGGCGCTCCTGCTCACCGGGGCCGCCACCGCGACCACCGCCGCCGCGGCCACCACCGGACTCGACGGGGCCTGGGCGTGCGACGTCCCGGCCGGGTACGTCTACGACCAGGTGGCCATGAACCGGACGTGCAGCTCCGGCAGCTGGAACGCACCGCAGTTCCACCTGCGGACGCCCGTCGACGGACTGACCGCCTGCAAGAGCTCGCCCGGGTTCGTCTACGACGCCATCACCTGGGGCAGCGCCTGCAGCCAGCAGCCCGGCGTGACCTCCAACGCGTACCACCTGCGGACGCCGGTGGACGGCCTCACCGCCTGTATGGGCACCCCGGCGTTCACCTACGACCGGATCACCTACACGAGCGCGTGCAGCCTCCAGCCCGGCGTCCAGGCCACCACCTTCCACCTCCGCAAGCCGGTCAACGGCCTCTGGGCGTGCACCGTCCCGTCCGGGTTCACGTACAGCCAGAGCACCCAGAACACCGACTGCAGCTACACCCAGGGTGTCCCGTCCACCAAGTACCTGCTGCTGGGCTGAGGCCCCGCGCACCGCCGGAGCAGGAAGTCGGCCGGGCCGACTTCCTGCTCCGCACTCTTAACGGGGACGCCTCGGACGGCCCGATCTCCGGCCCCCGACCCCGGCTCGGCGGGCACCGGCGGGCCTGACTTCCGCCCGCCGGCCTCAGGCGCCCGAGGGCTCGGCGCCGGAGAGGTCGAGTTCCGCCACCTCCTGGTCGCCGCTGAGTTCGCCGGTGGGGCGGAACCCGAGGCGCCGGTAGAACGCGGCCGGGCCGTGGTCGCCGGGCACGTAGGTGACCGTCACCCGGTCGCCGCCGCGGCGGCGGATCTCGGCGCAGACCTGCTCGACCGCGAAGCGGCCGTAGCCCCGGCCCTGCTCGTCGGCGGCGATGTTGAGGCGCCAGAGACCGGAGCGGAGCCGGTCTCCGGGCTGGTCGGGCCGGAAGGCGATGTCGAAGAACGCCATCACGAACCCGACCGCGCGGTCGCCGTCGAAGAGCACCCGGGGCCAGGCGGTGTCGCCGTGCGCGTACGCCTCGGCCAGGGACTTGGCGACCGGCGAGACCAGCTGCTCCTGGTCCGGCCGCACCTTCAGTTCGAGCGCGGCGTCGATGGTGGCGGGGGTGACCTTCTCCAGTCGGAGGGTCGGCGATGACGTAGACATGACGGCCACCCTAGGTCGGGCCCGGCGAACCGTCTCCCGGGTTTCGCCGGGCCCGCCCCCCACTGCCCGGAGCCGGGCCTCCCGGGGCCCCCGCCGGACCTCACGGCGCCGGGGTGAAGACCAGCGTCGCGTTGTGGCCCCCGAACCCGAAGGAGTTGGTGAGCGCGGCGGTCAGCGCGCCCCGGCGCGGGGCACCGGTGACCACGTCCAGCTTCACGGCCGGGTCGACGGTGTCGAGGTTCCGGGTGGCCGGGACCACGCCGTCGCGCAGGGCGAGGACGGCGGCGAGGGCGCCGATCGCCCCGGCCGCGCCGAACAGGTGGCCGGTCATCGACTTGGTCGCCGTGACGACCGGGTGGAGCCCGATCGCCTCGACCACCGACTCGGCCTCGACCAGATCGCCCAGCGGGGTCGAGGTGGCGTGGGCGTGCACGTGCGCGATGTCGGCCGGCGCCAGGCCCGCCTCGGCCACCGCCCGGCGCATCGCCCGGACCTGGCCCTCGGCCGCGGCCGCGGTGATGTGGAACGCGTCCGAGGTGACCGCCGCGCCGGCGAGCGTGGCGTGCGCCCGGGCCGACCGGGCCGCGGCGAACCCGGCCCGCTCCAGGACGACCACCACCGACCCCTCACCGATCACGAAGCCGTCCCGGCCCGCGTCGAACGGACGGGAGGCCAGTTCGGGCTCGTCGTTGCGGGTGGAGTGGGCCTTGGCCTGGGCGAACCCGGCCAGCGTGAGCGGGCAGACGCAGGCCTCGGCGCCACCCGCGACCACCACGTCCGCCCGGCCGAGCCGGATGAGGTCCAGGCCCATCGCGATCGCCTCGGCGCCGGACGCGCAGGCGCTCACCGGTGTGTGCGCGCCGGCCCGCGCGCCCAGTTCGATGCTGACCCAGGCCGCCGGGCCGTTCGCCATCAGCATCGGCACCGTGTGCGGGGAGACCTTGCGGACCCCGGAGGCCTCCAGCACGTCGTCCTGCCCGAGCATGGTGAGCGCGCCGCCGGTACCCGTGCCGATCACCACGGCCAGCCGCTCCGGATCCACCTCGGGCGTGCCCGCGTCGGCCCAGGCCTGCCGGGCGGCGATCAGCGCCACCTGCTCGCAGCGGTCCATCCGCCGGGCCTGCACCCGGTCCAGCACCTCGGACGGCTCGACCGCCAGCCGCCCGGCTATCCGCACCGGCAGCCCGGCCGCCCACTCGTCCTCGATCGCCCGGATGCCCGACCGCCCGGCCAGCATCCCGGCCCAGGTCGAGGCGACGTCCCCGCCGAGCGGCGTCGTCGCGCCGAGCCCGGTGACCACCACGCGGTCGTCGTCAGCACTCATCGACCGAACCCCCTGCTTGTTGTGGAGATTGTGAGAGAGCCACAACTCCCCGCGCCGGTGAGCACGGGGAGTCGCGGACTCATCTGCCACTGTGCCAGGGCATTGATGGTCATTCAGATGTGCAGCGCAACCGATTCGACCACGAGCTCTTTGTAGGGTTTATCCATGATCTCAGGTCACCGACTCAGGGTCACCAGCTCAGGGGGCACCGGCTCACGGGTCACCAGCTCGGGGCGCACGAGCTCGGGGGCCATGTGCCCAGGTCGCCGGCTCCGGTCACGGCAGGTTGCGGGCCATCACGATCCGCTGGACCTGGTTGGTGCCCTCGTAGATCTGCGTGATCTTCGCGTCCCGCATCATCCGCTCCACCGGG